>JAEWOJ010000206.1 GCA_023399815.1 Pseudomonadota bacterium | reverse complement strand
GGCCGGCCCGACCACCGCCACCCGCATGGACAAGTTCACCCGCCAGGTGCTGGAGCAGACCGGCCTGCTGGGCATGGTCGGCAAGGCCGAGCGCGGCCCGGCGGCGATCGACGCGATCCGCGACAACAAGTCGGCCTACCTGATGGCGGTCGGCGGCTCGGCCTACCTGGTGTCCAAGGCGATCAAGGCCTCCCGGGTCGTCGGCTTCGCCGACCTGGGCATGGAGGCGATCTACGAGTTCACCGTGCAGGACATGCCGGTGACCGTGGCGGTGGATTCCACCGGCGAGTCGGTGCACAGGACCGGCCCGCGCGAATGGCAGGCCCGCATCGGCAAGATTCCGGTGGTGGTCGAGTAAGCCTGCCCGGTCCCGCTGGTGATGCCGCGACGGCCCGGGCTATGCTCGGGCCGTCGCCGTTTGTGGCGGCCGGGTGATCGAACGCTGATTGCAGCGCGCTGGCAGCAGAAGGAGAACGTCATGCGGGGTTCCATCGTCCTGTCGGGAGTGCTGGCGGCGTTGTTGTCGGGATGTGGCGGCCATCGGCAGGCAGTGCCGCGCGATGATCCCGCCGCCTGCGTGAACTACTGCCAGAGCCGCTACCAGTCCTGCATGGCCAACGCCGGCAGCTATGGCGACTGCGGCGAGGGCGGCAAGCAGAACCAGTGCGACACGATCACCAACCCGGAACTGCGCGGCGCCTGCCAGACCTCGCAGGCCTTCTGCCAGAACCGTTCGCGCAACGCCGTCTGCGGCGAACGGCTGAACAGCTGCATTGCCGGCTGCAACTGACGCACCACCGGATGGCCGCTTGCGCCACGCGGGCCTGGGCCTGCGCTGGAAAGCTGCCTGCGGGGCTTCGCTCCACAATGGGGGCGTGCGCTCCAGCCGGTAAGATGATGGGCACCGTTTGCCGGGGAGAGCCCCATGTCTGTCGTTCTGTACGGGTCGCAAAGCACCGCCTCGCTGGTCGTGCACTGGCTGCTGATCGAGCTGGGCATCGCGCATGAGCTGCACCAGCTCGATTTCGAGCGGCAGGAACAGAAGTCTCCCGGCTATCTCGCGATCAACCCGGCAGGGCGCGTGCCGACGCTGGTGATCGATGGCCAGGTCCTCACCGAGTCGGCGGCCATCGCCATGCACCTGGCCGATTTGCATCCGCAGGCCGGGCTGGCGCCGGCGCCGGGCATGCCGGCGCGCGGGGACTACTACCGCTGGATGTGCTTCTGCGTCTACACGCTGATGCCGGCCTACCGCGCGTGGTTCTATCCGCACGAACCGGCGGGCGAGGCCAGCATCGACGTGGTGAAGGAGCATGCCCGCGTGCAGCTGGAGGCCGCCTGGCAGCAGGTTGCCAGCCACCTGCAGGACGAAGGTCCCTACATGCTGGGCGCGCAGGTGTCGGCGGTGGACTTCATGTTGACCATGCTGATGCGCTGGTCGCGCAACATGCCATGCCCGACCGATTCGTGGCCGGTGCTGGCCGCGCACGCGCGACGGATGAAGGACCGCCCCGCGCTGGCCGAGGTCTACCGCCGCGAGGGCATCGGCGACTGGACCTGACGGATCAGGCCAAGCCTCTCTCCCAGGAGCGAAACCGCGTGGCCAGTGCGCCGTTGGCGCGATTGCGGGTGAGTGCCGCTGGCGTGGGCCGGGACGCGGAACGGGGGCAGGGCGCGGCCCTGCGGAACTGCGAAGAGCCCGCGTCTCCCCCACCTCCTTCGTGCAGGAAAGCGCCGGCTGCGAGCCCGCTTCACTCCACGAAATCCTCGAACCTGCGTCCGCCCTGGAACGGCATCAGGTGCTGCCTGACGATGCCCTTGGGCACGGTTTCCAGCTTCATCACGCCGTATTCCTGCGGCCACTGCGCCTGGTCGCGCGGCAGCTTGAACGTGCCCATCAGCATGTCCACCACCGGCAGGTGGATGGCGTAGTTCACGTCGATGTATTCCTTCTGCCGGGCATGGTGCCAGTGGTGGTAGCGCGGCAGCACCACCAGGTATTCCAGCCAGCCGAAGCGGATGCCGAGGTTGGCGTGGGCCAGCACTGCCTGCAGCCCGACGAGGATCACGTAGGCGTTCACCGCCGGCGTCGAGAAGCCCAGGATCAGCAGCGGCAGCAGCACCGCGCTGCGGGTCATCACGATCTCGATGAAGTGGATGCGCGAGCCGGCCAGCCAGTCCATGTGCCGGCTGGAATGGTGCACGGCGTGGAAGCGCCACAGCCACGGGATGTTGTGGTACGCGCGGTGCAGCAGCGCCTGCGCCATGTCGGCCACGAACACCGCGATCAGGAACTGCACCCAGACCGGCAGCGACTGGATCGCCGCCTTCAGCGACGGGAACACGGCCAGCCCGGCGATGGTGGAGGTGGAGGCGGTCACCAGGATCAGGATGAACTGCACCAGCACGTGGCTCATGAAAAAGTAGGCCACGTCGGTGCGCCAGCCCGGGCGCAGCGGTGACAACGGGCGCTTGCCCAGGTAGCGTTCCAGCGGCACGAACACCAGCGCCGAGAAGAACAGCGACAGCACGAACCAGTCCAGCCCCAGCGAATAGGGCGTTTGGCCGATGGCATCGAACTGCACGTTGGTACCGCCGAGCAGCACCGCCAGCGTCGCGCAGCCGACGCCGATCGTGGCGATGCGCTTGTTGCGGTCGCGCAGGATGGCCAGCGTGCCGAGGATGAAGGCGGCGGCCAGCCCGACCAGCAGCAGGTGGCGGGCGAACTGCTCGTTGTAGACGGCGCGGAACTCGCGGCTGGTCAACAACTCGGGGAAGTGGAAGCAGGCCACCGCCATCAGGCTCAACAGCCCCAGCAGCGCGGACGAATAGGCGAAGAACGAACGGTGCGGTCGGGCCATGCACGGACTTCCTGTCGGGGACGCCCGGATTCTGCCTGTGCGCAAGGAATGGCGACAAGTCCGCCCATGCATGCAGCAGCAATCGTCGTAGGAGCGACGCCAGTCGCGATGGGGCTTTCCCGGCAAGGCCCTCGCGACTGGCGTCGCTCCTACAGTTGCTCCGGCAACGCTCCCACGGTGCCGCCGAGGGCTTACAGCAGCGCGCGTACCGATTCCGGAGGACGGCAGAGCGCGGTGCCCTTGGGCGTGCGCACGATCGGGCGGTTGATCAGCACCGGATGCATCGCCATCGCCTCGATCAGCGCGGCCTCGTCGTCGAGCCTGTCCGCCAGGCCCAGCTCGGCGTAGGCGGCCTCCTTGCTGCGCAGCAGGTCGCGCGCAGGGATGCCCATTTCATCGAGCAGCTGGCGCAGGGTCGCCGGGTCGGGCGGATCGGCGAGGTAGTCGATGACCTCGATGTCCGCGCCGGCCTCCTGCAGCAGGGCCAGGGCACCGCGGGAGTTGGAGCAGCGGTTGTTGTGCCAGATCGTTGCCTTCATTGCCTTCAGAACCATTCCAGCAGCGAGATGCCGACGCCGACATAGGTGGCGCGGTGGTTGTAGTCGATCATGCTTTCGCCATAGCCGTCGAACACCTGGACGTGCCCGCGCAGCAGCCGGTTGAGCGGGAAACCATAGTCCACCTGCACCGAGCCGTGCGAGCGGCTGCCGCTGCGCAGCGAATGGCGCGCGGTCAGCGAGAACTCGTGGCCGTTGCGGTTGTTGTAGACCAGGGTGGCGTCGCCGCGGCCGGTGTAGTCCTCGATGTCCGGGTTGTTGTCGTCCCTGGCCTGTTCGGGGATGCGGTACCACGGCCGCAGCATGATCGCCCAGTTCTCCCGGTCCAGGCCGACGTTCAGGATCACCCGGTTCCAGCTGCGCGACAGCGGATCGCTGCGGCCGTTGGACTGGTGGTTGAGGCTGATGCCGGTCATGCGCCCGTTCCAGCCGAACAGCGAATAGCCGTTGCGGAAGACGAGCATGGCTTCCGGCTCGTAGTTGGTCTCGCGGAACGGCCGCGAGATCTCGCTGTTGTAGGCCTGCCAGTGCGAACTCTGGGTATAGCCGACCCAGATGTCGCCGTTGTCGCCGAACAGGTTCTCGGCGACCTTGGTCTTGAAGCTGAGCTGGAACTTCAGCTCGGTGGCGTCCATCGCCTCCGCCTCGGTCGCGGTGTTGGCCGGATTGGGCGAATGCGGCATCCGGTTCGGCTTGCTGCTCCAGAACGCCGGCAGCAGGTACACGGGCTTGTAGGCGCGCAGCTGGAACAGGCCCAGCTTGGAGTCCTTGGCCAGTTCCCAGCGGCTGTCCAGCAGCGACCCGCGGCCGGCGTTGGCCACCGCCGAGGCGAGGTCGTCATGGGCGAAGAGCTCGTTGCGGGGCGGCAGCGGCTGGTCCAGCTCCTTGGCGCTGGCCTTGGCTTCCCGCAGGGTCTGCTGGGCGGCGCTGGCGGCTGCGTCGGCGGCGCGGGTGTCGGCTGGCGTGCGGCCCAGCGCCCGGTCGTAGCAGCTCAGGCGGGCGGCGTCGGAATCCAGGGCGAAGCAGGCCAGGGGGGAGGCCGGCGTGGTCACGGACTCCTGCGCCAGGACGGCGGCGGAGCAGCCCGACAGGGCGATCAGCAGGACAGGGCGGGCGCAGGTCATGGGCATGTGGGGGCAATCCATCCGGCATGGGGAAAGGGCGCCCTGCATCCGCAGGGCGGGGTCCATCGGGCGGGATTGTCGGTCATCGCGGCGTGCAGCGGGAGTCACGGCTGCCCGGGAGCGCCTCAGACGAACCAGGCGATGGCGAACACGCCGAGCATCGCCACCGCCAGCCCCAGCTTGAGCGCCACGCCCAGCACGATGCCCAGCCAGGTGCCGATCCCGACCTTGGTGGCCTTGCCGAGCTGGCGGCCGTGCAGGTATTCGCCGACCAGGGCGCCGGCGAAGGGGCCGACGAACAGTCCGATAGGCATGAAGAACAGGCCGGCGACCGTGCCCACCAGCGAACCGGCCAGCGCCAGCCGGCTGGCGCCTACCCGCTGCGCCCCCAGCGTGGTGGACAGCACGTCCACCACGATGGAAATGACGGTCAGCACGCCCAGGACCACCATTGGCAGCCAGCCGACCCGGGCGAAGCTGTCGGTCCAGGCCGCCACCAGCAGGCCGAGGAAGACCAGTGGGGTCCCAGGCAGGGCCGGCAGCACGATACCGGCGATGCCGACCAGCACCAGCAGGGCGGCTAGCAGATACAAGATGAATGAATGGTCCATGGGGGATCCGGGCTGGGTCCAATAGGGGTTGACAAGCCTTTCTTTAACCGATTGATTTTTGGTTATGGTCGGGTTAAGTTTCAGCCGCTGAGCTTGGCAAGGTCACCGTGAATCGTGGCCTGATGGGTAGATCACACGATTTGCTGCATCGTTGCACCTCGCTTCCTCCTTGCAGTCAGCCGCCTTCTTGGGCGTATCCATCAAACGAGAGAGCAACAGGGAGTTAGTCGAGATGTCTGAACGCGAAACCGGCACTGTCAAGTGGTTCAACGACGCCAAGGGCTTCGGCTTCATCAGCCGCGAAAACGGCGAAGACGTGTTTGTGCACTTCCGTGCCATCCAGACCCAGGGCTTCAAGAGCCTGAAGGAAGGCCAGAAGGTCACCTTCACCGTCGTGCAGGGCCAGAAGGGCCTGCAGGCCGACGCCGTGCAGCCGGTCTGATCCGGCCGCAAGGCGAAAAGAAAGGCCCGCGCAAGCGGGCCTTTCTTGTTTCCGGTGGCTTGCTGCGCAGGATCAGCGCAGCACCACGCGGCCGTTGACCACGCGCACGTAGGTGTTCTCGCGGATGCCGCCCAGGTCCTTCTGGTTGACCACGATCACGCGGCCGTCGTCCATCCGCACCTGGATGTCGTAGGAATCGCCGGTGACGTTCTGCTGGACCTTGTTGCCGGCCACGGCGCCGGCAGCGGCGCCGGCGGCGGCGGAAATGTTCTGGTTGCCCTTGCTGCCGCCGGTGTGGCTGGAAATCTCGTGGCCGGCCACGGCGCCGACGATGCCGCCGAGGATGGCGCCGGTCGCCGAGGGAGCGGTGCGGCCCGAGGCCACCGTGTCGATGCGGGTGACGATGCCGCAGTCGGCGCACCGCGCATTGTTGTAGCCGCTGTTGCCGTAGCTGCCGGCGTTGCTGTAGCCGCCGCCATAGCCCGGGGACGTGGCGCAGCCGGCCAGTGCCAGGCTGGCGATGGCGCCCGCGGCGATCAACTGGATCTTCATGGTGATTCTCCTTGCCAGATGAAGGGATGGGTATGGCATACCCGGCAGCGGGAATCCTCCCGTTTCATGCGTGAATGCAGGGCCAACCGCGCGTGAAGCGCGGGTCGATTCACCTGAAATCCTGGTGGCAGGCCTTGCAGTCGTTTCCAAGCTGTTCAGTGACGGCGGCCAGCGCGGTGCAGTCCGCGGGCGGAGCGGCCAGCGCATCGTTCAACGTGGCGCGGAAGCGGCTGGCGTGCTGCTGGAAACGGGCGTCGTCGCGCAGGCCGGGGAAAGCCAGGTCGAGGTCGTTGCTCAGCGAGCGCAGGGTCTGCAGGCGCGGCGTGGTGTCGTTGACGGTGCAGCGGCTCTGCTTGCGGCTGTCGTTGAGCAGTTGCGACTGCCGTGCCATGACGTGCATCAGGCTGCCGGGGAACGGGTCCTGCCGCGCTTGGATGGCGCGCATCGCCATGACGGTGGCGACGATGCCGATCAGCAGGCCGGCGACCAGGACGAACAGGTAGCGGGATGCATTGGACGGGGTACGGCTGGGGTCGGTCATGGCCCTGGCTCCTTGAGAGATGCGCCGATGGTACGACGCACGGCGCGTTGCCGGCCACGGTTAAAATGCGCGCATGAAAGAACAACTGCGCGAACGTTTCGCCGGCATCGACCGGCTGTATGGTGCCGGCGCCATCGAGCGGCTGTCCGGATGCAAGGTGGCCGTGGTGGGCATGGGCGGCGTCGGCTCGTGGATCGTCGAGGCGCTGGTGCGGTCGGCGGTCGGCCACCTGGTCCTGATCGATGCGGACGACATCTGCGTGTCGAACACCAACCGGCAGTTGCCGGCGATGGCCGGCCAGTACGGGCGCAACAAGGCGGTGGCCATGGCCGAGCGTTGCCGGGCGATCAATCCCGATGCGCAGGTCGAGGCGGTGGAGGCGTTCCTGACCGGCTCCAACATGGCCGAGCTGCTGGACCGCGGCTTCGACCTGGTCGTCGACGCCTGCGACAGCTTCCGGGTGAAGGTCGAGACCATCGCCTGGTGCCGCCGCCGCAAGCTGCCGCTGATCACCGTGGGCGCGGCGGGCGGGCGTACCGATCCGACCCTGGTGCGGGTACGCGACGTCTCGCGCACCGAGCATGACGCGATGCTGGCGCTGATCCGCAAGAAGCTGCGCGCCGAGTTCAACTTCCCGAAGAATCCGCAGCGCTACTTCGGCGTGCCGGCGGTGTACTCGCTGGAGAACGTGAAGTACCCGCAGGCCGACGGCAGCGTCTGCGGGCTGCGGCCGAACCTCGGCGCCGATGCCGCGCTCAAGCTCGATTGCGGCGCGGGCCTTGGCGCGGCCACGCACATCACCGGCGCATTCGCCTTCGCCGCGGTCGGCAAGGTGCTGGAAATGCTGCTCAAGCCGAAGGCACGCTGATCCGTTGCCCATGAGCGACGCCAGTCGCGACCGGGCGTGCATGTGGACTGTGGAGCGGTGTGGGGCTTTGACGAGAAAGCCCTGGTCGCGACTGGCGTCGCTCCTACGGAGTCGGTGAGGCCGGCAGACCGAACAGGCGCCGTGCGTTCGCGGTGGTCTGAGCGGCGATCTCTTCCACCGTTTGCCCGCGCAGCCCGGCGATGGCTTCGGCGATGACGGGCAGGCGTGCGGGTTCGTTGCGTTGGCCGCGGATCTCTGCATCCGGCTGGTCGGGCGCGTCGGTCTCCAGCAGCAGGCATTCCAGCGGCATCGTCGCCGCCAGCGTGCGCAGCCGGTTGGCGCGCGGATAGGTGGCAGGCCCGCCCAGTCCGACCAGGAATCCCAGGTTCCACAGCTGCCGCACCTGCTCCGGGCTGCCGGAGAAGCTGTGGACGACACCACGCAGGCCGTCGACGCGGCGCAGAGTCTGAATCACCTCATCCACCGCGCGGCGGGCGTGCACGATCACCGGCAGGTCGAACTCCCGCGCCAGCCGCAGCTGGCTATCGAAATAGTGGCGCTGCATGGCCCGATCCAGGCCTTCCACGAAGAAGTCCAGCCCGCATTCGCCGACGGCGCAGGGCCTTTCGTGCTCCAGCCAGGCACGCAGTTCGTCCAGGTCGCCGGGACGATGCTCGGCCAGGAACATCGGGTGCAGCCCATAGGCCGGATGGAGCGCGGCGTCGTCGGCGCAGGCCTGGCGCAGCCCCGGCCAGCTCGCCGCCGTTATCGCGGGAACCACCATCGCGGCGACGCCCGCGGCCTTGGCGCGGGCGACCACCGCGTCGCGGTCGGCGTCGAACGCCGGCGCATCGAGATGGCAGTGGCTGTCTATCAGGTGCATGGATCAACGCTTGCGCGGCAGCACTACCGGTCCGGCGACGGGTTCCTTGCGGCGCTTCCAGTTGGCCAGCAGCAGGGTGCCGAGGCCGAAGAGGATTTCGTCGATGAAGGGAACCGGGTCGGGCAGCAGCATGCTCAGCACGAACAGGGTGGCCGTGATCTTGAACAGCGTCGGGTAGCGCAACCTGCGCGCCCATTCCATGAAGGGCAACAGCATGGGGCTGGACATGAAGGAATCCTGGGTGGCGACGGACTGTCGACAGGTCCAGTATTGCGACAGCCGGCCGGCTTTTCACGCGGCGGGCAGGGCGATGGATGTCTTCGTTCAGGTTTATCGTGCTGGAATTGCCGCAAGTCAACAGGCGGGCGACCCGCAGGGAGCAGACAGATGAAGAGCAACACGACTACCGTTCTGGTGGCTGCCGGCGCCTTGCTGGTGGGCGGCATCGCCACCGCGGCGTTCATGAGCGGCCGCGACAAGAGTGCGTCCCTGTCCCCGGCGCAGGCCGAGCAACCGGTGCTGGATACCACGCCGCTGGCCGATGATGCGGCGGCCGGCAACGCAGTCGCCCCGCGCGAGGCGACGCTGGAATACGCCGATGTCCTCAAGGTCGAGCCGGTCACCCGCAGCGAACCAGCATACGCCACCGTGATCGGCAGCGAGCCGGTGCGCGAGACCACGACCACCACCGTTCCGCACGAGGTCTGCGAGGACGTCGTGGTGCAGGAGCGCCTGCCCGAACGCGACGGCAACGTCGGCGGCACGGTCGCCGGCGCGGTCATCGGCGGCCTGCTCGGCAACCAGGTGGGCAAGGGCAACGGCAAGAAGGCCGCGACCGCGGCCGGCGCCGTGGCCGGCGGCGTGATCGGCAACCAGGTGGACAAGCGCCATGTCGGCGGCCGCGTGGTGCAGCGTACCGAGCGCCAATGCCATACCGAGCAGACTGCGTCCGAGTCGTCCCGCGTCACTGGCTACAACGTCACCTACCGCAAGGCCGATGGCAGCACCGGCAGCATGCGCATGGACAAGCAGCCGGGCACCCGCGTCGCGCTGGGCAATGCCAGCCAGACCATCGGCTACGACGTCACCTATCGCTTCGACGGCCAGGAGAAGAAGGTCCGCATGGACAACAAGCCGGCCAGCGACCGCCTGCCGGTCATCGACGGCCAGGTGGTGACGCAGACCGCGGCGTTGGAGGCGGGCAGCAACCGCCAATAACGAGCAATAACGAGGCGGTGTTCCAGCTCTCAAGCCCCTCTCCCTCCGGGAGTGGGGTTGGGGTGAGGGCCGGAGGCGAAGCCCCGACGATGTTTGGCCGCACGAGGCTTCGCCCGTCCCCTCATCCGCCCCTGCGGGGCACCTTCTCCCGGTGGGAGAAGGGCAAGACGCAAAAAAGCCCCGGTTGAAGCCGGGGCTTTTCTGATTCCAGCGCTGGAACGCGGCTTACGCGCCGGCCTTGCTCTTGGCCAGGCGCAGCCAGGTATCGACCACGGTGTCCGGGTTCAGCGACACCGACTCGATGCCTTCCTGCATCAGCCACTCGGCCAGGTCCGGATGGTCGGACGGGCCCTGGCCGCAGATGCCGACGTACTTGCCCTTGGCACGCGCGGCCTTGATCGCCATCGACAGCAGCTTCTTCACCGCAGGGTTCCGTTCGTCGAACAGGTGGGCGACGATCGAGGAATCGCGGTCCAGGCCGAGCGAGAGCTGGGTCAGGTCGTTGGAGCCGATCGAGAAGCCGTCGAAGATCTCCAGGAACTCGTCGGCGAGCAGCGCGTTGGACGGCACTTCGCACATCATGATGATCTTCAGGCCATTCTCGCCCTGCTTCAGGCCATTGGCCGCCAGCACTTCGACGACCTTGCGGCCTTCTTCCAGGGTACGCACGAACGGGATCATGACCCACAGGTTGTCCAGGCCCATCTCGTTGCGTACGCGCAGCACGGCCTTGCACTCCAGCGCGAAGGCGGCCGAGAAGCTCGGATCGACGTAGCGGCTGGCGCCACGGAAGCCGATCATCGGGTTCTCTTCGTGCGGCTCGTAATTGCTGCCGCCGATCAGGTTGGCGTACTCGTTGGACTTGAAGTCCGACAGGCGCACGATCACCGGGTTCGGCGCGACCGAAGCGGTGAGGGTGGCGATGCCTTCGGCCAGGCGATCCACGTAGAAGCTGACCGGGTCGCCGTAGCCGGCGATCTTCTCGTCGATCTTCTTCCTGGTCGCCGCATCCTGGCGGTCGTACTGCAGCAGCGCGTTCGGGTGGATGCCGATGTGGCTGGCGATGATCATTTCCAGGCGCGCCAGACCGATGCCGGCGTTGGGCAGCTGGCCGAAGTCGAACGCGCGCTCGGGATTGGCGACGTTCATCATGATCTTCAGCGGCGCCGGCGGCATGTTGCCCAGGTCGGTGGTGGTGCGTTCGAAGCCGCGCTTGCCTTCATAGATGAAGCCGGTATCGCCTTCGGCGCAGCTGACGGTGACCAGTTGGCCGTCCTCGATGACCTGGGTGGCGTTGCCCGAGCCGACCACGGCCGGCACGCCCAGCTCGCGGGCGATGATGGCGGCGTGGCAGGTACGGCCGCCGCGGTTGGTAACGATGGCCGACGCGCGCTTCATCACCGGCTCCCAGTCGGGGTCGGTCATGTCGGCGATCAGCACGTCGCCCGGCTGCACGCGGTTCATGTCGTCCAGGGTCTTGACCACGCGGGCCACGCCGGCGCCGATCTTGGCGCCGACGGCGCGACCTTCGGCCAGCACCTTGCCGCCCTTCTCGGTCAGCGCGAAGCGCTCGATCTGGGTGGCGTGGCTGCGCGACTTCACCGTCTCCGGGCGCGCCTGGACGATGAAGAGTTTCCCGCTCACGCCGTCCTTGGCCCACTCGATGTCCATCGGGCGGCCGTAGTGCTTCTCGATGGTCAGTGCCTGCCGCGCCAGTTCGGCCACGTCCTCGTCGCTGATCGAGAAGGTGGTGCGCAGTTCGACCGGGGTATCCTCGATCTTGACGCGCTCGCCGGGGACGTCCGAATACACCATGCGGATCGCCTTGCTGCCGAGCGAGCGGCGCAGGATCGCGGGCTTGCCGGCCTGCAGGGTGGGCTTGTAGACGTAGTACTCGTCCGGGTTGACCGCGCCCTGCACGACCATCTCGCCCAGGCCGAACGAGGAGGTGACGAACACCACGTCGCGGAAGCCGGACTCGGTGTCCAGGGTGAACAGCACGCCGGAGGAACCGACGCCCGAGCGCACCATCAGCTGCACGCCTGCGGACAGGAACACATCCTCGTGCTTGAAGCCGTGGTGCACGCGGTAGGCGATGGCGCGGTCGTTGTACAGCGAGGCGAATACTTCCTTGACCTTGTGCACGACGTCGTCGGCGCCGGTGACATTGAGGAAGGTTTCCTGCTGGCCGGCGAAGGACGCATCGGGCAGGTCCTCGGCGGTGGCAGAGGAGCGCACCGCCACGGCCACTTCGCCGCCGCCGTTGTCGGCGCACAGCCTGGCGTAGGCGTCGCGGATGTCCTTGTCCAGTGCCGGCTGCAGCGGCGCGTCGATCACCCAGCCGCGGATTTCCTTGCCGGCGGCGGTCAGTGCGGTCACGTCCTCCACGTCCAGCGTGGCCAGCCGGTCGAAGATGCGCTTGGACAGGTCGTTGTGCGCGATGAAGTCCTTGAACGCCTCGGCGGTGGTGGCATAACCGCCGGGCACCGAGACCCCCAGGCCGGCGAGGTTGCCGATCATCTCGCCGAGCGAGGAATTCTTGCCGCCTACGCGTGCCAGATCGGCCAAGCGCAGTTCATGCAACCACAGGATGTTCTCGTTCAAGCGCGATGCTCCGTTGAGGCCATCGCCCGAGGCGGGCTGGTATGGCCGCGTCCGTAGGAAGAAGCCAATATGATGCAGTGCACACCTAGGCGGCACAAGCTTGTGACATGGCTTTGTCTTGTGCTTGTCTTTCCGGGACAGGGTCTGGTCATCCGGCTGACCCTGGGCCAATCACCCCTTCAAGGAGTCCTGCATGACGGCGATCCGCCCGGTGTTCTACGTGTCCGACGGTACAGGCATCACCGCCGAAACCGTGGGGCACAGCCTGTTGACCCAGTTCTCAGGCTTCAGTTTCGTGACCGATCGCCTGTCGTTCGTGGACGATGCCGACAAGGCGCGCGAGGCCGCCGCGCGCATCCGCGCCGCCGGCGAGCGCTACCAGGTGCGGCCCATCGTCATCAGCTCCTGCGTGGACGCGGACCTGACGGTGATCCTGGGCGAGAGCGGGGCGCTGGTGCTGGACGTGTTCATGCCGTTCATCGGCCCGCTGGAGCACGAACTGAACGCCGCCCGCCATTCCAAGATCGGCCAGGCCCACGGCATGGTCGATTTCGACACCTACCACCGCCGCATCAACGCGATGAACTTCGCGCTCAGCCACGACGACGGCATCGCGGTGAACTACGACGAAGCCGACGTGGTGCTGGTGGCGGTGTCGCGCGCCGGCAAGACGCCGACCTGCATCTACCTGGCGCTGCATTACGGCATCCGCGCGGCAAACTACCCGCTGACCGAGGAGGACCTGGAGAGCGACCGCCTGCCGCCGCGCCTGCGTCCTTACCGCAACAAGCTGTTCGGCCTGACCATCGACCCGGAACGGCTGCAGCAGATCCGCCAGGAGCGCCGGCCCAATTCCTGCTATGCCAGCATCGAGGTCTGCCGCCGCGAGGTGAGCGCCGCCGAAACCATGTTCAGGATGGAACGCATCCCGACCCTGAGCACCACGCATACCTCGATCGAGGAGATTTCCAGCAAGGTGCTGGGTACGCTGGGACTGCAGCGGGAGATGTTCTGAGGACGCATACGCGCCCGGGCGACATGCCCCGGCGATGCGGGCCGTGTACGATCACCCCATGGCACAGGCACTTTCCCGCGTCGACCGCATCCCCCGGCTCAGCCGCCTCGGCTGGTTGATGGGGCTGTACGCGGAGAACTACCAGCACCTGATGCGCCTGTTCGCCCCCGACCACCTGGCCGAAGGGCGGTACGCATCGTCCATCGGCGATGGATTGGACCTGCGACTGGACGTGATCGAATGCCATCGCTACACGGTCGAGCTGCGGATGACCTACGATATCCGCGACCCGCTGACCGGTGAGCCGGATCCTTCGGCCTACGTGCGTCTCTACAGTGACGCGCGGCAGGTGGAGACCACGCACTGCTACGTCGGTCGCCGCTGGCAGGACGTAATGGGCATGTACCCGCCGGCCGACGAGCTGATCAATCATCGCCTGCGCATGAACACCTTCCTCGGCAAGTGGCTGGAGTACCTGGCCGAGCGCGGGCACGGCGTGGCGACGCTGCGCCGCATCAGCAACGAGGTAGCGTAGGTTTCCCTGTAGGAGCGATGCAGGAGCAACTGTAGGAGCGACGCCAGTCGCGAGGGGCCTCACCGGTAAAACCCCGGTCGCGACTGGCGTCGCTCCTACATCGCCCTTGCATCGTGCTCCTCCAGCGCCCGGAACGATCGGTCATACTTGCCGCTTTCACCGGCCGCCCTCGATACCGATGCCCTATACCCCGATTCTGGCCACCCTTGGCTATGTCCTCTCCAGGGACGGTACCCAGGCGTTGATGATCCATCGCAACGCCCGTCCGGGCGACATCCATCTGGGCAAGTACAACGGCCTGGGCGGCAAGATGGAGCCGGATGAGGACGCGCTGGCCTGCATGCACCGCGAGATCCGCGAGGAAGCCGGCATCGAATGCGGCACCACGCGGCTGCGCGGCACCATCAGCTGGCCGGGGTTCGGCAAGAACGGCGAGGACTGGTTCGCCTTCGTGTTCGTGATCGACGACTGGACCGGCACGCCGCTGCACGCCAATCCGGAAGGCACGCTGGAATGGGTGCCGGTGGACCGGCTCGAATCGCTGCCGCTGTGGGAGGGCGACCGCCACTTCCTGCCGCTGGTGTTCGACGAGGACCCACGGCCCTTCCATGGCGTGATGCCATACCGCGATGGACGCATGCAGTCGTGGCGCTACACGCGGCTGTAGCCGTCTTTTACCCATCTTTTGCCCGTCTTTTGTAGGAGCGACGTGAGTCGCGACAGGGCTTTCCCGATTGAAGCCCCGTCGCGACTCACGTCGCTCCTACAACACTCCAACGCCAGCATTGCGGACAACGCGCTACGCTCAATTTCTCCCACGGATCGAAGGCCCGCCGATGAAACGCCACTTCTCGATGCTGCGCGAGTTCCAGCTGGCCGACTGGTTCACGCTGGCCAATGCCTTCTGCGGCACCGGCGCGGTGTTCGCGGCGATGCGCTTCCTGCAGGACGGCCAGCGCGGCTTCCTGTTGTTCGGCATGGCGCTGATTCCGCTGGCGTTCGTGTTCGATGCGCTGGACGGCCGGATCGCGCGTTGGCGGCAGTCGTCCTCCACCCTCGGGCGCGAGCTGGATTCGCTGGCCGACGTGATTTCCTTCGGCGTCGCGCCGGCCGCGCTGGCCTACGCCTGCGGCATGCAGGGTGGGTGGGACTGGCTGGTGCTGAGCTATTTCGTCTGCTGCGGCGTGAGCCGGCTGGCGCGCTACAACGTCACCGCCGAGGAAATCGCCGGCGAGTCGGACAAGGTGCCGTATTTCGAGGGAACGCCGATTCCCACCAGCCTGGCGCTGGTGGTCGTGCTGGCCGTGGCCGCCCACTTCGAGGCGATCGGCGCCCGGCTGTGGGGCGGCGCCTGGCAGCTGGGGCCGTGGCAGCTGCATCCGCTGGCGCTGCTGTTCGCGCTGTCCGGTTCGCTGATGATCAGCAAGACCCTGCGCATTCCCAAACCCTGACCGCCTGCACGCACGGCGTTGCTATCATCGACGGCAATGGTGAAACAGGGTGACGGCCGTGGCGGACGACAACGATAGGGCGGGTTTCGACGACGGCCTGCGGCGTTCCTGGGAGGCCTGGCTGCAGGCCATGACCGAGGGGGGCGCCGCCGCTTCCGGGGCCGGCTTCCCGTGGCGGGAAGGCATCGAGCAATGGACGCGGCTGGCTGGCGCCGGTGCGGCGCCGCAGGTGCAGGAACTCGGCGCCCGCTTCCAGCAGCAGGCCGGCGACTGGCTGGGCACGATGCAGCAGGTCGCGGCCCGTTTCGCCGGCCGCGACACCAGTGCCGGCGAAGTCGCCGGCGCCTGGCGCGAAGCCGTCGAAGGGCAGGGCGATGCGATGTTGCGCTGGATGCTCGACGCGGCCCGCGGCGGCAGCGCAATGGGCGACCAGCCCTGGGTGCGCAGCTTCGTCCACGCGCTGCAGTCCGGTTTCGGCGAGGCGGACTGGCTGAATGCCCCCGCTTTCGGCCCGGCCCGCGAGCATCAGGCGCGCTGGCAGGCATTGCTGCGGACGCAGCGCGAGCACCAGGCGCGCATGGATGCGTATGCCGGGTCGGTCCGTGGCGTGCTGGACGATGCGTTCAAGCGCTTCGAGGCGAAGCTGGCCGGTCACGAAGCGCCCGGCAGCCAGCTGACCAGCGCCCGCGCGATGTTCGACCTGTGGATCGACGCGGCCGAGGAGGCCTATGCCGCGGTCGCCATGTCCGAGGATTTCCAGCGCATCTATGCCGATCTGGCCAATACCCAGATGCGGCTGCGGGCGGCGACCCGGCACGAGCTGGAGCGCGCCTGCGAACTGATGGGCGTACCAACGCGCACGGAAATGGATGCCGCCCACCGCCGCATCGCCGAACTGGAGCGATGGGTGCGGCGCATGGCGGCAGGCAGGGCCGAGCCCGCTCCTGCGTCGGCCAAGCGCGGTGGCGGCCAGGCGGAAAAGAAGAAGCCCGCTTCGGCGGCCAAGGCGAAGCCGGCCTCCAGCCCATCCAGGGCCACCGCGAAGAAGGCCGCGGTCCGTCCTGCTGCGCCGCGGCGTGGGGGCAAGGCATGAAGGGGCCGCTGGGATTCGGCGTGGACGACCTGCTGCAGGAAACCCTGCAACTGCAGCGCAAGCTGGCCGAGGGGCTGAAACTGCTGCCAGGCGTGGAGGATGTCGGCTACGGCGCCACCGAGCGCGAGGAGGTCTGGAGCGACGGCAAGGTCAAGCTGTACCGCTTCGTCGGCACCAAGCCGCCGTCCGCGCAGCCGCCGCTGCTGATCGTCTACGCGCTGGTCAACCGCCCCTACATGGTGGACCTGCAGGATGGCCGCTCGCTGGTGCAGAAGCTGCTGGCCGCGGGCCAGGACGTGTACGTGCTGGACTGGGGCTATCCCGACCGCTCCGAGCGCTTCCTGACGCTGGAGGACTACCTGCTGCGCTACGTCGACGGCGCCGTCGATCACTTGCGCGCGCAGCATGGCGGCCCGGTCAACCTGCTCGGCATCTGCCAGGGCGGCGTGTTCTCGCTGTGCTACGCCGCGCTGCGCCCGCACAAGGTGCGCAACCTGATCACCATGGTCACGCCGGTGGATTTCCATACCCCGGACAACATGCTCTCGCACTGGGCGCGGCACGTGGACGTGGACCTGTTCGTTGATACGCTGGGCAACGTCCCCGCCGACCTGATGAATGCCAGCTACCTGATGCTCAAGCCGTTCCGGCTCAACGTGCAGAAATACGTGGGGCTGGTGGACATCCTCGACGACAGGCAGGCGCTGGAGGATTTCCTGCGCATGGAGAAGTGGATCTTCGATTCGCCGGACCTGGCCGGCGAGGCGTTCCGCGAGTTCGTCAAGCAGTTCTACCAGGACAACGGCCTCATGCACGGCCGCATCCGCATCGGCGACGAGGCGGTGGACCTGACGCGCCTGCGGATGCCGGTGCTCAACATCTACGCCGAACAGGACCACCTGGTGCCGCCGGACGCGTCGCGGGCGCTGCGCGGGCAGGTGGGTACCGCCGATTACACGGAACTGGGCTTCCGTGGCGGCCATATCGGCATCTACGTATCCGCGCGCGCGCAGCGAGAGGTGCCGAGCGCCATCCACGAATGGTTGAGCGGGCGCGCATGAGACGCCGCGTCGTCCTCCCGGTCTGCTTCGCCATGGTGGCCGCCTCCGCCACGGCCGGCGCCGCGCAGGGCGCCGCCGCCCGCCGCGAGATCGACGGCTTGATGCAGGCGCTGGAGAATTCCGCTTGCCGCTTCCAGCGCAATGGCAGCTGGTACGGGGCCAGCGAGGCGCGCAGCCACCTGCAGCGCAAGTACGACTACCTGCTCAGGCGCGACCTGGCCGATACCGCCGAGCAGTTCATCGAGCGCGCCGCCAGCCGCAGCAGCATCAGCGGCAAGCCCTACCGCGTGTCGTGTCCCGGCCATGCCGAGCAGGACGCGGCGTCGTGGTTCCGGCAGCAGCTGGCCCACCTGCGTGGCCCCTGATGTTCCCCGAGCGACGGCATTCCCGGTGACAGGACATGCATGAATCCGCGGCGAGGTGGGGCCTGCGCCTGGGCCGCGTGCTGGGCGCGCTGTGGACGTCGCCCAACACCTTGATCGGCCTGGTGGCCGGGCTCGCGGGAATGGCGGCCGGCGCGCGACTGCACTGGAATCGCCGCGACTGCGCGCTGGTGTTCCAGCGCTGGCCCTGGGGGCCGGGCGGCGCGATCACGCTGGGCATGGTGATCCTGCATACCGGCGACACGCTGGACGTGCCTTGCCTGACCTACGAGCACCGTGCCGGCCGCTGCCGGCATCCGCAGGTCCGCCTGGGCGACCATGAACGCGCGCACGTGTTCCAGTACATGGTGCTGGGGCCGTTGTTCCTGCCGGTCTATCTGCTGTGCGGCGGCGTCAGCGTCCGCAATCCCTTCGAACGCGCCGCCGATCGCTATGCGATGCAGGGGCGCGGCTGGTGGCCCGGCCTTTCCTGAACCGTGTTGTGGAAAGCCGGTCGTCAAAGCGCAACCGGCCGGTCATGGGACATCAACCTTTTTTGTACATCCTGGTAACGCACCTCCACCTAGAGTGGACCCGTTACAGACGCAGCAGGAGTACCCGTCACCATGGCAATCGTTCTCTATATCGGTGGCAGCAAGGATGGCAAGAAGGGCGTGGTGCCCTATGGCTTCAGCAAGACCCGCATGGATACCGACGCTGGTCCGGAAATCTATGTGGAGCGGGTGATGGATGTCGGCGGCAGGGGCCGCATGCGGGTGATGGTGCTGGAGGATCTCCGCGAGGACATCGCCTTCCAGCGCCTGAGCCGCCATCTGGGATGAGCCAACGACAGGGCGGCAGGTTACGGCCCCCCTGTCAACGGCTACCGCCGAGGTCCGGGCATTGCCAGAATGCGGTATTCCGCAACCGTGTTCCCGCACCTGGCAATGCAAGACATCAAGCTCGCGCAGCAGATCGCGCAGACCATCGCCGACGAGATCGGCGCACAGCCCGCACAGGCCAAGGCCGCCATCGCGCTGCTGGACGAAGGCGCCAGCGTCCCGTTCATTGCGCGCTACCGCAAGGAAGTGACCGGCGGGCTGGACGACACCCAGCTGCGCAACCTGGAAGTGCGCCTGACCTATCTGCGCGAACTGGAAGACCGCCGCGCCGCCGTGCTGGCCAGCATCGCCGAGCAGGGCAAGCTGAGCGACGAACTGCGCAACGACATTCTCGCCGCCGACACCAAGTCGCGCCTGGAAGACCTGTACCTGCCGTACAAGCCCAAGCGCCGCACCCGCGCGCAGATCGCCCGCGAAGCCGGGCTGGAGCCGCTGGCCGACGGCCTGCTCGCCGATCCGACGCTCGACCCGCAGGCCTTCGCCGCGGGCTTCGTCGATGCGGAGAAGGGCGTGGCCGACGCCAAGGCCGCACTGGAAGGCGCGCGCGCGATCCTGATGGAGCGCTGGGGCGAGGACGCCGCGCTGGTCGGCGAACTGCGCCAGTGGCTGGGCGAGGTTGGCGTGATCCGCGCGCGCGTCGCCGAGGGCAAGGAAACCGAGGGCGCCAAGTACCGCGACTATTTCGAGCACGCCGAAGCGCTGGCGAGGATTCCCTCGCATCGCCTGCTGGCGCTGTTCCGCGCGCGCCGCGAGGAAATCCTGTTCCTGGAACTGGACCCGGGCAGCGACGCCGAGGCCGGCCACCAGTACGCCGAAGGCCGGGTCGCCCTCAAGGCCGGCATCGCCGACAAGGGCCGCGCCGCCGACCGCTGGCTGCTCGATGCCTGCCGCCTGACCTGGCGCGCCAAGCTGCACATGCACCTGCTGCTGGACCTGTTCAACCAGGCGCGCGAGAAGGCCGAGGCCGAGGCGATCGCCGTGTTCGGCGACAACCTCAAGGACCTGCTGCTGGCCGCGCCGGCCGGTCCGAAGACCGTGCTCGGCCTCGACCCCGGCATCCGCACCGGCTGCAAGGTGGCGGTGGTCGATGCGACCGGCAAGCTGCTGGCCACCGAAACCATCTATCCGCACGAGCCCAGGCGCCAGTGGGAGCAGTCGCTGCAGACGCTCAGGCAGCTGTGCGCCAGGCACAACGTCGAGCTGATCGCGATCGGCAACGGCACCGCCAGCCGCGAGACCGACAAGCTTGCCGGCGAGGTCATCAAGGCCTGCGACAACCCGAAGCTGCAGAAGATCGTGGTCAGCGAGGCCGGCGCCTCGGTGTACTCGGCGTCCGAGTTCGCGGCGAAGGAATTCCCGAACCTCGACGTGTCGCTGCGCGGCGCGGTGTCGATCGCGCGGCGCCTGCAGGACCCGCTGGCCGAGCTGGTCAAGATCGAGCCCAAGGCGATCGGCGTGGGCCAGTACCAGCACGACGTGGACCAGTTCCGGCTGGCCAGGGCGCTGGACGCGCGCGTGGAGGACTGCGTCAACGCGGTCGGCGTGTTCGTCAACACCGCCTCGGCCGCGTTGCTGTCGCGCGTGTCCGGCCTGTCGTCGACCGTGGCCGAGAACATCGTCCGCCACCGCGACGACAACGGCCCGTTCAAGCGCCGCCGCGACCTGCTCAAGGTGCCGCGCCTGGGCGACAAGACCTTCGAGCAGTGCGCCGGCTTCCTGCGCATCGCCGATGGCGACGAGCCGCTGGACGCCTCGGCCGTGCACCCGGAAGCCTATCCGGTGGTCGAGCGCATCGTCGCCGCGGCACAACGGCCGATCAAGGCATTGCTGGGCGACGGCAGCTACCTGCGCGGCCTGAAGGCCGAGCAGTTCACCGACGGGACGTTCGGCGTGCCGACGGTGCGCGACATCCTGAAGGAACTGGAGAAACCCGGCCGCGACCCGCGCCCCGAGTTCAAGGCCGCGCGTTTCGCCGATGGCGTGGAGGACATCAAGGACCTGCGCGAGGGCATGGTGCTGGAAGGCGTGGTCAGCAACGTCGCCGCCTTCGGCGCGTTCGTCGACATCGGCGTGCACCAGGACGGCCTGATCCACATCTCCGCGCTCTCCGACACCTTCGTCAAGGATCCGCGCGACGTGGTCAAGGCCGGCGACATCGTCAAGGTGAAGGTGCTGGAGGTCGACGTAGCCCGCAAGCGCATCGCGCTGACCCGGCGCCTGGACGACAGCCCGGCGCCCGCCAAGCGTCCCGACAGGAGCGCAGGGCAGGGCAATGCTCCCCGGCGCGACGGCAGCCGCAACGAACCGGCGCGTGGCGCGCGTCTCGGCAATGCCGCACCACCGGCGAACAACGCCCTGGCCGAAGCCTTCGCGCGTGCGCGCCGCAGTTGATCCGGCGGTGATCGCCTCAGGCAGATGAGCGAAGGAAGGCCCCGGAATCCGGGGTCTTCTTCTTGAAGCGGCGTGCGCGGCGCCGGAGGCGGACTTCAAGGACGGCGCATGCAAAAAAGCCAGGCATCGCTGCCTGGCTTTCTGCTGTGCTGGTGCCGAAGGTGGGACTCGAACCCACACGCTTTTAAGGGCGGCGGATTTTGAGTCCGCTGCGTCTACCGATTCCGCCACTTCGGCTGGCAGGGGCGCAAGTATAGCGGACGGCCCTGGGGTTGGGCAGGTGTTCGCCGGTGTTTTTCGCAAAGTCCGCGATGGTATCCATGGCTATACTCGAACCAACCGGGACCAAGAGAGATGCGATGGGTTCGCTGCGCTCCATGCGGGTGATGATCGTGGAGAACGATGACTTGAACGCGACGCTGCTGCAGTTGCAGCTCGAACGCGAAGGCCTGCAGGTCGTCGGCGTTGCCGATACGGTGGCCATGGCCCTGGGCATGATCGACGAACTGCAGCCGCAGCTCGCTTTCCTGGACTTCTGGCTGGCCGGCGACGAGGACAGCACGCCGGTTGCCGAGGCGCTCGCCAGGCGCGGCATCCCGTTTCTCGTGGCGACGGGGATGGAGCTTTCCCGGCTGCCCCTGGCTTTCGATGCGGGCGTGAAGCTGGCCAAGCCCTATGGGGGAAGCGAACTGGGCAAGGCGCTGCTCGAGGCCGTGCAGGTGTCCTGAGGTTTCCGCGCACGGCGGTTTATCCGGGCAACAAAAAAGCCCTGCCTGGGCAGAGCTCTTTTGAATGGCGTCCCCACGGGGATTCGAACCCCGGTCGCCACCGTGAAAGGGTGATGTCCTAGGCCTCTAGACGATGGGGACGCATGAACTTCATCAAATTTTTTCGGCGATCCGAACGGCCTAATATCCGGATGTGGTGGAGCCAAGCGGGATCGAACCGCTGACCTCCTGCATGCCATGCAGGCGCTCTCCCAGCTGAGCTATGGCCCCGTATCCAAATTTTCGAGCGCGGAATGATACCGGACTCGCTGTTGAAGTGGAAGCTTTTTCTTCTTCCCGTTGCCTGTTGGGCAGGCGACTTCTCCAACAAAAAAGACCCCGAACAACCTGGGTCTTTGTTTTTCGATGAATGGCGTCCCCACGGGGATTCGAACCCCGGTCGCCACCGTGAAAGGGTGATGTCCTAGGCCTCTAGACGATGGGGACGCGTAAACTTCATCAAATTTTTTCGGCGATCCAGACGGCCTAATGTCCGGATGTGGTGGAGCCAAGCGGGATCGAACCGCTGACCTCCTGCATGCCATGCAGGCGCTCTCCCAGCTGAGCTATGGCCCCGTTGTTGCCGAGAACGAAATGATAGCGGGGCTTTCCGGGCCTAGCAAGCCATTTGTGAAAAAAAATTTTCACGTGCTCGCGGCGCCGTTCACGGACACAGCGACGGGGCTTTTTCCTGCCGGGCAATGCCTGCTGCGCTGATGCACGAGGGCGCCGGCATCATCCAGGCTTGGGCTTCGCGAATTCGAACGATGGGGGCGGGGATGGCGAAGGTCCGAGCTCTTTTTATCCTGCTGATGGCGGGCATGCACCCGGCCGGGGAGGCACAGGTGTTCAAGTGCGTCGAGGAGGGGCGGACGTCCTATCAATCGATGCCCTGCGATGGCCCGCCAGCGAAGACGTGGAACGTGTTTCCGCAGGCGACGGTTGAGCCGGGGATGAATGCCGGCCCGCGGCGAGTGGCGCGTAGCGCTGGCAGGTCCGGTTTATCCGGCGTGCGGCTCCGGCAGCGCAATGGGCGTCCTCGCGTCGATGCCTGTGCCAAGGCAAGGGAGGGCAGGGAGGCGGCCTATCGCCAGGCCGGGCTGAAACGGGGATTCGCCCTGTCCAGTCACTGGGACAACCGGGTCCATGAAGCCTGTCGATAGGTGTCGAAGGGCAACGCGTCGGCCTGGGCGCCGGCGGTGGAATGTTCAGAGCGCCTGCAGCAACGCCGCGACGGATGCGCCCAATGCCATGCAGCCCAAGGCCATCAGGAAGGAAAGGGAGGATGCCCGTTGCGTCTTGTTTTCCATTCGCAGCCTCCGCTCATGGTCGCGATGATCCAGCTCAAGCCGGCATGGCCCGCCCGGTGCTGGCGCCACGGACGAAAATGCGGCATCCGCTGTCGATGCGATGGGAAATCCGGATGACCAGCGCATGAAATGGTCGATGCAAGGCGGCGGCCGCGCCGCATCGACGTCGCCGCGACATCGCTTGACTCGTCCGTAACGATCCCTTGACTGCGGTGTCAGGTCGCATGGCGCATCGTCGGCGCATCAGACACACAGGAGCCCAGCCATGTCCCGTGGAGAAAAATCCGCCTACACGGACAAGCAGAAGCGGCAGGCCGAACACATCGAGGAGAGCGAACGCAAACAGGGGCGATCCGAGAAGGTCGCCGAACGCATCGCCTGGGCCACGGTCAACAAGCAGGATGGCGGCGGCAAGAAGTCGGGCTCTGGTCGGAAGAAATCCTAGATGAGAGGTGCCGCGGTGCGGGGCGGGGCCGAGCAGCCATACGCGTTTCCATATGCTCAAGCCCGCCAACCCGCCAACCCGCCAACCCGCCAACCGCATGGCACTTCGTTGTCCCATCCGGCCATTCAGACGAAGGAGGTCTCCAGGATGAAACGACGCAGGCTCCCCTCGCGCCGATGGATCATCATCGTGGGCGCCATCGCGCTGATCCTCGCGCTTGTCCTGAGCATCCCTCCCTGGTGAGGGGGCGCGGGAATCGGCGCATGTCATCGAGGATCGACCCGGGAGAGAGCGCCAATCGCCATGCGCGGCGTTGCCTTGCGCCATGTCCATGATCGCCAGCCCGGTATCGTGCGGCTGCGTTCGGGCAGCGGGTTCCGCTACGTGGATGGCGATGGGAGTCCGGTGCGCGATGGTGGGACCCTGGAAAGGATCCGGCGCCTTGCGATACCGCCCGCCTATACCGACGTCTGGATATGCAGGAATGCCGACGGGCACCTGCAGGCCACCGGTCGTGATGTCCAGGGGCGAAAGCAGTATCGCTACCACCCGGCCTGGGTCCGCCAGCGCGGCGAGGACAAGTTCGCCCGCATCCTGGCGTTCGGCAAGGCCTTGCCGCATCTGCGGCGGCAAGTGCGCAGGCACCTGGCGATGCCGGGACTGCCGCGCGAGAAGGTGCTGGCCCTGGTCGTCTCCGTGATGGGGCGGACCTACGCGAGGATCGGCAACGCGGCCTATGCGCGCAGCAACCGCTCCTATGGCCTGACGACGCTGCGCACGCGCCATGTGCGCCTGGCCGAAGACGGACAGGCGCGGATCCGCTTCGCCGGAAAGTCGGGGCAACGGCAGTTCCTGCGGATAGACGACAGGCGGCTGGCGGGGCTGATCCGGCGTTGCCACGACCTGCCCGGAAAGATGCTTTTCCAGTACCTGGACGACGAAGGCGAGGTGCGGCCGGTCGATTCGGGTGATGTCAACGAATACCTGAAACAGCTGACGGGAAGCGACTTCAGCGCCAAGGACTTCCGTACCTGGGGCGCGACATTGACCGCCTTGATCGAGCTGGCGCGGCAACCGTTGCCGGACGGCGCGAGCGAATCGTCGCTGGCGGCGATCCAGGCCCGGGTTGTCGCGTCGGTGGCCGGGATGCTCGGCAATACGCCCGCGGTATGCCGCACGTCCTATATCGACCCGCATGTGTTCATCGCGTGGCGGGCCGGAAAGCTGGAGCCGCTGCGCGCGCTTCGCGGCGTCCGGCAATGGGAGTCTGCTGCCTTGAAGGTGCTGCGCGCGTGCCGCCGCTGATCCGCGATGGCGGCGCTCCCGATCCATTGCAGGGCGGGCGGATCGTGCACACCGCTTCCACGTCTCTTCACCGCCGGGCACCCGGAGCGCGACGGAGAATGGCGCCAGGTCAACGAGCGAGGTGCTGTCCCATGGCTACCTGCGACGTCTGCGGCAACCGTTACGAGAGGAGCTTCACCGTCACCCAGGGCGCGACCACGCATACCTTCGATTCCTTCGAGTGCGCCATCCACGCGATGGCGCCGCGTTGCGCGCACTGCGAGTGCGCGGTCATCGGGCACGGCGTGGAAGCGGCTGGAGTGGTGTACTGCTGCGAGCATTGCGCCCGGCATGGGAACGGACAGGGCGCCTGAGCGCCGAGCGGACGATCTGCGTACCCTTCCAGGAGAACCGACCCATGGCTGCCCGCAAGAAGACATCCACCGCCGCGTCCGGGTCCCCGGCAGGAAAGATCCCGACCACTGCGTCCGCTTCCGCGCGGGCAGCGGAGCGCACCGCCGAGCGGCAGCGGGGTCTGCAGAAAAAGGCGAAGAAGCAGGGGGCGCCCAAGCCGAAGCCGGCAGCCGGTGGCGTGCAGGCCGGCCCCCGTCGGCAACCGGCCAGGATGCCGGCGCAGAGCCTGGAAAAGCCGGGCAACGAACATGAGCTGCAGTTGCCGCCCCGCTACCTGGCGCCCGATTACCGGGGAAGCGGCAAGCTGGAGGGCATGCGCGCGTTGATCACCGGCGGCGACTCGGGAATCGGCCGAGCCGTCGCCGTCCTGTTCGCGCGGGAGGGGGCGGACGTGGCCGTGCTGTACCTGGACGAACACGAAGATGCGCAGGCCACCTGCAAGGCGGTCGAGCAGGAGGGCGCACGCTGCGTCGCCATCAGCGGCGACGTGCGCGATCCAGCGTTCTGCGACCAGGCGGCCAAGCAGGTCGGCGAACTGCTCGGCGGTATCGACATCCTGGTCAACAACGCGGCCTTCCAGCTGCATTGCCATCGCCTGGAGGACCTCGACGACGCGCACCTGCAGGAGACCCTGCAGACGAACATCGGTGGCTATGTGCAGATGGCCCGCGCAGTGCTGCCCTACCTGGGCGAAGGCGCCAGCATCATCAATACCGGTTCGGAAACCGCCCTGTTCGGCAGCCCCTCGCTGATCGACTATTCGGCGACCAAGGGGGCGATCCATGCGTTCACCAGGTCGTTGGCCGCGCAGCTGTCGGGTCGCGGCATCCGCGTCAACTGCGTCGCGCCGGGACCGGTCTGGACGCCGCTGAACCCGGCGGACAAGGATGCGCCGGACGTCGCCAGGTTCGGCAAGGACAGCGACATGGGCCGGCCCGCGCAGCCGGAGGAATTGTCGCCTGCCTATGTGTTCCTCGCCTCGCCGGTGACCGCGAGCTATATCAGCGGGGCGATCCTGCCGGTCATGGGCGGCCCGCGCGGCTGAATCCGCTCGCCGTCGCTCCGGCCATGGCATCCAGGAAAGCAAACCGGACTGCGCTGATCGTCCTGGACATGGCGAACCTCTTCGATTTCGAAGGAAGCGACAGGCTTGGCGCGTCCGCCGAAGGACCTGCGCGGAACATCCGCCGGATACCGGAAAGGGGAGGGAGATGGCCAAGATACCCAGAACGACGAGGGCCGGGGCGAAGACGCCGGACGTGACGCTGACCAGTCCGATGCGTGTGGTGTATCCGGACCTGGACATCCGCAAGGCGGACGTGTTCGCCTACTACCGCACGATGCTGCCGTGGCTGCTGCCGGAGATCGTCGGCCGTCCGCTTTCCATCATCCGCTGCCCGCAGGGCACGGAACGGCCATGCTTCTTCCAGAAGCACCCGCCAAGTGGCATGAAGCATGTCGATGCGGTATCGCTCCAGGAGGAGGACGGCGCGCTGGCGGACTACATCGTGGTGCGCGATGCGGCCGGCCTGCTTGAACTGGTGCAGTTCAATGCGCTGGAGTTCCATCCCTGGGGGGCGCTGGCCGACGACACGGACAGGGCCGATCGCATGGTGTTCGACCTGGACCCGGCCGACGGCGTCGCCTGGCCGCGGGTGATCGCCGCCGCACGCTGGGTGCGCGATCGCCTGCGGGAGCTTGAGCTGGAATCCTTCGTGCGCACCACTGGCGGCAAGGGGCTGCATGTCGTGGTGCCGCTGCAGCCGGCCTGCGCCTGGTCGCAGGTGAAGGCGTTCGCGCACGCCTTCGCGGAGTCGATGGCGGCCTCGGATCCATTGGCGTACGTGGCCACGGCGAGCAAGCAGCTGCGCAAGGACCGCATCTTCGTCGACTACCTGCGCAACAGCCGCGGCGCCACCAGCGTGGCGTCCTTCTCCCTGCGGTCGAGGCCGGGCTCACCGGTGGCGATGCCCCTGCGCTGGGAGGAACTGGCCAGGACGAAGCGCAGCGCCGCCTACGACATCGTCTCGGCACCGCGCCGCATGGCGCGCATGCGGGTACATCCCTGGGGCGACATCGGCAAGATCCGCCAGGACCTGGACAAGGTGTCGTCGCTGCTGGCCCGGCGTGCGGACGGGAGACCGGGCGGATGAAGGGACGTAGCGGGCCGGATGCTGGCAGCGCCACCGTGCGCGCGTGCACAAGCAATCCTCCGGCGCGGGGCCCGAAAGAACCGCGCGATCCGCGCGAGCCCGACGTGGAGGAACCGCCGCCGCACCAGCCGCGGCCGGACGAACGTCGTCGCCCTCCGGACAAGAAGGATCCTGAGGCGGATCGGCATGGGAACGCGGATTCGCCGCTCCGCACGGGAGCGCGCTCCGCGGCTCGCCCGTCGGCCGCGAGGCCAACGGGCGGCCGATGCGGTTACCGGTTGCCGCGGACCACCAGTTGGTTGTCCACGCGGCTGACGCCTTCGATCCGTTGTGCAACGGCCACGGCGCGATCGGCCTCGGCCTGCGTATCCACGTTGCCGCTCAGCGAAACCACGCCGTTGACGGTCTCCACCTTGACCTCCATGCCGGAGACGTCCTTGGTCGCGAGCAGCTCGGCCTTGACCTTGGTGGTGATCCAGGTATCGCTGCCGGGCTGTACCGATTCCTGTTCCTGCGCGCCGCGGGTCTGGCCCGCAGCCTCGACGCTGGCGATGGCGCCCGCACAGGCGGCCATGACGATGCCGCCGAGCAGGAGATGCTTCATCTTGCAGGTATTCATGGTCGATCCTCCACACGGAGCAGGGGGGCTCCGGGGGGACATGCTGCCCGCCGGCGGATTAAGCGCCTGCGCGAAACGGTGACGAACAGGTGCAGGCGATGTGCAGGGGCGATGCCGGATCCGGCGTCGCGGAACAGGGCGGAAGCGGGTGCCGGCTGGTCGCGCCGACGACACAAGCAGCCAGGCGAGCATCATTCGAGGACACGACCAGCCGGCACGCCGAGCATGGACTCCCTTGGCTTAAAAGCATGTCGTCCGACGACACGTTGGTGTGAAGGACGCGTATTCAAGGCCGGGCATTCCTGTGACCGGCCGCCTGTTTTCACACTTGGTGATCATGGTGAAGTCAGGCGCTTAACGTCGATCCCGCTACAACCCGTATGCCGGGGCGGGGAAGGACCACGAGGAATTCTTGCTGTGAAAGGCATTCAGCTCTATCTGGTAGGACCCGGGCAGGAACGGCGCCCGGTCAAGCTCATCTCCACCGAGAAGGCGGACATCAAGACCATGGGCATCCCGATCAGGAGTGGTCCGGCCGCCGCCAACACCTGGGTGGAGGTCAATACTCTCGTCGACGACGACGGCAACCTGGCCAGGCAGATCGACTGCGAAGGCTTCCGCTACAAGTTCAAGGGGTCGGAAATACCCTGGGCGCTCGTCGTCGGATGAACAGAGCAGGCCTCTCCGCTGGAGGGGCTGCACTTTCCGCCGCCGTGACTTCGCCGCGTGGCCGCGGCGGCGCGGGATGTCCACGGGTGCGCATCGAGGCGGCGCCCATGCCGGAAGAACGGCGTGCCCATGCCGGATCACGCCTGCTTTCCGCGACGCGGGCCATATCCGATTCCGCTTCGCCAAGAGAGCCTCCATGACCGGAGGGTCGGATGCGGCGCATGCCCAGTGCTTGATGCATTGGCGATACGGGATTCCATGGCGCCATCGCCGGTCTGGTGCTCCTGGTCGGCGGAACTTCCTGCCGGGGCGTCGCCGCCGCTGGTTCTGGATATCTCGCGCAGGGGCCCGGCCGACGCGGCATGACGGGGCGACAGACGCGCCGTCGCCCCGTCATGCCGGAAACGCTATTCCGGTGTCTTGGCCGGCACGAAGGGAGACACCGGATCGCTGGCGGGGAAGGTCTCCTCCAGCGCTTCGTCGTGGTTCTCGCTCTCGTGCTGCTTGCGTTGGCGTCGTTCCTGCTGTGTTTCCCTGCGACCGCGGTCTTCGGCCGGATCGGGGGGATCCTTGCGGTCCCTGTTCATGGCGTGATCCTCGCTGGGGAGTCGTGATTGTTCGCAGCGCGGGTTGTCTTCGATGTGAAGCCGGGACAAGGGCCGCTCACGCGCTCATCGCCCGCCGCGGATTCGTCCGTTCATCGATGTAATCGATGCGGTGTTGATATTCCCTGCTTCTTTACGTCGCCTTCCGGACGCCGCGACCAGGTTCTCCCTGCACGGCAGGAGAGTGGACATGAAGACGGGACGACCCTCGTTCATCTACCGCAACGGACTTTCGCTGGTGCTGCTCGCGCTGTTCGCCGCCTCCCTCGCGGGCCAGACCTTGGCGGGACTGCGTGCCTGCAACGAGGAACTGGCGGACAAGGGCGCGCCGACCTTGTCGCTGGGCCAGTACCTGGAGAGCGGGCATTTCGTGTCGGCCACGTTCGAGAACTGGGAGAGCGAGTTCCTGCAGATGGGCATGTACGTGCTGCTGACCGTGGTGCTGCGCCAACGTGGCTCGGCCGAATCCCGTCCGCTGGACCCGGCGGGCGAAGCGAAGGAGATCGACGCCGGCACCCTGCCATGGCCGGTGCGCAAGGGCGGGTTCTGGAAAGTCCTGTATGCGAACTCGTTGGCGTTGGCCTACGTTCTGCTGTTCCTGCTCACCTTCGCCGGCCATTCCTACGGGAGCTGGAAGCACGAGAACGAGCAGCGCCTGCTGGAAGGGCAGGCCGGCGTCGGCTGGGCCGAGCACCTGGGCAGCCCGCAGTTCTGGTTCGAGTCCATGCAGAACTGGCAAAGCGAATTCCTCGCGGTGCTGTCCATCGTGCTGCTGAGCATCTACCTGCGGCAGAAGGACTCGCCCGAGTCGAAGCCGGTCGGGGCGCCGCATTCGCAGACCGGGGCATGAAGGCAGGAAGGTGCCTTGGTCGACCTTCCGTGAGTTGCGCGCCGGCGCAGGTCACGTCCGTTTTACCGTCGGCGACCCTGCTGAAGCATCCTTCCAGTGGGACGCGGCACGAGGAGGAAGGAATGCCACTCTCCTCCTCGCGTGATCCGCCACGGGCAACCCGAGGCGCGGCGATGCGCCCGGGCTAGGCGAGCGTTATGTGGACCGGCACCGACTTGTAGGAGGGCGTGCCGCTCACCTGGTCGATGTAGTTCAGCGGGATCAGGCAGTTGCCCTCGGGGTAATAGGTGGCCACGGAACCCCTGGAAATCTTGTAGGAAACGGCGATCACGTCTTCCAGTATCCGGTCGCCCTCGTTCTCCAGCGCGGTCCTGATCCGGATGTGGTCGCCCTGCTCGATGCCGCGATCCTTCATGTCGTCCTCGTTCATGAACACCACGTCGCGCCGGCCGAATACGCCGCGATAGCGGTCGTCGAGGCTGTAGATCGTGGTGTTGTACTGGTCGTGGCTGCGGATGGTGGCCAGCTTGAGGACGGCGCCATCGATGGGCTTCGGGTCCTCCGCCAGCCCGGCGAAGCGCAGGAATTCGGCCTTGCCGGAAGGGGTGGGCCATACGCGCTCCGTGGGCGGAAGCGGAAGGCGGAAACCGCCGGGGACACGGATTCTGGTGTTGTAGCCGACGAATTCCGGGAAGACCGCCTCGATGGCATCGCGGATGATGTCGTAGTCCGCGACCATCTCCATCCATGGCACGCGGCTGTCCGGAAGGGTGGCGCTGGCGATGCCGGCGACGATGGCCGGCTCCGAGCGGAGTTCCTCGGAAGCGGGGACGAGCTTGCCGCGCGAGGCGTGCACCATCGACATCGAGTCTTCGACGGTGACGGCCTGGGGCCCGGTGCCCTGGATGTCCTGCTCCGTCCGCCCCAGGCAGGGCAGGATGAACGCGTTTTTCCCCGTCAGGAGATGGCTGCGGTTGAGCTTGGTCGCGATGTGGACCGACAGCTCCAGCCTGCGCATGCCCGCGAAGCAGGCTTCCGCGTCGGGAAGCGCGACCGCGAGGTTGCCGCCCAGGCAGATCAGCGCCTTCGAGCGCCCGTCGATGATGGCCTGCATGGCGGCGACGGCGTCGTGGCCGTGATGGCTCGGCGCCCGGAACCCGAACCGCTGCTCGATCCGGTCGATCAACTCGGCGCTGGGTTTCTCGGTGATGCCGACGCTGCGGTCGCCCTGCACGTTGGAGTGGCCGCGCAGCGGGCAGATGCCGGCGCCGGGCTTTCCAAAGTTGCCGCGGAGCAGCAGGAGGTTGGCGATCTGCTGGACGTTCTCGGTTCCCGTGCTGTGCTGGGTCACGCCCATTCCATAGGTGACGATGGTGGCGTTGGATTTGGCATAGGCCTGCGCGACCTTGCGCAGGTCCTCTTCCGACAGCCCGGATTCGGACACGATCCCTTCCCAGTCCGTGGCGCGCAGGTCCTCGGCGAAGGCTTCGAAGCCGTTCGTGTGGCCGGCGATGAACTCGCGATCGAGGATGCCGGCCGCCGGCCCCTGGAGGGCATCCATCTCGAGCAGGGCCTTCATGATCCCCTTCAGGGCCGCGGCATCGCCGCCGACGCGGGGCTGCAGGTAGGACGATGCGATCTCGGTGGCACCGAAGGTCGCCATCTCGATCGCATCCTGGGGATCGGCGAAGCGTTCGAGCGCCCGCTCGCGCAACGGATTGAACACGATGATGGGCACGCCGCGGTGGGCGACCTCATGGAGCGTTCCCATCATCCGTGGGTGGTTCGTGCCGGGGTTGTGCCCCATCGCGATGATGAGCTCGCAGGAATCGAAATCGTCCAGCGACACCGTGCCCTTGCCGATGCCGATCGACTGCGGAAGCCCGACGCTGGTCGCCTCATGGCACATGTTGGAGCAGTCAGGGAAATTGTTGGTGCCGTACTCGCGCGCGAACAACTGGTAGAGGAAGGCGGCCTCGTTGGATGCCCGCCCCGAGGTGTAGAACTCCACCATGTCGGGGTCCGGCTGGGCACGCAGGATCTGCCCGATCCGGCTGAACGCCTCATCCCAGCCGATGGCCTCGTAGATGTCCTTCTCGGCGTTGTACGCCATCGGATTCGTCAGGCGGCCCTGGTCTTCCAACTGGTAGTCCGTCCATTCCAGAAGGAAGGAGACCGTGTTGGCAGCGAAGAACTCGGGGGTGACGCGCTTCTTGGTCGCCTCCCATGTCACGGCCTTGGCGCCGTTCTCGCAGAACTGGAAGGTCGAGGTGTGCTTGCGGTCGGGCCAGGCGCAGCCTGGGCAATCGAAGCCTTCGGGCTTGTTCGTACGGAACAGCGTGATGGCGGCCTCCGGCGCCTTCATCTGTTCGCTGATGGCCCTGGCCGTTGCCCTGAGCGCCCCCCAGCCACCGGCAGGGGCATCGTATTTGCGGATGCCGGGGATTTCCTTCGCGGTCATGGCGGTGCCTCGCGTGGGTGGATGGAAGACGCGGCCGGGAACAGTGGCACCCAGCCGGAGAAGGGCAGTTCACTCGGCACGGCATCGCGGATGCCATGCACCATCGATCGATCCACGGCAGGTGGTTCCTTCACGGATCCGCCGTGGTTCTGGAAACCTCGCATGGAGGCAACATTGAGCGTGGAAATGTTGTTTTTTTGTGATTCCTCAAAGATGGACTTCGTGCCCTGGAAACTGGACATTTTGTCCAAGATGCCGCGGTTGACGATCGCGTTACGTTGCTCGCATATTCCTTGCCGATCACGGCTGGGCTCGCGTCTTCCACGAACCGAAAGCCGGCACCTTGTCGTTCGATGACGTTGTGTATCCAGAACCCTTGTTCGTAAGCTCCAGACGCACGGCCGGAGCTATGGGCTGCCGGGCTTCCTGCCGCAGGCATCACGGGCTCCGAGCCGGCTGGGAGCCGAGGATTCGTCGCTCTTCATAAGGAATGGCCCGGATGAGATCGGACAAGCTCACTTCCAATTTCCAGAAGGCCCTGGCCGATGCGCAGTCGCTGGCGGTGGGTCGGGACAACAGCATCATCGAGCCGGTGCACGTGCTCAGCGCGCTGCTGGACCAGCCCGGCGGCAGCAGTCGGCCGCTGCTGGCGC
>JAEWOJ010000111.1 GCA_023399815.1 Pseudomonadota bacterium | reverse complement strand
ACCGTGGACAAGCTACTTGTCGCGGTGGGCCGCCGCGCCGCGAGCAAGGGCCTGCTGGCCGAGGGCACCGGCGTCAAGCTCAACGAACGCGGCCAGGTGGAAGTGGACGCCCACTGCCACACCGGCGTCGACGGCGTGTGGGCGATCGGCGATTGCGTGCGCGGACCGATGCTGGCGCACAAGGGCTTCGAGGAAGGCATCGCGGTCGCCGAGCTGATCGCCGGCCTGCCGGGGCATGTCAACTTCGACACCATTCCGTGGGTCATCTACACCTCTCCCGAGATCGCCTGGGTGGGCAAGACCGAACAGCAGCTCAAGGCCGAGGGCGTGGCCTACAAGGCCGGCAACTTCCCGTTTGCCGCCGTGGGCCGTGCAGTGGCAATGGCCGAGCCGACCGGCTTCGTTAAGGTGATCGCCGATGCTGAGACCGACCGCGTGCTCGGCCTGCACCTGATCGGCCCGAACGTCAGCGAGCTGGTGCACGAAGGCGTGCTGACCATGGAATTCAGCGGCAGCGCCGACGACCTGGCCCGCATCTGCCACGCCCACCCGAGTCTGTCCGAAGCCATCCACGACGCGGCGATGGCGGTGAGCAAGCGCGCCATCCACAAGGCCAACTGAGCGACACCCGGCTGAAACGAGAAGGCTCCGCTCCGGCGGAGCCTTCTTGCTTTTGCATTCTCCCGATCCCGCGCCGTTCATTGCGGGATCCGCACACCTCGTCCCATCCATCAGGAATGACCATGAAGTCCATCTGCGTCTATTGCGGCTCCAATCCCGGCGCCCGCCCCGTCTATGTCGAGCATGCCGCCGAACTGGGCAGGCGCATCGCCAGCGAGGGCCTGCGCCTGGTCTATGGCGGCGGCCGCACGGGGTTGATGGGCGCGGTGGCCGATGGCGTGCTGGCCGCGGGCGGCGAAGTCACCGGCGTGATCCCGCAGCACCTGGTGGACCTGGAAGTCGCGCACCAGGGCCTGACCACGCTGGAAGTCGTCGGCTCCATGCACGAGCGCAAGTCGCGCATGTTCGACCTGTCCGACGCCTTCGTCGCCCTGCCCGGCGGCTTCGGTACCGCCGAGGAAATCTTCGAGATGCTGACCTGGCGCCAGCTCGGCATCGGCAAGAAGCCCTGCGCCTTCCTCGACATCGACGGCTTCTATGCGCAATTGATCGGCATGATCGACCACATGGTGGAAGAACGCTTCCTGCACCCGGAGCAGCGCGACGACCTGTGGTACGGCGACGACGCGCAGCAGATGCTGGCGTGGATGCGCGCCTATTCGCCGGCGCAGGCAGACAAGTGGTTCGATGAGAAAAAGCGCAACGCGTTGCGGTGAACCACCGGGCGCGCGTCATGGCCCAATGACATTGAAGCCCTTCTCCCTCCGGGAGAGGGGTTGGGGTGAGAGCAACGGCCCCCAACAGCCCAGCCATCACGCACTGCGCCCCCCTCATCCGCCCTCCGGGCACATTCTCCCGCGGGGAGAAGGGAAACGCTTTCAGGCGCGCGGCAGGGTCGCCTCGCGCGGCATCGGATGGCCGAACAGATAGCCCTGGCCGAAGCTGCAGCCCATTTCCAGCAGCGCCCGACGCTGGCTCTCGTTTTCCACGCCCTCGCCCACGGTCTCGATGCCCAGGGTGCGCGCCAGCGAGACCACGCCCTCCACCAGCGCCTGCGTGTCCTTGCCGCTGTCGGCGTCCAGCCCGGAGATGAAGCTGCGGTCGATCTTCAGCGCCGAGATCGGGAAACGATGCAGGTAGGACAGCGCCGAATAACCGGTACCGAAATCGTCCAGCTGCGCCAGGACGCCGCGCTCGCGCAGCTGGTGCAGGATCTGCAGCGTGCGCGGCGCGTCCTCCAGCAGCGCCATCTCGGTGATCTCCACGCGCAGGCGCGCCGGGTCGGCGCCGGCTGCGTCCAGCAGCCCGAGCAGGCGCGTGGCGAACTCCGGCGAGCGGAAGTGGCGCGGCGATACGTTGACCGAGATGTAGCCCGAGGCGGTATCGGCCAGGTCGCGCACCACCTGCTCGTAGACCAGCCAGTCCACCTGCTCGATCAGGCCGCTCTCCTCGCCCAGCCCGATGAACTCGCCCGGCAGCAGCAGCCCACGGCCCTCGTGCTGCCAGCGCAGCAGCGCCTCGTGGCCGACGACGCGGTTGTCGACCAGCGACACGATCGGCTGGTAGAACGGCACGAAGTCGTTGTTGATGATGGCCCGGCGCAGGTCGGCCTCCAGCTCCAGGCTCCTCAGCGACTGATCGCGCATCGCTTCGTCGAACACCACGCAGCGGTCCTGGCCCATGCCCTTGGCGCGGTACATCGCGGCGTCGGCGTCGCGCAGCAGCTCGACGCCGGAGGTGTAGTGCGGGTTCCACAACGCGATGCCGATGCTGCCGGACGGGAACAACTCGCGCCCGTCCACCCACATCGACTGCTCCAGCGAACGCAGCAGGCGCCGCCCGACCTCCACCGCCGTGCCCACGCCGCCGCCATCGCAGCGCACCAGCAGCGCGAATTCGTCGCCGCCCAGGCGCGCCACCACGTCGTCGCTGCGCAGCATGCCGACCAGGCGCTGCGCCACTTCCACCAGCATGCGGTCGCCCGCGGCGTGGCCGATGCTGTCGTTGACCCACTTGAAGCGGTCCAGGTCCAGGAACAGCAGCGCGAATACCGGGCCGACGCCCAGCAGCGCATGCTCGATGGCTTCTTCCAGCTTCTCCAGCAGGTGCAGGCGGTTGGGCAGGCCGGTCAGCACGTCGTGCATCGCCAGGTGGGTCAGGCGCTGCTCCACGCGCATGCGCTCGCCGATCTGCGCCAGCAGCTTCTGGTTGACTTCGCCCAACTCGCGGGTGCGTTCGACCACGCGCCGTTCCAGCTCGGCATGCGCCTGCAGCAGGCGGTTGCGGTCGCGCTGGCGCGCCAGGCTGTTGCCGATGTTGCGCGCGACGAACGCCAGCAGGCGCTGGTCGTGGGCAGTGAAGATGACCTGCGGGTTGTAGCTCTGCACCGCGATCACGCCCATCACTTCATCGTCGCCGAACAGGGGCACGCCCAGCCAGCACTGCGACTTGGCGCCGAACTCGTGCACGTCGCCGGCGGCGATCAGCTGGTCGATCTGCCGGCGCGTGGCCAGCAGCGGCTGGCCGCTGCGGATGGTGTATTCGGTGAGGCCGCCGCTGAACGGGCGCGAAGCCCGCACGCGGTTGAACTCGTCCACCGAGTAGACGAAATCCAGCCCGTCACCCTGTTCGTTGACCAGCGCGATGTAGAAATTGCGCGCGTCCAGCAGCCCGCCGATCACCCGATGCAGTTCGGCATGGAACTCGGCCTGGCTGCCGCAGCTCATCGCCAGTTCGGAGATGTTGAACAGCGCCGCCTGCAGCGCCTCCGCGCGCCGACGCTCCTGTATCTCGTCCTGCAGGCTGGCGTTGGCGCGCTCCAGTTCCAGCGTGCGCCGCTGCACGTGCTGCTCCAGCTGCACGTGCGCCTGGCGCCGGTCCATCGCGGTCAGGATGTGCTTGGCCACGAAGTTGAGGACGGCGCGGTCCTCGTCCGCGTACTGCACGCCCGGCTCGTAGCTCTGCACCACGATCGCGCCGCAGACGGCATTGTCGCGCCACATCGGCACGCCCAGCCAGTCGACGCTTTCCAGTCCTTCCTGCTCCACCGCCCCGGTCTCCAGGTGCCGGAGCAGTTCGCGCGACGGGCCGCTCATCACCTGCCCCTTGCGCAGCACCGCGAAGGTCAGGCTCGCCGGCATTTCCTCGGAGCGGTACCAATGCTCCGGCGCGGGCACGAAGTCGTCCCGCGTATCGACCAGGTACAGGAAGCGCAGGCTGCTCTGGCGCTCGTCGCACTCGACGATGAAGCAGTTCTCCGCATACATCAGGGTGCACAGGATGCGGTGGAACTGGGCCAGCATCTGCGGCATCTCCAGGTCGCTCCCGGCCAGGTCGGCGATCTCGAACAATGCCGCCTGCAGCCGCTTGGCGCGCTCGAGCTGCTGGATCTGCACGCCCTGCCGCAGCGCCACCAGCACCGCGGCGACCAGCGCCCGCGCCGTCGTCAGCCACGCCTGCCGCTGCGCGCCGGAGAACCAGGCGTCGAGCTCGGCCAGCACCGCGATGCGGGTGTCGGCCCCGTCGTCGGTCCAGCACTCCACCAGCGGCTGCCGCAGGCCGGGCGGCAACGGCGCGCCGGCCAGCAGCCCGCAGGCGGCTTCGCGCAGCGCGTCGCCACCACCGGTGCTCGTGCAGTCGCCGCTGCCCAGCACGGCATCGTCCCAGGCCAACGCCACGGCACTGCCGCTGGGCAACAGCCCGTGCAACGTGGCCACCACGCGGGCGGCCGGCGAATCGGTGTCCACACGGCCGTTGCTGGCAAACGCGTCGGATGGGCTGTGCGACATGATCTCCAGTCTCTCCGGGTTCCGATCGTCGCCGGAACTCCCCCCTGTCGTGCAGCATAATGCAGCAACCGGTGTCGTCCAGGGCGTCGGCAGCGATATTTCCTGAACCCGGCCAGCGCCCGTCGCACGCCGCCACTAGGCAGCAGGGCCATCGAGTGCTTAGGCTGCCGCACGTGGATACCGCCGTCCAAGCCCCGACCGACGAAGCGCTGATGCAGGCCTACGCCGAAGGCGACGGCGATGCGTTCGCCGAACTGTATGCGCGCCATCGCAGCCGGCTGTTCCACTACCTGCTGGGCCAGCTGCGCGACCGTTCGCTGGCCGAGGAACTGTTCCAGGATGTCTGGCAGCGGCTGATCCACGCGCGCTCGGGCTGGAAGCCGGAAGCGGCCTTCGCCACCTGGCTGTTCCGCATCGCCCACAACCGCCTCAACGACCATTGGCGCGCCGCGCGGCACCGGCCGTCGGCACCGGACGATGCCGACGAACGCACCGCGCGCCTGGCCGACGCCTGCACGCCGGAGCTGCTGGCCGACGAACGCGACGAGCGGCTGCGGCTGCGCCGGGCGATGGCCGAACTGCCGCAGGAGCAGCAGGAAGTCCTCATCCTGCGCCTGGAACAGGAACTGAGCCTGGAGGAAATCGGGCAGATCACCGGCGTGGGCCGGGAAACCGTCAAGTCGCGGCTGCGCTATGCGATGGACAAGCTGCGCGCGAGGTTGAGCGAATGAACACGTCCGATCCCCTGACTCCCGAAGAACGCGAACTGGCGCGGCTGCTGGGGCGCCCCACCTCGGCCGTCGCGCCATCGGCGCGGATCGACGCGGCCATCGCCGCCCGTGCGCGCGAACCGGTCGCGCCGGCGCCATCGCCGCGGCCTTCCGCGTCGCCGGCGGCCTTCGCCACGACGACGTCCCCTTCCCGACGCGGCCGTCGCCGTGGCCTGGCGTCCTCGCTTGCCGTGGCCGCGTCGCTGGTCCTGGTCGTCGGACTGGCGTGGCAGCTGCGGCCGACGACGCCTCCTGCGCCCTTGGTCGCAACCGCTCCCATGGCCGAAACATCGCCGCCTTCGGACGCGCCCGCACCAGCCGCCGCCACGTCCGACACCGCACGGTCCGCATCACCGCCCGCATCGCCACCGCCCGCACCTGCGGCCGCTGCCGCCGCGCGCCCGGCACCAGCAGAACCTGCTGTCGCGCCGGCCGTGGCGGCCAGGACGGCAACCAAGGCCCGCATCCAGGAACCTGCGCCGGTCGCGATGGCGCCGCCGTCCTCCGCGCGCGCGACGACCGCTCCCCCCTCGCCGCCCGCCCCGCCGGCGCCGTCGGCCCAAGCGCTCGAAACGACGGCACCCGCGGTTGCCGACGAGATGCCCCTCCCGCAGCAAGCCGCGCCCGCGGCGATGCGCCTGCGCTCGGCCGCGCCCGAACTGCGCGTGCAGGCCAGCGCCGCGGCCGCCGACGCGGCGGTGACCGCCAGCGACGAAGATGCCCGGCTCCCGCGCCGGCAATGGCTGGAACGCATCCGCGTGCGCCGTGACGAGGGCGACCTCGCTACCGCGCGTGCCAGCCTGCAGCGCTTCGTGCAGGCCTACCCGGAAGCCCGCATCCCGCACGACCTGCGGCCGCTGCTCGCCGACTGAGCGCAATCCGCTCTCCACCGCGTTCCAGCCGCCGGACGCGTCCGGCAACCGGTCCCGCTCCGGCAAACCGCCGGCCGGCCCCCTAGAATGTGCGCGATGCCCGATACCCTCGCCGCGCCCGCCAGCCACGTGCTGGAAATCAAGCACAGCCGTTTCCTCGCCCAGGCCATGCCGATCGGCAGCGCGACCGATGCGCTGTCCTTCGTCGCCACGGTGTCGGTGGCCGATGCCACCCACAACTGCTGGGCGTATCGCCACGGCAACGAATACCGCTCCAGCGACGACGGCGAGCCGGCCGGCACCGCCGGGCGCCCGATCCTCGCCGCGATCGACGGCCAGGGCTACGACCGCGTCGCCGTGGTCGTGACCCGCTGGTACGGCGGCATCAAGCTCGGCGCCGGCGGGCTGGTGCGCGCCTATGGCGGCACCGCGGCCGAATGCCTGCGCCTGGCGCCGCGGCTGCCGCTGGTGGCGATGCGGCAATTGCGGCTGGCCTGCCCGTTCGACGAACTCGGCACCGTGTACATGCAGTTGGCCGCGCATGCGGCGGACAAGCTGGGCGAGGAATTCGACGAACACGGCGCGCAGCTGTCCATCGAACTTCCCGTCGACCGCGTGGACGGCTTGAAAACCCAGCTGCGCGACGCCACCCGTGACAGGGTGCGCTGGCTCGACGCCAACGACTGAGGCCGCCGCGCCGGCCCTCCCTTCTTCCGATGCCCCGTCCATGACCGATACCGCCCCTGCTTCTTCTCCTTCCACCAAGGCACGGCTGGGCACGCTGCGTGCGCTGTGGCCGTTCGTGCGCCGGCACATGGGCCTGTTCACCGCCTGGCTGGTGGCGCTGGCGGTGGCGTCGGCGGCGACGCTGAGCTTCCCGGTCGCGTTCCGGCGCATGATCGACGACGGCTTCAGCAACGGCAGCAACATCGACCAGGTGTTCCTGCTGGTGTTCGCCGTGGTGGTGGTGCTGGCCGCGGCCAGCGCCGCGCGCTTCTTCTTCGTCTCGCTGCTGGGCGAAAAGGTCGTGGCCGACCTGCGCCGGCAGCTGTACGCGCACCTGATCGCGCTGGACGCGCAGTTCCACGACCGCAACCGCAGCGGCGAGCTGGTCTCGCGCCTGTCGGCCGACAGCGAGCTGCTGCGCAGCGTGGTCGGCAGCAGCATGTCGGTGGCGCTGCGCAGCACCGTCACCGTGGTCGGCAGCCTGGCGATGCTGTTCGTCACCAGCCCGCGCCTGGCCGCCTTCACCCTGGTTGGCATCCCGCTGGCGGTACTGCCGATCATCCTCGGCGCGCGCCGGCTGGAAAAGGCCTCGCGCGCCAGCCAGGACCGCGTCGCCGACGCCAACAACCTCGCCAGCGAAACCCTGGGCGCGGTGCGCACCGTACAGGCGCACGCGCGCGAAGGCTACGAGACCGACCGCTTCGCCGACGCGGTGCGGGTGGCGGTGGCGACCGCGCGCGGCCGCATCCGCACCCAGTCGCTGGTCACCGCCATCGTCATCACCCTGGTGTTCGGCGCGGTGGTGCTGGTGCTGTGGTCCGGCGCGCACGACGTGATCGCCGGGCGCATCAGCAAGGGCGAGCTGGGCCAGTTCGTGTTCTACGCGCTGATCGGTGGCGGTTCGGTCGGCGCGCTCGCCGAGGTGTGGAACGAACTGCAACGCGCGGCCGGCGGCATGGGCCGCATCGCCGAGCTGCTGCAGGAACGCCCGGGCGTGCACGCGCCGGCGGCGCCGCTGCCCCTGCCCGTACCGCTGCGCGGCGACATCCGCTTCGACGACGTGGTCTTCCACTATCCGCAGCGCCCCGGCCACCCCGCGCTGGACGGCTTCACCCTGCATGTGCGGCCGGGCGAGACCGTAGCCCTGGTCGGCCCGTCCGGTGCCGGCAAGAGTACGGTGCTGTCGCTGCTGCTGCGCTTCCACGATCCCGATTCGGGCATGGTGAGCATCGACGGCATCGACCTGCGCCAGGCCGAACCGGGCGCGCTGCGCGAGCAGATCGCGCTGGTGCCGCAGCAGCCGGCGCTGTTCGCGTCCAGCGCCGCCGAGAACATCCGCTACGGCCGGCTGCAGGCCAGCGACGAGGAACTGCACGCGGCCGCGCGCGCCGCCGAGGCCGAGGATTTCATCCGCGCCCTGCCGGAAGGCTATGCCAGCGAGTTGGGCGAGCGCGGCGCGCGCCTGTCCGGCGGCCAGCAGCAGCGCATCGCCATCGCCCGCGCCCTGCTCAAGGACGCGCCGGTGCTGTTGCTGGACGAGGCCACCAGCGCGCTGGACGCGCAGAGCGAACGCGCGGTGCAGCAGGCGCTGGAGCGGCTCATGGCCGGGCGCACCACGCTGGTGATCGCGCACCGGCTGGCGACCGTGCTCAAGGCCGACCGCATCGTGGTGATGGACCACGGCCGCATCGTCGCCCAGGGCACGCACGAGCAGTTGCTGCGCGAAGGCGGCCTGTACGCGGAACTGGCGCGGCTGCAGTTCATCGATTGAACGGCCTGCCCCATGCCCACGCATGACGTGGGTGCATGGACAGGTCACGACGACGCCGGGCTAACGCATCGCGGTGCAGGCTGGCCAGACCGAACCGGGCCGGTATGCCACGCAGGAGGTCACCCATGTCGTTCCGCCAGTTCCCCGCCACCGACGTCCATGGCGAAAGCCGCATCATCATCGAATTCATGCCCGAGCCGGGCAGCGCGCCGGACGAGGGCAATGCCGGCCCACGCTACGAGCTGGACGATGGCCGCCACCTGCTGCGCAACGCGCGCGAGTTCACCACGCTCGACGGCGAAATGACGCTGCGGATATGAACGCCCAACACCTCCGCAGGAGCAACCGTAGGAGCGACGCCAGTCGCGATAGGCTTTACCGGCAATGCCCCATAGCGACTGACGTCGCTCCTACGGGCGTGGATGAGCGCGGGGACCACAGGCTGGCGAAGAATTCGCCAGCCATCTTGACAGCCTTGCGCCGCAACGGCTGCCGGCATTCATCCACAGGTTTGTGCGCAGGTCATCCACACCGGCTGTGGATGAATGCGCCCTCTCAGCGGTCCAGCACCCGGCCGATGCCGCTATGGTCGATCTCGCGCGCGGCGGCTTCCAACACTTCCGGTGCGTAGCGCTGCGCGAAGCCCATGCGGAAATGCACGTCGCCGCCCGGCGTGCGCGAGGAATGGATCGAGGACAGGCTGATGCCGTGCCGCTCGAACACGTGCAGCAGTTCGCGCAGCGAGCCGGCGCGGTCCTCGGGCAGGTGCACGCTCATCGCGCGCGTGTCGGTCAGGTCCGCCAGCAGATAACCCAGGCGCTCGAAGCTGTAGTTGCCGTCGCGCAGCGCCTGTTCGCCTACCGCGTCGCGGTTGTCGTCGAGGAACTGCCGGCGGAACGCCGCGCGCGCCGCGTCGCTGCCTTCGGCGAGCAACGCGCGCAGCTGTCGCAGCTGCGCCAGCAGGTGGTCCAGCACCTCGCCCGCATGCGGGTTGCCGAACTGGATGTCTTCGTAGATCGCCGGGTTCAGCGACAGGATGCGCGAGATCACCGCCGCATCCAGCTCGAACGCGGTCGAGCGGTACGGCATCAGCGCCTGCAGTTCGCCGAGCAGTGGCGCGTAGCCGCGCAGCACGCCGGCCTGGGCCAGGTGGGTGGCGTGCACCATCGCCTGCACCAGCGCCATCACCCGGTCGTGGTGCTCGGGCGTGGCCGGCACGCATTCGGCCTCCAGCGAGGCGTACAGCTGCTCCAGCCAGGGCCGCCAGCGCGCCTCCACGCGCGCCTCGCAGACCACCATCACCCGCCCCTTGAGCGTCGGCGCCTTGGGCGGCGCGGTCATCGGATGCAGCCCGGCCACGCTGGCCTGCGAACGCAGCATCGCGGCCACCGGCGCACTCTTGATCGAGGTCACGTCCAGCCACAACCGCCCGCGCTCGCGTCCGGCGGAACGGCGCGCGTAGTCGTCGATCAGCGCCGGCGTATGCCGGATCGGTGCGGAGAACAGCAGCACGTCCGCCTGTTCCAACAGCTGCTCCGGAGTCTGCGACGCGGCATCGACCGGATCGTGGCCGATCACCTCCAGGCCCATGCGCGACTGGAAGAACCCACGCAGCCAACGGCCGTAGGCGCCGCCGCTGCCGACGATGCCGATGACGGGAACCACCGGAGCCATCGACGCCTGCGCCACGCTCACGCCAGCCGCTCGGCGCGGAAGCGGTACGGCGTGCCCAGCGCGGCCGGTGCCGCCGCCAACACGTCGAATTCCTCCACGCCCTGCGCCAGCGTCGCCTCCAGCGCGGCATGCACGCCGGCGATGGCGCGGCTCACCGCGTCCTCGAAGGCGTGGCCCTTGAGCAGGAAGGCCTGCAGCAACGACACCAGCACGTCGCCGGTGCCGGCCACGTCCACCGGCAGGTGCGGCGAGGTCCAGCGCCAGACTTCATCGTGGCTGACCGCAAGCGTGACCAGCTCGCCGGGCACGCCGGACACCGAATGCGCGATCACCCACTGCGGGCCGCGTTCCAGCAGGATGCGCGAAGCGGCGATGGCGTCGTCCTGTTCCAGCGCCGGCAGGCCGGTCAGGCGTCCCAGCTCGAAGGCGTTGGGCGTCACCAGCCAGGCATGCGGCAGCAGGCGCTCGGCGAAGATGCGTTCCAGCCCAGGCTCGACATAGGGACCGGTATGGGTGTCGCCGATCACCGGGTCCAGGCAGTAGCGCAGGCCGGGGCATGACGGCAGCACTTCGTCCAGCCAGTCGGCGAAGGCCTCGCCATTGGCGACGCTGCCGAAATAACCGGACACCAGCGCGCCGGCGCGCTGCGGCAGGCCACGCTCGCTGGCGCCCAGCAGCAGTTCGGCGAACCAGTCCGCCGGCAGCACGCGGCCGCGCAGCGTCGCGTAGAACGGCGCATTGCTGAGCAGGGTGGTGGGAATCTCCGCCACGCGCAGGCCCAGCGCGCGCAGCGGCGGCACCGCCGCGCTGTTGCCGGCGTGGCCATAGACCAGCTGCGACTGTACGGAAATCACGTCCACCGGCGAGGGCCCATCCGGGCGCTGCCGGCGACCGTGCACGAGATGGCTGTGGTCGACGTCGTTCATCGCCGCATTCTACGCCGGCGGCCACGGCGGCCGACGGCACGGATGCGTACGCAACCAAACGCCGGAAACGAAGAGGCCGCAGCAAGCTGCGGCCTTCGACATTCCCGTAGGAGCGACTTCAGTCGCGAAGGGGCTTCACCGGGAAAGCCATCGCGACTGAAGTCGCTCCTACGGACAGGCTGGGACTCAGGACGAGGTCATCCGGTCCCAGAAGCCCTTGACGCCATCCAGGAAGGTGGCCGACTTGGGCGAGTGCTTGCGCGCCTCCTCGCCGCTGAAGGTCGCCTCGAACTGCTCCAGCAGCCTGCGCTGCTCGGCGGTCAGGTTGACCGGCGTCTCCACCACGATGCGGCAGTAGAGGTCGCCCTCGGCGCGGCTGCGCACCGACCTGACGCCCTTGCCGCGCAGGCGGAACAGCTTGCCGGTCTGGGTCTCGGCGGGAATGCGGATTTCCGCCTCGCCGCCCAGCGTGGCCACGCGCACGGTGTCGCCCAGCGCCGCCTGCGAAATGCGGATCGGCACCTCGCAGTGCAGGTCGTCGCCATCGCGGGTGAAGATGGAGTGCTCGCGCACCCGCACTTCCACGTACAGGTCGCCCGGCGGCGTACCGGCGGGACCGGCCTCGCCCTCGCCCTGCAGGCGGATGCGGTCGCCGGTATCGACGCCGGCCGGCACCTTCACGGACAGCACCTTGTCTTCCTCGACGCGGCCGTTGCCGTGGCAGGTCCTGCACGGCTTGGCGACGATCTGGCCGCGGCCACCGCAGTTGTGGCAGGCCTGCTGCATGGCGAAGATGCCGCGCTGCATGCGCACCTGGCCGCGGCCGCCGCAGACGTTGCAGGTCTCGACCTTGCCGTCCTCCGAGCCGCTGCCGTCGCAGTCGCCGCACTCGACCAGGGTCGGGATCTCGATGCGCCGTTCCACGCCGGCGACGGCCTCCTCCAGGTCCAGCTCCATCACGTAGCCGATGTCGGCGCCGCGACGCGCCTGGCGCGCGCCGCCACCGCCGAAGATGTTGCCGAAGATGTCGCCGAAGATGTCGCCCATGTCCGGGCCGCCCGGGCCACCGCCCATCCCGCCCATGCCGTGCTCGAACGCGGCGTGGCCGTGGGCGTCGTACATGCGCCGCTTGTTGCCGTCGGACAGGACTTCGTAGGCTTCCTTGCATTCCTTGAAGGCGACTTCGGCCGCGGCATCGCCCGGGTTGCGGTCCGGATGGTGCTTCATCGCGCAGCGGCGATAGGCCTTCTTCAGTTCTTCGTCACCGGCGTCGCGGGAGACGCCCAGTACTTCGTAGTAGTCGCGCTTGCTCATGCTCTATCTCTCCCTCCCCCTCGGGGGAGGGCTGGGACGGGGTGGTTACAAGACAAGGGTCCGGGACCGCATCGCGCCCCCGAACCCTCATCCCCTCCCTCTCCCGGCCGGAGAGGGATATCGGACATCAGGACTTCTTGTCGTCCTTGACCTCGGTGAACTCGGCATCGACCACGTCGTCGTTCGACGGACCCGCCGAGCCGGCACCCGGGGCCGGACCGCCCTGCTCGCCGGCCGAAGCGGCGGCGTACAGCGACTGGCCGGCTTCTTCCAGCGCCTTCGAGCGGGCTTCGATCTGCGCCTTGTCGTCGCCCTTCATCGCGGTCTCCAGGTCGGCCAGGGCCGCCTCCACCTTGCCGATGACATCGCCGCCGACCTTGCTGCCGTGCTCGGTGATGGCGCTGCGGGTGGCGTGGATCAGGCCGTCGGCCTGGTTGCGGGCCTGCACCAGTTCCTGGAACTTCTTGTCTTCCTCGCGGTGCGTCTCGGCGTCGGCCACCATGCGGTTGATCTCGTCCTCGGACAGGCCCGAGCCGGCCTTGATCTCGACCTTCTGCTCCTTGTTGGTCTTCTTGTCCTTGGCCGAGACGTGCAGAATGCCGTTGGCGTCGATGTCGAAGCTCACCTCCACCTGCGGCAGGCCGCGCGGCGCCGGCTCGATGCCGGTCAGGTCGAACTTGGCCAACGACTTGTTGTAGCGGGCCTGTTCGCGCTCGCCCTGCAGCACGTGCACCGTCACCGCCGACTGGTTGTCCTCGGCGGTGGAGAACACCTGCGAGGCCTTGGTCGGGATGGTGGTGTTCTTCTCGATGATCTTGGTGAACACGCCGCCCATGGTTTCGATGCCCAGCGACAGCGGGGTCACGTCCAGCAGCAGCACGTCCTTGACGTCGCCGCCCAGCACGCCGCCCTGGATCGCCGCACCCAGTGCCACGGCTTCGTCCGGGTTGACGTCCTTGCGCGGTTCCTTGCCGAAGAACTCGGTCACCGCCTGCTGCACCTTCGGCATGCGGGTCTGGCCACCGACCAGGATCACTTCGCTGATGTCGCTGGAACGCAGGCCTGCGTCGTTCAGCGCAACGCGGCACGGTTCGATCGACTTCTTCACCAGGTCTTCCACCAGCGCTTCCAGCTTTGCGCGGGTCAGCTTGATGTTCAGGTGCTTCGGACCGGTTGCATCCGCGGTGACATACGGCAGGTTCACTTCGGTCTGCTGCGCGCTGGACAGCTCGATCTTGGCGCGCTCGGCGGCGTCCTTCAGGCGCTGCAGCGCGAGCGGATCCTTGCGCAGGTCGATGCCCTGATCCTTCTGGAACTCCTCCACCAGGTATTCGATCACGCGGTTGTCGAAATCCTCGCCACCCAGGAAGGTGTCGCCGTTGGTGGCCAGCACTTCGAACTGCTTCTCACCGTCGACGTTGGCGATCTCGATCACCGACACGTCGAAGGTGCCGCCGCCCAGGTCGTAGACGACGATCTTGCGATCCTTGTTGTCGCCCTTGTCCAGGCCATAGGCCAGTGCGGCCGCGGTCGGCTCGTTGATGATGCGCTTGACTTCAAGACCGGCGATGCGGCCGGCGTCCTTGGTGGCCTGGCGCTGGGAATCGTTGAAGTACGCCGGCACGGTGATGACGGCCTCGGTGACGGCCTCGCCCAGGAAGGCCTCGGCGGTCTTCTTCATCTTGGCCAGCACTTCGGCGGAAATCTGCTGCGGCGCCATCTTCTTGCCGTCGCTGGTCTCAACCCAGGCATCGCCATTGTCGTGCGCCAGGATGCCGTAGGGCACGTGCGCGATGTCCTTCTGCACCTCGGCGTCGGTGAACTTGCGCCCGATCAGGCGCTTGACGGCATAAAACGTGTTTTTCGGGTTGGTGACGGCCTGGCGCTTGGCGCTCGCGCCGACCAGCACTTCGCCGTCCTTGGTGTAGGCCACGATGGACGGGGTGGTGCGGTCGCCCTCGGCGTTCTCGATGACGCGCGCCTTGCCGCCTTCCATCACCGCCACGCAGCTGTTGGTGGTGCCCAGGTCGATACCGATGATCTTGCCCATGATGTTCTTCCTCCAGGAAATGGTCTCGGTCTTGCGACCGGTGTTGGAACCGTATGTGAGGCTGTGGAAAAGCGCTTCAAGGGCCGGCTGGAGAAATATTTTGCAATTTCTTCACAATTGCCGGCCGGCCGATGTCATGCCGTCGCCACCACCACCAGCGCCGGGCGC
>JAEWOJ010000148.1 GCA_023399815.1 Pseudomonadota bacterium | reverse complement strand
GCTGGAAGCCAACGGCTGGAACGCCAGGCGCGAGTTCTACTACAACGACGCCGGCGTGCAGATCGAGAACCTGGCCGTGTCGGTGCAGGCCCGCGCCCGTGGCATCAAGCCCGATGAGGCCGGCTGGCCGGAAGCCGGCTACCGCGGCGATTACATCCAGGACGTGGCCGACGCCTACCTGGCCCGCGCCACCGTGGACCTGGAAGGCCACAAGGTGGTGGGCGAGGGCGACGTCGAGAACCTCGAGGCGATCCGCCGTTTCTCCGTGGCCTACCTGCGCAACGAGCAGAACCTGGACCTGGCTGCGTTCGGCGTCGATTTCGACATCTACTTCCTGGAGAGCTCGCTGTATTCGGACGGCAAGGTCGCCGAGACCGTCGAGCGCCTGGTGCAGTCGGGCCACACCTATGAGGAAGGCGGCGCGCTGTGGCTGCGTTCCACCGACTTCGGTGACGACAAGGACCGCGGGATGCGCAAGTCCGACGGCACCTACACCTACTTCCTGCCGGACGTGGCCTACCACCTGAGCAAGTGGCAGCGCGGCTACGAGCGCGCCATCACCGAACTGGGCGCCGACCACCACGGCTCGCTGGCGCGCGTGCGCGCCGGCCTGCAGGCGCTGGGCGTGGGCATCCCGCAGGGCTGGCCGGAATACGTGCTGCACCAGATGGTGACGGTGATGCGCGGCGGCGAGGAAGTGAAGCTGTCCAAGCGCGCCGGCAGCTACCTGACCCTGCGCGACCTGATCGACGAGGTCGGCAGCGACGCCGTGCGCTGGTTCCTGATCGCGCGCAAGCCCGATTCGCAGCTGACCTTCGACATCGACCTGGCGCGCCAGCAGAGCAACGACAACCCGGTGTTCTACGTGCAGTACGCGCATGCCCGCGTCTGCTCGCTGCTGCGCCAGGCGCAGGAGAAGGGCCTGGACTACGACCAGGCGCAGGGCCTGGCCGCGCTGTCGCAGCTCGGCGACGAAGCCTCGCTGGAACTGATGAACGAGATTTCGCGGTACCCGGAGGTGGTCGAAGCCGCGGGCGTGGCGCTGGAACCGCACCAGGTCGCACAGTACCTGCGTGAATTGGCGCACGCCTTCCACACGTGGTATCACGGGACGCCGGTGCTGGTGGACGATGCCGCCACCCGCAACGCCCGGCTCGCCCTTGCCGGCGCGGCCCGCCAGACGCTCGCCAACGGCCTGGGCCTGCTGGGCGTGAGCGCGCCGGAAAAGATGTAAGCAAGGAGAAGTGGCAGAAATGGCAGCACGACGCGGCAAGAGCCAGGCCCGGCGCAACAGCGGCAACGGCACGCCCGGCTGGGTATGGCTGGTCGCCGGCGCGGCGATCGCGGCCGTGGTGTTCCTGGCGGCCCCGAACCTGTTCAAGAAGGACGGCGACGGCTTCCTGCGGGTCGGCCCACAGCCCAACCCGGACGCGCAGCCGGCGCCGGTCGCCGATGCCGACATCGACGCCGGCGCGGACCTGCCGCGCCCGGCCGCGCGCGAAGGGACGCAGCCGGCGGACAAGCCGGCCGCGACCCAGTACGACTTCTACACCCTGCTGCCGGGCAAGGAAGTACAGATGTCCGACGCCGAACTGGCCGCCAGCGCCCGCGCCGAGGAACAGCGCCGCGCCCAGGCCGCGCGTTCGACCCAGGCCAGCAGCGAGGCCCAGCGCGCGCAGGCGGCCCTGGAAGGTCGCCCGGTACCGCCGGCCGCCACGCCGCTGCCCGCGCCGATCACCGAGTCCCCGCGCCAGCAGGCGGCCAGCGACACCGCGCCGGCCCGTACCGCGCAGGTAGCCGCGGCGACGCCCGCAGCGGCGACGGCGCCTGCGCAGAAGCAGCCCGACGCCGCGGCTCCGGCTGCTGCCGAGGCCGGCGACAACGTCCGCTACATCCTCCAGGCCGGCGCCTTCGGCGCCTCCGGCGACGCCGAGGCGACCAAGGCCAAGCTGGCGATGATGGGCCTGAGCGCCCGCGTCGAATCGGCACAGATCAACGGCAACACGGTCTACCGCGTGCGCATGGGGCCCTACGGCACCGCCAGCGAACTGGCCGAAGCCAAGGCCAAGCTCAACGGCAGCGGCCTGCAGGCGATGGCCATAAAGGCGCAGTAACACCGCCTTGGCGGTGTTACCCCAAGGTTTGCTGCGCAAACCTCGGGTCCCTTGCCCGTTACATCCACAACCCCGCGCCTGTCGGCGCGCCCCCTTGACTCAAGGGGGCTGTTTCTCCGGTTGGACCGTCGTAGGTGTGGGCTTGCCCCGCACGGGCTTTACCGGGAATACGCCATGTCGGTCATGTCCCGCATCCACCGGCACCCGTGCCCCACGAAGGTGCGAAAATCGATGGACTCTTCCCCAAAGGAATCCGCCATGTCCAAGACCGTCCTGATCACCGGCGCCACGTCCGGCTTCGGCGCCGCCGCCGTCCGTCGCTTTGCCGGCGCCGGCTGGAAAGTGATCGCCACCGGCCGGCGCGCGGAGCGCCTGCAGCCGCTGGTGGACGAATTCGGAGCGGACAAGGTGCACGCCGCGGTCTTCGACATCCGCGACGACGCGGCGATGGACGCCGCGCTGGCGGCGCTGCCCGCGCCGTTCCGCGGCATCGACCTGCTGGTCAACAACGCCGGGCTGGCACAGGGCACCGCCGCCGCCCAGCACGCCAGCCTCGAAGACTGGCGCACGATGATCGACACCAACGTCACCGCGCTGGTCACCCTCACCCACCGCCTGCTGCCGCAGCTGATCGAGCGCCGCGGCGCGATCATCAACATCAGCTCCACCGCCGCCATCTACCCGTATCCGGGCGGCAATGCCTACGGCGGCACCAAGGCCTTCGTCAGCCAGTTCTCGCTGGGCCTGCGCGCGGACCTGCACGGCACCGGCGTGCGCGTGACCGCGATCGAGCCGGGCATGGCCGAGACCGAGTTCACCCTGGTGCGCACCCACGGCAACCAGGCCGCCTCGGACCAGCTCTACAAGGGCGCCAACCCGATGACCGCGCAGGACATCGCCGAGCAGATCTTCTGGGTCGCCACCCTGCCGCCGCACCTGAACATCAACCGCCTGGAGCTGATGCCGGTCAGCCAGTCGTTCGCCGGTTTCCAGGTCGCGCGCGAAAGCTGACGTCGCCGCCGCCTGCGCGCCGGATGGCGCTCAGGCCGGTGCTTCGGCGGCGTGGATGCGGTAGCCGTTCTTGCCGCCGCCCTTGATCTGGTACATGGCCTGGTCGGCGCGCTCCAGCAGGTCGGCCAGGGTATTGCCGTGCAGGGGATAGAGGCTGATGCCGATGCTCGCGCCCAGCACGTACTCGCGCCCCTCCACCACCAGCGGCGCGGTGAACTCGCGCAGCAGCTTCTGCGCGATGCCGTGGACGTGGTCGGCATCCTCCAGCTGGGTGCAGATGGCGACGAACTCGTCGCCGCCGATGCGGGCGCAGATGTCGGTGCTGCGCGTGGCCCGGCGCAGGCGCGCGGCCAGCGCCTTGAGCACCTCGTCGCCCACCCGGTGCCCGGCGCGGTCGTTGATCGGCTTGAAGTTGTCGACGTCGATGTAGACGATCGCCACCAGCTGGTGCGGGCGGGTGGCCAGGACCAGCGCGTTCTCGAACAACGCGCTCATGTAGCGCTGGTTGCTCAAGCCGGTCAGCGGATCCTGGAAGGCCATGTCCAGCGCCCGCGACTCAGCTTCCAGCAGGCGTTTCTGGAAACTCAGCAGCACCGCCGCCAGCAGCGAGAAGTACTGCGTCAGCGCCAGCGCCGTACCGATCATGAAGCCCTGGGTGAGCCAGTCCGGCATCCGCGCCATGAACGGGAACGTGGCCCAGTGCAGCGCCAGCAGCATGCTGGCCGACGCGGTGATCGACAGCAGCCGCGGCGCCAGCAGCTGCCGCCGGCTCCACACGGCCCATCCGGCATAGACTTGGAAGACGGCATTGAACAGCGCCACTCCGCCATCGCGCAGCAGCGGCGACATCCCGCCGGTCCAGGCCAGGACGATCCACGCCTCGACCACCAGCAACGCGATCCAGAACCCCCGCGGATGCGCCGGCACTTCGAAAAAGCGCACCAGCCCCATCACCAGGCAGAATTTCTCGATCACGTTGATCGAGGCATAGACCGCCACCGCGGCGTCGTGCCCGCCCCTATCGTCGAACACGGCGACGAGCGCCAGCCGCGCGGCCAGCGCGAACAGCATCGCCACGGCCCACCAGCCGGCGCCGGGGTTGATCCGCGGCGTGCGCCGCACCCACAGGAACAGCAGGAAGAAGACGAAATAGACGGTCGAGCCGATCGTATGGACGATCTCGTACGGCATGTGGGCACCCCCTGTTGTGCCTTTCCACACGTAGGCGCGATCCATGCCAAGCGGCCCATCCCGGAATGGGAGTGCCGTTCCTTCGTTCCCCTGCCGCACTATCGGCCCAATGTGACGGACATTACAAGTCTTCCGCGACCGCCATCACCCTATTCGGCGCCGGCCTGGATGCCGCCGCAGCATGGGCTGCCCTCGGGGTGTCCCCACACGATGCGGGCGGCAGGGTCCGAGGGGGCGAATGCACGGGAGGCGGGCGCGAAGGCGGCGGCTTCCTCCGCCGCCCGATCACCCGGACCACGTGCCGCCGGCGCTCAGCCCAGCGGTTCGTCGGACAGGTAGGTGTAACCGGTGAGGCCCGCTTCCAGCGCGGCGTCCAGCTCGGCGGCACGCGCGGCCGGCAGGTTGGCCGCGGCCACCCGCTGCCTGTAGGCCGCGCGCAGGTCGTCGAGCTTGTAGCCCACGTAGTCCAGCATCACGTCGGTGGTATCACCGCGGCGCTGCTGGGTGATCGAGTAGCCATCAACGTCGGCCACCACTTCCACCGCGTCGGTGTCACCGAACAGGTTGTGGATGTCGCCGAGGATCTCCTGGTAGGCGCCGACCAGGAAGAAGCCGATGCGGTAGCTCTCGCCGTGGCGCAGCGCGTGCAGCGGCAGCGAACTGTCCAGGCTCTCGTTCTCGACGTAGGTCTCGACCATGCCATCCGAGTCGCAGGTCATGTCGGCGACGATGCCGCGGCGGTCCGGGCGTTCGTCCAGGCGCTCGATCGGCACGATCGGGAACACCTGGTCGATGGCCCACACGTCCGGGATCGACTCGAACACGCTGAAGTTGACGAAGTACTTGTCGACCAGGCGCTCGTTCAACTCGTCCAGCACCGGGCGGTGGCTCTTCTCATCAAAGCTCAGGCGCGCACGCACGCCGTTGGCGATGGCATAGAACAGGTCGTCGATGCGCGCGCGCTGCGGCAGGTCGATCTGGCCCAGCGCATAGGCGCTCAGGCCCTCGGCGTGGAAGTGCTGGGCTTCGTGGAACAGCTCCACCGCCGGGCGCACGTCCAGCTCGTCATGGATCTCGCGCAGGTGGCGGACGGCCGCCGGCTCGTCGTCGTGCGCTTCCGGCACGCGGCCTTCCGGCGCCTGCTCGACCTCGGCCACGTTGGCGATCAGCACCGCGTGGTGCGCGGTCATCGCGCGGCCGCATTCGGTGACGATGCGCGGCTGCGGCAGGCCGTTGGCCTCGCAGGCCTCGGCCAGCGGCTGCACGATGTTGCTGGCGTAGGAATTCAGCCCATAGTTGATCGAGCAGTAGCTGCGCGAGCGGGTGCCTTCGTAGTCGATGCCCAGGCCGCCGCCGACGTCGACATGGCTGATCCTGGCGCCCAGCCGCGACAGCTCGACGAAATAGCGGGTGGCCTCGCGCATGCCGTTGGCGATGTCGCGCACGTTGCTGATCTGGCTGCCCATGTGGAAGTGCAGCAGGTTCAGGCAGTCGGCGTACTCGGTGTCGCGCAGCGACTTCCACAGGTCCAGCAGCTGCCGCGGCGACAGCCCGAACTTGGCCTTGTCGCCGCCGCTGTTCTGCCACTTGCCGGCGCCCAGCGAGGCCAGGCGCATGCGCACGCCGATGCCGGGCTTCACGTCCAGCGCCTTGGATTCCTCCAGCACCAGCTTCAGCTCGGACGGCTTCTCGATGACGATATAGGTCTGCAGGCCGAGCTTGCGGCCGATCAGCGCCAGGCGGATGTACTCGCGGTCCTTGTAGCCGTTGCAGACGATCAGCCCGCCCGGGCGCGACAGCGCCAGCACCGCCATCAGTTCCGGCTTGGAGCCGGCCTCCAGGCCGAAGCCCTCGCCGTGGTGGCTGGCCAGGGTGCCGGCCACGCCGCGGTGCTGGTTGACCTTGATCGGATACACGGCGGTATAGCCGCCGGTGTAGTCCCAGTCCCGCTGGGCCTGGGCGAACGCGGCCTGCAGCTTGCCCAGGCGCTGGCCGAGGATGTCCGGGAAGCGCACCAGCAGCGGCAGCTTGGCGCCGGCGGCGCGGGCCGAATCGACGATCTCCGGCAGCGACACGGCCGGGCCCTGCGCGCCGGTGGGGCGCACCACGACGTGCCCGGCGGCATCGACGTCGAAATAACCGTCGGACCAGTGCGGGATCGAATAGGTCTTGCGGGCCTGGTCGAGGGACCAATCGCTCATCGGCGTAGCAGCTCGGCTGGGGATGAAAGGGCAGGCATTCTAACGCCTGCCGGGCAAGGGTCCGTTACAATCCGCGCCCGCGCCTTCAGGCCCCGCTTTCAAGCCCCTCTCCCATCGGGTGAGGGGTTGGGGTGAGGGGCAACGGAGTCACGATGGTTCAACCATCATGGACTCCGTTCGCCCCTCATCCGCCCTTCGGGCACCTTCTCCCGGAGGGAGAAGGGCTTGTCCCCCAACTCCCAGCAGGACCATCCGCCCATGACCACCAACGACAACTGGTTCATCGAACACTTCCAGCCGACCGGCTCGGCCATCGGTTTCCGCATCACCGGCAAGCTGGACGAAGTGCAGTCGCCGTTCCAGAAGATCGAGATCTACGACAGCACCGACTGGGGCAAGCTGATGGTCATCGACGGCGCCATGATGCTGACCACCAAGGACAACTTCTTCTACCACGAGATGATCAGCCACCCGGTGCTGTTCACCCACCCGGCCCCGAAGCGCGTGGTGATCATCGGCGGCGGCGACTGCGGCACCCTGCGCGAGGTGCTCAAGCACCCGGGCGTGGAGAGCGCCACCCAGTGCGACATCGACGAGCAGGTCACGCGCATGGCCGAGAAGTATTTCCCCGAGCTGTGCGAATCCAACGGCGACGCCCGCGCCGAACTGCTGTTCGACGACGGCGTGGCCTACATGGCCAACTGCGCCCCGGGCAGCGTGGACGTGGTGATCGTGGACTCCACCGACCCGGTCGGCCCGGCCGAGGGCCTGTTCAACAAGGCGTTCTTCGAGAGCTGCTTCCGCGCCCTGAAGGACGACGGCCTGCTGGTGCAGCAGAGCGAGTCGCCGCTGGCGCTGCTGGACCTGATCAGGGACATGCGCGCGGAGATGGGCAAGGCCGGCTTCCAGTCGTTCAAGACCCTGCCGTTCCCGCAGCCGTGCTACCCGACCGGCTGGTGGTCGGTGACCGTGGCCAGCAAGCAGGCCGGTTTCGGCTTCGGCTTCCGCCAGGCCGACGCCGCCGCCAAGCCGTTCGGCACGCTGTACTACACCGCCCCGCTGCACACCGGCGTGCTGGTCAGCCCGCCGTTCGTGGCCAAGGCACTGGGCGAGTAAGTCCGCCCTCCATCGCCGGGCTGTACCCCCCACCCGCGTCGGTTCCGGCGCGGGGTTTTTCATGCGCGCCGGGCATCGCCGCAACCATGCAACGCTTCGTCCCGTCACAGGATTCCTACATTTTTTTGACATTCATGATTTGTGGACTGTTCAGTTTTAAAATTCGATCCACTTTCCATCCCCGGCCCTAACGGCCTGCACGACCGGCACCGCAAGACGCTTTCCGCGCCGCCCTGCCGCATCTGGATCGCGTCCCATGAACACGTTGCCTGCCTGCCCCGGCGATACCGCCGTTTCCATCCCTGTCGTCCAGGTCCTCAAGCGCGGCGAGCGCCTGCTGGAGCCGGACGTCTACCGCACCGAGCTGCACGGCCGCCCGGCCGTGCTCAAGGACTACCGCCGCTACCGGGGCACGCTGCTGTCGCCGATCGCGCACCTGCTGGTCAGGCGCGAGGCCGGCATGCTCATGCGGCTGCGCGGCTGGAAGCATGCCCCGGCGCTGCTGTGCACCACCGGCGGGCTGGCGCTGGGCATGGAATTCATTCCCGGCGCCACCCTCAGCGGCATGGAGCACGCCGGGCAGGAGGTGTTCGACCAGCTGCAGAACGCGCTGGCGCGCCTGCATGCGGCCGGCATCACCCACAACGACCTGCACGGCACCAACGTGGTGATCAGCGCCGGCGTACCGGTGCTGCTGGACTTCACCTCGGCCTGGCGCACCCCGCGCTGGCTGCGCAACGGGCCGATCAGCCGCCAGCTGCGCCGCAGCGACATGAAGAACCTGGTCAAGATGCGCCAGCGCCTGACCGGCCAGGCGCCCACGCCGGAACAGGCCGCGCTGCTGGCCGAGCCGGGCTGGGTGAATGCGGTGCGCACCACCTGGAAGCGGCTGTACCGGCGGATCAAGGGACAGGGCTGATCGCAAAGGCCCCTCTACCCCTCCCCAACCCTCCCCTTCGCTGCGCGAAAGGGAGGGGGCAACTGCAATCGACGGTGCTGCTGCGGCGCGCATGACAACACCCTCCCTTTCGCGCAGCGAAGGGAGTGAGGCGGGCCCTGCTTGCGCAGCACTGCTGCGCGGGCCTGCCGAACGCCCAACGCACCGCGTTGGGCCGGGCAGGTTGGGGAGGGGTGCTCTCGCGTTCAACACCGGAGCCATCACCCACCCCGCAAAACAACGCACAACTTCAGAGCGCGTCGGCGTCGATCTCGCCGGTGCGGATGCGCACCACGCTGCCCAGGTCGTACACGAACACCTTGCCGTCGCCGATCTTGCCGGTGCCGGCGGCCTTGACGATGGCTTCCACCACCTCGTCGGCCTGGGCGTCGGTGACGGCCACCTCGATCTTCACCTTGGGCAGGAAATCGACCACGTATTCGGCGCCGCGGTACAGCTCGGTATGGCCCTTCTGCCGGCCGAAGCCCTTGACCTCGGTGACGGTGATGCCGGCCACGCCGCGTTCGGCCAGCGCCTCGCGCACGTCGTCCAGTTTGAACGGCTTGACGATGGCCATGATCATTTTCATCGGTCGCTTCCTTGGTCGGTTGGGCCGGCGCAGGATACCCCGCGCCAACATGGCCGGGGCAAACCCACAGGTAAGGAATTATCCTTACCTCCCGACGCCACCGAGCCTGATGGCCGCGCGTGCCGGCGCCCCGCAACATCGGCTGGCACCCCGCGGAGACTACCCATGATCGACCTGAACCACATCGACGCCCTCGCCCGCCGCCTGAGCGACCTGGTCCCCCCGGGGCTGCGCGAATCGCGCGAGGAACTGCAGGCCACCTTCAAGAGCGCCCTGCAGGCCGGCCTGGCCAAGCTGGACCTGGTCACCCGCGAGGAATTCGAGGTGCAGCGCGCGGTGCTGCTGCGTACCCGCGAGAAGCTCGACGCGCTGGAACAGGCCGTCGCCGCACTGGAAAAGCGTCCCGCCAACGACGCCTGAGGCGCCGGCCATGAGCCTGGCGCTGGTGCACAGCCGTGCCCGCGCGGGCGTGCATGCGCCGCCGGTACGGGTCGAGGTGCATCTGTCCGGCGGCCTGCCCTGCACCCAGATCGTGGGCCTGCCCGAGGCGGCGGTGCGCGAATCGCGCGACCGCGTGCGCGCCGCCATCCTCTGCGCGCAGTTCGAGTTCCCGGCCCGGCGCATCACCATCAACCTGGCCCCGGCCGACCTGCCCAAGGACGGCGGCCGCTTCGACCTGCCCATCGCGCTGGGCATCCTCGCCGCCAGCGGCCAGATCGACCGGCAGGCGCTGGCCGCCTACGAATTCATCGGCGAACTGGCGTTGACCGGCGAGCTGCGCGGCGTGGACGGCGCGCTGCCGGCCGCCATCGCCGCGGCGGGCGAACGGCGCACGCTGGTGGTGGCGCCGGGCAACGCGGACGAGGCGGCGCTCGCCCGGCAGGCGACCGTCAAGGTCGCGCGCACCCTGCTGGAGGTCTGCGCCGCCCTGTCCGGCGAGAAGGCGCTGCCGGAGGCGCAGGCCGCCGCCATCGAACCCACTCCGCTGCCGGATCTCGCCGACGTGCGCGGCCATGCGCAGGCACGCCGTGCGCTGGAAATCGCCGCCGCCGGCGGCCACCATCTCTTGCTGGTCGGTTCGCCCGGTTGCGGCAAGACCCTGCTGGCCTCGCGGCTGCCCGGCATCCTGCCCGAGGCCAGCGAAGCCGAAGCATTGGAGACCGCCGCCATCGCCTCGGTGGGCAGGCATGGCGTGGACCCGGCACGCTGGCGGCAACGTCCTTTTCGATCCCCGCACCACACCGCCAGCGCGGTGGCGCTCGTCGGTGGAGGCTCGCTTCCGCGCCCCGGCGAGGTATCGCTCGCCCACAACGGCGTGCTCTTCCTCGACGAGCTGCCCGAGTGGAAACGCCAGGCACTGGAAGTGCTGCGCGAGCCGCTGGAATCCGGCGTGGTCACCATCGCGCGGGCCGCGCGCAGCACCGAATTCCCCGCCTGCTTCCAGCTCGTCGCGGCCATGAATCCCTGCCCGTGCGGTTGGGCCGGCGACCGCAGCGGCCGCTGCCGTTGTTCCGGCGAGACGATCGCCCGCTATCGCGCCCGCATCTCCGGCCCGTTGCTGGACCGCATCGACCTGCAGCTGCAGGTTCCGCGGCTGCCACCGGCCGAGCTGCATGGCGATGCCCCATCCGGCGAAAGCAGCGCCGCCGTGCGTGCACGGGTGGTGCAGGCTCGCGCCCGCCAGCTGCAGCGGGCGGGCAGACCCAATGCCCGACTGGATCCCGGACAGACCCTGCGCGACTGCGCGCTGGCCCGTCCGGACCAGGCCCTGCTCGAACAGGCGATGGAGCGCCTGCAGCTGTCCGCGCGCTCGATGCACCGCATCCTGCGCGTGGCCCGCACCATCGCCGACCTGGCCGGCACCGGGCAGATCGAACGCGCGCACCTGGCCGAGGCCATCGGCTACCGCCAGCTGGATCGCGCCGCGGAACAAGGCCTCCCCCGGGAACCCCTGTAGGAGCGACGCCCGTCGCGATGGAGCTTTCCCAATGAAACCCCCATGCATGAATGCGCGAGTCTTTGCATAGGGATCTGCATGCAGGCCCCGTCGCGACGGGCGTCGCTCCTACAGGTCCATGGAGGTCGTGAGCAGGCACCGGCGCCAATCGCCACGAATGCGACCACAATGGCCGGGCATCGCCTTCCCTTCCCGCGGAGCCGGACATGGACAGGATCGAACGCCCCTTCTTCCCGATCATCTACGTGCGCGGTTACGCCATGACCCGCTCGGAAGTCGTGGAGACCACCTCCACGCCCTACATGGGCCTGGAAGCCGGCTCGACCAAGATCCGCCAGGCGCAGGACGGCTCGGTGGTGAAGTTCGTGTTCGAATCGCCGCTGGTGCGGCTGATGAAGGACTACGGCTACCGCGACGTCTACGACGGCGGCGCCGAGCTGCACGGCGGCATTTCGCCGCGCAGCATCGTCATCCACCGCTATTACGACGTGGCCGACCCGGCGTTCGGCAACGGCAAGGCGCCGTCGATCACCGAGGCCGCCGCCAGCCTGGGCCGGCGCATCCTGGAACTGCGCGACAGCGTATGCGGCAACAACGCCAACCAGCGCCGCGACTTCCGCGTGTACCTGGTCGCGCATTCGATGGGCGGGCTGATCTGCCGCTGCCTGCTGCAGAACCCGGAGGTCGCCAGCGCCGAGGCGCGCACGCTGGTGGACAAGGTGTTCACCTACGCCACCCCGCACAACGGCATCGACATCGCCGGCATCAACGTGCCCGACCTGCTGTCGATCAACGACATGAACAACTTCAACCGCGGCAACATGGCGCGCTACCTGAAGGTGCCCAGGGACAAGGCCAACACGCTGGGCGATTCCGGTTTCCCGCCCGAGCGCATGTTCTGCCTGATCGGCACCAACAGCCGCGACTACGCGGTGGCGCGCGGGCTGTCCTCGTTCGCGGTCGGCGCGTTCAGCGACGGACTGGTGCGCATCGCCAACGCCTATGTCGAAGGCGCGCCGCGGGCCTTCGTCAACCGCAGCCACAGCGGCTACTTCGGCATCGTCAATTCCGAGGAGGGCTACCAGAACCTGTCGCGCTTCCTGTTCGGCGACATATGCGCCACCGCGCAGCTGGACATCACCGCGCTGGCGCTGCCGCCGGAAGTCGAGGCCGCGCGCAAACGCGGCAGGCAGGTGCGTTCCTCGTACTACATCGAGGCCACCGTGGCCCCGCGCGGCGCCTATACCTACCAGCTCACCGCGCGCACCCAGGCCAACGAGTGCGCGGTGCGCCGCGAATACAGCGACATCTTCGATGCGGACGGCAACGTACGCCGCGACGCGCGCGCGCCGGTGCTGTTCTCGGTGTTCCTGGACAGCCGCCGCATCCTGGCCGGCAGCGAAGTCGCCTTCTCCATCGAGCTGGCGGTGTGCAACGCCGGCTACGAGGTCGATGGCGCGCTGTTCCTGAAGAACCACATTCCCGGCGAGTACCTGTTCCGCAACACGCTGGTGCTGTTCGCCAAACCCGACGGCGACAGCTGGCGGCTGCGTTATGTCTGGGGCGACGACCAGTGGGCCGGCGGACCGAAGACGCCGGCCGAGCTGGACAGCGCCAAGGCCCGGGCGATCGGCATCAGTCAACAGTCGCCCAACGTGTTCACGGTGCCCCTGTCTTCGGCCAAGGGCTTTGCGGCGGAGTTGAAGATCGCGCTGTCGGATTGGGAGTGAGGCGGGAAACGGGCCGCTGAAGGCGGCGCGCTCCTTGCGGGTGCCGGAGCGGATGGACGGAGGAAGCCCACGTCGCGCCGCCCAGCGCCACGTCGGCACGCGACTCGCAGACTCGCGGACTCGCGGACTCGCGAAGTGTTCAACCTGAAACAGCGTGAATTGGTCGAGGGCCCGTGTCGGCGATCTTCTAGCGCCTGGGCGTACACAACCGCGCCCAGGCCAGCGTGATGCAGCGCGCCGACACGCTGCTGGTCAAGCTGCAGGGCGGACGCTGCTGGCGCTGGCCGAAGGCGAAAAGCCGCAGATGCTGCCGATGCCGGGCCCGCCGCGTACCGCGCCGATGCCGACGGTGGCCGCCAACCGTGCGGTGTTCAGCGCCACTCCGCGCTGGAACCGGGCGGCACGCAGCGCCCGGTCGTCGGCTCTGTCGGGCGCTGCGAAGGTGGCGCATCGCCTGCGTCGCCCCGTCGAGGCACTCCCCGTGCGCCGCGCTAGTGGAAATCCCGCGATCGGGTCTGCAGGTCGCCCAGCAGGTGGCTGAGGTCGTGCAGGTCGCGGGCGATCAGGTGCTGCACGCCGTCCACCTGCTCCCAGCGCCCGCGTACCGCCATCAGCCGCGCGCCCAGCAGCACCTTGCGCCGGCGCGCGGCCAGGTCCTGCCACACCACGACATTGAGCGGGCCGTGTTCGTCCTCGAGAGTGACGAACACCGTGCCCTTGGCCGTGCCCGGGCGTTGCCGCTGCACGACGAGGCCGGCCACGTGCGCGCCGCGCCCATGCGGCAGCTGCCGGACCTGGGCGATGTCGAGCACGCGCTCGCGCCGCAGCCGCGCGCGCAGCAGCGACAGCGGGTGTTCGCCGAGAGTGAGACCGAGCGTGCGGTAGTCGGCCAGCACGTCCTCGCCAGCCGAAGGTGGCGGCAGCTCCACGGTATCCTCGTCGGGGCTGCCGGGCAGCAGCGGCCGCTGCCGCTCGATCCCGGCCACGTCCCAGCGCGCGGCGTGGCGGTGCCCGGCCAGGGCCTGCAGCGCGCCGGCTTCGGCCAGCGCGCGACGCGCCCGGTCGTCCAGGCCGGCGCGCAGGCACAGGTCGCGCACGTCGGCGAACGGGCGCCGGACACGCGCGGCGACAATGGCCGATGCCACGGCTTCCGACAGCCCCGCCACCTGGCGCAGGCCCAGGCGGATCGCCGCCTGGCCTTCGTCGTCGTCCTTGCCGCGGCGCATCCGCCCGCCTTCCAGCGTGTTGTCCCATTCGCTGCAGGTCACGTCCACCGGCCGTACCTCCACGCCGCGGCGTCCACCGCGGCCCTCGCGGCGCGCGTCCTGCACGATCTCGCTGGGCGAGTAGAAACCCATCGGCTGCGCGTTGAGCAGGGCGCAGGCGAAGGCCGCCGGTTCATGGCGCTTGAGCCAGCTGCTGATGTAGACCAGCTTGGCGAACGAGGCGGCGTGGCTCTGCGGAAAACCGTAGGAGCCGAAACCCTTGATCTGCTCGAAGATCTGGTCGATGAATTCGTCGGAGTAGTTTTTCTTCTCCATCAACCCGCGGATTTTTTCGCGATGCGGCTCCATGTCCCCGCCTCGCCCCCAGGCCGCCATCGAACGCCGCAGATGGTCCGCTTCATGCTCCTCGTAGCCGGCATGGATCACCAACTCCATCACCTGCTCCTGGAACAGCGGAATACCCAGCGTCGGCTTCAAAATGTCCCTGATGCCGTCGGAGGGATAGGTCACCTTCTCCTGCTTCTGCCGACGCCGCAGGTAGGGATGCACCATGCCACCCTGGATCGGCCCCGGGCGCACGATCGCCACCTCGATCACCAGGTCGTAGAAGCACCTGGGCTTGAGCCGCGGCAGCATGCTCATCTGCGCGCGCGATTCGATCTGGAACACGCCCACGGTGTCGGCGGCCTCGATCATGTCGTAGGTGTTGGAGTCGTCGGCAGGCGCTGCCAGATCGATACGGTAGCCGCGATGGCGCTCCACCAGCTCCAGAGCCTTGCGGATGCAGGTGAGCATGCCCAGCGCCAGGCAGTCGACCTTGAGCAGCTTCATCGTCTCCAGGTCGTCCTTGTCCCACTGGATGATGGTGCGCCCGTCCATGGCCGCGTTCTCCACCGGCACCACGGTGGACAGCGGCGCATCGCCGATGACGAAACCGCCCACGTGCTGCGACAGGTGGCGCGGGTGGCCGCGCAGCTGCGCGGTCACCGCCATCAGCCGCCGGATCAGCGGGTTGTCCGGATCGAAGCCGGCCTCGCGCAGGCGTTGCGCCATCGGCACCTGGCCATGGCTGTGGCCGTGGCAGCCGGCCAGCAGCGCGATCTGGTCCGGCGGCAGGCCGAAAGCGCGCGCCACGTCGCGTACCGCGCTCTTGCCGCGGTAGCGGATCACGGTGGCCGCCAACGCGGCGCGGTGGCGGCCGTACTTGCCGTAGACGTACTGCAGCACTTCCTCGCGCCGCTCGTGCTCGAAATCCACGTCGATGTCCGGCGGCTCGTCGCGCTCGCGCGACAGGAAACGCGCCATCAGCAGCCGGCTCTCGGAGGGATTCACCACGGTGATGCCCAGCGCGAAGCACACCGCCGAGTTGGCCGAGGAGCCGCGGCCCTGGCACAGGATGTCGCGTTCCTTCGCGAAGCGCACGATGTCCTGCACGGTCAGAAAGAAGGCCTCGTACTGCTTGTAGGCGATCAGTTCCAGTTCGTCGTCGATCTGCCGGGCGACGTCGGGCGGCGTCCCTTCCGGCCAGCGTTCGCGCATGCCGCGTTCGGTCAGCTCGCGCAGCCAGGTGGTGGGCGTGTGCCCGTCGGGCACCAGCTCGGCCGGGTAGCGGTACTGCAGTTGGCTCATGTCGAAAGTGCAACGGCGCGCCAGCCGCACCGCGTTGTCCAGCAGCGCGGGTGGATGGATGTTGCCCAGCGCACGGCGGGTGCGCAGGTGGCGCTCGCCGTTGCGGAACAGGTGCGCGCCGCAGTCGGCCAGCGGCAGGTTGTGGCGGATGGCGGTCATCGTGTCCTGCAGCATGCGGCGGCGGCGCACGTCCATGTGCGCGTCGCCGCTGGCCAGCGGCGTCATCTGCAGGACCTCGGCCAGCGCCAGCAGCCGCTGCAGCCGCGCGGCGTCGTCCTGCTCGCGGTGCAGTTCCACCGCCAGGTGCGCGCGCGCGCCGAACCGCGCCTGCAGCCAGCGGCCCTGTTTCTGCTGCGGCTGCGCGCCGGGCAGCCACAGCGCGAACAGGCCCGAGGCCTCCGGGTCGATGCCATCCAGCAGCGCTTCCACGTCGGAACGCCCGAGCAGGTATTCGCCCTTGCCGGCGGCGCGGCGGCCGCGGGTGATCAGTTCGCACAGCCGCGCGTAGCCGGCGGCGGTTTCCACCAGCAGCACGCAGCGCAGACCGCAGGCCAGGGCGAACTCGCTGCCGACCACCAGTTTCACGCCGCTGGCGCGCGCGGCCTCCCAGGCGCGCACGATGCCGGCCAGCGAACACTCGTCGGTGATCGCCAGCGCTTCGTAGCCGCAGTCGCGCGCGCGCGCGAACAGTTCCTCGGCGCTGGCCGCGCCGCGCAGGAAGGAGAAGTCGGACAGGCAGTGCAGTTCAGCGTAGGTGGGCAGGTTTTCCTCGCCGGGCGCGCCGTCGTTGGCGGCTTCGCGGCCCAGCCGCTGCGCCACTTCCCAGGCGCGCGGCGCGCGGGTGCCGGCATGCGAATCGCGCGATTCGTGCCGGCTCACGCGAACCACCCGTGCAGCATCCAGCCGCCCTGCTCGCCCGGCGGCGCGAATGCCCAGGCGCGCTGGCCCTGCGAGGTTTCCAGCACGTAGTAGTCGCGGCGCGCGTCGTCGCCGTCCCACCAGCCGCTTTCCAGCCGTTCCGGGCCGGAGACGATGCGCGGGCGCGGATCGCGCAGCGGCACCGGCTGCGACAGCAGCCAGGCCGGCCGCGGCGGCAGCCCCGGTGCCGCATCGCCGATGCGGCCGTCGTCACCCTGGAGCGGCCGCCAGGCGCATTCCGGACGCGGGTCGCAGGTGGGCGTGATGCGGTGCACCGCGGTGTCTCCCAACCGTGCGCGCAGCCGCTCGCGCAGCTGCGGCCACGGCTGCTGCTGGCGCGTGCGCGGATCGAACAGGTCGCGCGAGGCCGGCACGAACGGCGGCAGCTCGCGCGCCAGCAGGCGCAGCGCAACCACCGGCTGGTCGATCCGCACCTGCTCCAGGCGGTTGCGCACCAGCTCGAACAGCAGCGCCGGCTCACGCTCGGCGGCCAGCAGCCCCACCGCCACGTCGCTGTGGCCCTGTTCGTGTTCCAGCCGCAGCACGAAACGCTGCACGCCGCCGTCGCGCACCGACAGGTAGGTGCACAGGTCGCCGACCAGGCGGCGCAGCGGGAACAGCAGCGCGGTGTGGCTCTCCACCTCGTAGCCCAGTTCCAACCGCGCGTCGAAGTGGTCCGGCGGCGCGTAGTACGCCAGCGGGTCGTCGGCCTGACCGTAGAGCCGGTCCAGGTGTTCCAGCAGCGGCAGGCCGAAACGGCGGCGCAGTGCGTCGCGCGGCAGCGCGCGCAGCGTGCGCAGGTCGCCGATGCCCATGTGCCGCAGGCACTCGCCGCCATCCTCCGGCAACCGCGCGCGGCGCACCGGCACGCGGTCCAGCAGGGCTGCCATCGCCGCCGGCTGGGTCACCGCCAGGCCGTCGCGCAGGCCGGCCAGCACCTGCGCGGCGCGCGGCGTCGGCGCCAGCGCGATGCGGTGGCTGAAGCCCAGCAGTTCCAGTTCCTCGCGCAGCCGCGCCTCGATGCGCGGCCAGGGACCGAGCAAAGCGAAGCTGGCGCGCACTTCCAGCACGATGCAGCCGGGCCACTGCGCGCTGACCAGCGAACTGTGCCGGTAGGCCCACGCGGCGAGAAAGCGCTGCCAGCGTTCCTCGGCCTGCGGGTCGTGCTCGACCAGGGCCAGCCCGGGCAGCAGTGCGTGCGCGGCAGTCAGGCGCATGCCGGCCTGCACGCCGGCGGCGGCCGCAGCGGCGTTGACCGCATGCAGGGTGCGCAGCTGCGCCGGGCCGGTGACCAGCGCCAGCGGCGCCTGCGGATCGGGGCAGCGGCGGAGGACGGCATCCAGCGCCAGCTGCGGCAGCAGTACACAGGCCCAGAGCATGGCCGCGCCTCAGCGCGCGGCCATGGCGAAGGCGCGCGCCGGCGCCGGACCGCCGCGGCATTTGCGCACCTGCCAGGCGCTGCCGCCGTGCGCGTCGCGCACCGCCTCCAGGCGCAGCGCGGCCGGCGAGGGATTGGCGGCATGGCGGCGGTCGCGCAGGGCGAAGCCCAGGCACTGGCCGCTGTCGGCGGCCACCTGCAAGCGCCGCAGCGCCTGCGCATCGGCATGCAGCGGCCAGCCCAGCACCGCGGCGCAGGCGCCGCTGCGCAGGCATTGCTCGAACGCCCACAGCGCATCGCGCGGCGTGGCCTGCACGATCTCCAGCCGCTCCAGCGCCACGCCCGCGGCCTGCCAGGCCGGCGCATAGGGAACGTAGGGCGGCGCCACCACCGCCACCGTCGCGCCGGCCTCGCTCAACCGCGCCAGGGTCGGCAGCAGCAGGGCCAGTTCGCCCACGCCATCGGCCGGCAGCAGCAGTTCGGTCAGCGCATGCCGCGGCCAGCCGCCCTGCGGCAGCAGCGCATCGAGCGCGGCATGGCCGGTGGGTTCGCCCAGCGCCGCGACCGACGCACGCCCGGCATGCCACAGCGTCTGCGCGGCCAGCAGGCTGTCGAGGGCGACCACCGTGCCCATTCAACCCGGGCGTACCAGCCCGCAGTAGACGCCTTCGATGGCGAAGTCCTGGCCCGGCCGCACCTCGATCGGCGCATGCGCGCGGTTGCGCGGCAGCAGGCGGATGCGGCGCGGCCCGCGCTGCAGGCGCTTGATGGTCAGCTCGCCATCGACGCGCGCCACCACGGTCTGGCCGTCGCGCGCCTCGGGCGTGCGCTGCACGCCCACCAGGTCGCCGTCGAGGATGCCGTCGTCGATCATCGAATCGCCCTGCACCCGCAGCAGGTAGTCCGGGCGCAGCACGAACAGCCGCCGGTCCAGCCAGAACTGCTGGTCCAGGCCGATGTCGGCGCCGATCGGCTGGCCCGCGGCCACCCGCCCCAATACCGGCAGCGGCAGCAGGTCGGCATCGCCGCCGGGCAGGCGCAGGCCGCGCTTGCGCCCCGGTACCTGCTCCAGCAGGCCCTCGGCCAGCAGCGCCTGCACATGCTTCTGCGCGGCGTTGCGCGAGGAAAAGCCGAAGGCCGCGGCGACCTCGGCCAGACTGGGCGCGCGCCCGGCCGCCAGTTCCCCGCGCAGGAAGGCGAGGACGGCGGCGCGTTGCGGTGGCAGGTCGGCGGGGATCATGGGTGTACATTTGTACACCCTTCGCCTTGCCGGGGCCAGTGGAGGCCGCAGAGAGGAGCTGCGGATGACGGCAACAGACAATCTCTTGGCGCGCTTCCGGGATCACCTGCCGATGGCCCGGAAGATGTCCGCCATCCTTGACGGACACGAACAAAAAAGCCGGAGCCATTGCTCCGGCTTTCTTTTCGCCATTGTCGAGGGTGCTGTCGCGCTGAGCCGATGAACAGGGACCGTGCCTGCACACCAAGCGTGCTCAGAGTCCCTGCCGGTCAGAACTCCGGCAGGTTTTCGAGGTTGTCCCGGGGCAAGCCGTTATCCACGGTCTTGAGGTATTCGACGCCGTCGACCCTGATGATGTAGACCGGCTGTCCTTTCTGCCACTGGCCGTTCGCCTGGGGGATGGTGATGAACGTGACCCCTTCCTTGATCGCTTTGGCGATGACCGCGCGCTCATGCTCGGTAGGCTGCTCGAAGATTCCGCCGTTGTCCTGATGGATGCATACCCGGTCGATGTGCGTATGTGCCGCGTTGTACCGGACAGCCGAAATGCCGTAATCCGCCCACTTGGCCATGTTGCCCCCTGCATTTGATTGGTGGGGCAGTTGTAGCGGGGCGGCATCGCATGGGCTGCGACGGAAAGACAGAAGGCCGCCTCGCTGGGCGGCCTTCTCGCACGACGCCCGGCTACTCCCCACAGGGGCCGCCAGGCTGGTGGATCGCGCAAAGCGTCGCAAGTGATTGACGCTCTGGAATCCACTCGGAGCGATCTCCAGATACAGGCCCGCACCATCAAACAAGCGCACGGGCTTGCCGGCCGGCTGAGCCTTGCGGATGAGGAGGTCATTCAGGGGCATGGGGGCATATCGACTTCGGCACATGGACGATGCCCCCATCTATGCCCCCAGAAGCACGGGATTTCAATGGATGCCCCCGGACCCATCAAGACACCAAACAGCAAAAAACCCCGGGTTTCCCCGGGGTTTCTGGACGTCTCGAGACATGCTCGGACTGGTATCTGGCGCGCCCGGAGGGATTCGAACCCCCGACCAATGGCTTCGGAAGCCACTACTCTATCCGGCTGAGCTACGGGCGCGTTGTGTGTCGCAGCGGGAACCGCGTCGGTTCCCTGCCGACCGGCGCTGCCGGGCGGAGGCGCATTCTAACGGCAAATGCGGGCGCAGGTCTGCCCCCTGACGTGTGCGCATGCCGCGCCGGCCCTGCCGGGCCCTGCTGGTAACCTGTGCGCATGGGTTACGAACGATACGAACAGCCGCCAGCGTCCGCGCCCTCGCAGCTGGCCAGCTACTGGAAACTGATGCGCGCCGACCGCCCGATCGGCACCCTGCTGCTGCTGTGGCCGACGTGGTGGGCGCTGTGGCTGGCCTCCGACGGCCTGCCGGCGCCGTGGACGCTGTTCGTGTTCACCGCCGGCGTGTGGCTGACCCGCTCGGCCGGCTGCGTGATCAACGACTACGCCGACCGCTGGCTGGACCCGCACGTCAAGCGCACCCGGGAACGGCCGCTGGCCACCGGCGCGGTGTCCGGGCGGCAGGCGCTGGCGCTGTTCGCCGGGCTGATGCTGGTCGCGTTCGCGCTGGTGCTGACCCTGAACGCGCTGACCATCGGCCTGAGCTTCGTCGGCGTGTTCCTGGCCGCCACCTATCCCTACCTGAAGCGCTACACCCACCTGCCGCAGGTCTACCTGGGCATGGCCTTCGGCTGGGGCATCCCGATGGCCTTCGCCGCGGTGCAGGGCGAGGTGCCGCCGCTGGGCTGGGTGCTGTACGCGGCCAACATCCTGTGGTCCACCGCCTACGACACCTGGTACGCGATGGTCGACCGCGACGACGACCTGAAGGTCGGCTCGCATTCCACCGCCATCCTGTTCGGCGACCTGGACCTGGTGATCCAGGGCATCCTCTACGCGCTGTTCTTCGCCGCGATGGCGCTGGCCGGGCAGCGCGCCGGGCTCGGGACCATGTACTGGGCCGGGCTCGGCGTGGCCGTGGTGCTGGTGGCCTGGGAATTCCGGCTGTGCCGGACGCGCGAACGCGAGGCCTGCTTCCGCGCCTTCCTGCACAACAACTGGGTCGGTGCGGCGCTGTTCGCCGGCATCGTCGCCAGCCAGTACCTGGACTGACACGCAACGGCCCGCCTCACGGCGGGCCGTCCGCTTTCGCGACCGTGCCGATGGCTCAGGCCGCCGTCCTGCCCAGGCCGCGCAGGCGGAATGCCACCACCACCTGCAGCACGCCGTAGACCAGCACCATCGCGCCGATCCACAGCGAAGTGACCATCAGCCCGGCCAGCGGGTTGAGCGCGAACATCACGCCCAGCGCCACAGCCAGCAGGCCGCTGAGGATCAGCAGCCATTCGCCGCTGATGTGCCTGCGTACGCGGATGGCGAAGACGATGCGGTAGATGCCGCCGACGATCAGCCACGCCGCCACGAACAGCAGCAGCACGCTGGCCGTGGCCAACGGATCAAGGATGGCGAGCACGCCGAAGGCAATGGATACCAGCGCGTAGAACACCGTCCAGCCACGCGATACCGGCGCCGAGCCACCGATCGCCGCTGCCAGCGCCACCGCGCCCTCGACAATCGCCATCACGCCCAGCCACATCGCCAGTACCGCCGCGGTGCGCACCGGCGCCATCAGCGCCAGCACGCCGAAGGCCACCGCGAACAGGCCGAACAGCAGCACCACCCACCAATGGCGGGACAGCGTGCCGAACAGCGGACCAGCCGGGAAACTCGGGTTGCCACTCATGTCATCGCTCCTTGCAGGGATCATGGGGAATGTCACCGACGGCCGAGCATAGCCGCAGGCGCGTCAGCCCGCCGTGTTCACGGCACCCGCGCGCAGACCCAGGCATCGACCCGCGCCACGCCCGCCCGGCGCAGCGCGCGGGCCGCGGCCTGCAGGGTGGCGCCGGTGGTCATCACGTCGTCGACCAGGGCCACGTGCGCCGGCAGCGTTCCGTGGGCCACGAAGGCCGCGCGCAGGTTGCGGCGCCGCGCGGCCGCGTCCAGTTCCGACTGCGCCGCGGTGGCGCGGGTGCGACGCAGGCCGGCCAGCATCGGCAGGTGCAGGGCACGGGCCAGCGGGCGCGCCAGCTCCAGCGCCTGGTCGTAGCCACGCCGGCGCAGGCGCGACAGGTGCAGCGGCACCGGCACCAAGGCCTGCGGCCGCTCGACGGCCGCCAGCCGCGTGTGCATCAGCTGTGCCAGCAGGCACCCGGCGGCGAGGTCACGGTGGAACTTGAAGCGGCGCAGCAACCCGTCCACCGGCGTGTCGTACAGGAAGGCGGCGTGGACGCCGGCCAGGGGCGAGCTTCCCTGGCGGCAGGCGCCGCACAGCGCGCTACCCGGCTCGGTGGCCGGCAGCGGCAGGGCGCAGCGGCGGCAGGCGCTTTCCAGCCACGGGAGCGCGGCGACGCAGGCCGGGCACAGGTCGCGGCCGGGCTGGCCCGGTTCGCTGCAGACGAGGCAGACGGGCGGGAACAGCAGGTCCGACAACCGGCCGCCCACCCTGTAAACCACATCGGAAAGCGATTTGTTGACAGTAGCGTGCATGCTCACCAGACTGCCCCGCTTCCGTCGCCCGATCTGTCAGGAAACACCGATGTCCGCCGTCATCCGCCACGACTGGAGCCGCGAGGAATTGCTGGCGCTGTTCGACCTGCCCTTCCCCGAACTGCTGTTCCGCGCCGCCAGCGTGCACCGCGAGCACTTCGACCCGGCGCAGGTGCAGGTCTCCACCCTGCTGTCGGTCAAGACCGGCGGCTGCCCGGAAGACTGCGCCTACTGCCCGCAGGCGCAGCGCTACGACACCGGTGTGGACGCGCAGAAGCTGATGGACACCGACGCGGTGGTCGCCCGCGCCCGCGCCGCCCGGCAGGCCGGCGCCTCGCGCTTCTGCATGGGTGCGGCGTGGCGCTCGCCCAAGGACCGCGACATCCCCAAGGTGGCGGCGATGATCCGCGAGGTGAAGGCGCTGGGCCTGGAGACCTGCGCCACCTTAGGGATGCTCGAAGGCCACCAGGCCCGCGCGCTCAAGGACGCCGGGCTGGACTACTACAACCACAACCTCGACACCGCGCCGGACTACTACGACTCGATCATCCACACCCGCCAGTACCAGGACCGGCTGGACACGCTCGAACACGTGCGCAACGCCGGCCTGAAGACCTGCTGCGGCGGCATCGTCGGCATGGGCGAGACCCGCGAGCATCGCGCCGGCCTGCTGCTGGCGCTGGCCAACCTGCCGGCGCACCCGGACTCGGTGCCGATCAACCGGCTGGTGCAGGTGGCCGGCACGCCGCTGCACGGCAGCGCCGAGCTGGACCCGTTCGAGTTCGTGCGCATGATCGCGGTGGCGCGCATCGCGATGCCGCGCTCGATGGTGCGGCTGTCGGCCGGGCGCGAGAGCATGAGCGACGAACTGCAGGCGCTGTGCTTCGCCGCCGGCGCCAACTCCATCTTCCATGGCGAGAAGCTGCTGACCACCGGCAACCCGGACACCGCGCGCGACCAGGCACTGTTCGCGCGGCTGGGCATCCGGCCGATGGAAGTGAGCGTCGATGCCGACGACCACGACCATCCCGGCACGGTGCATCTGGACATCGCTCCACAGTGCGGCTGCGCGGCCTGAGCCATATGGGTGCAGGCATAGGTGTAGGAGCGACGCCAGTCGCGATGGGGCTTTCGTGTCGATCTCCAAAACCTGCCCATCCCTTCATGGGAAAGCCC
>JAEWOJ010000144.1 GCA_023399815.1 Pseudomonadota bacterium | reverse complement strand
CAGGCCATGGTGTATGCGACCGCCTCCATCGCGTTCCTGTCGTTCATCGTGTGGGCGCACCACATGTTCACGGTGGGCATGCCGCTGGGCGGCGAGATCTACTTCATGTTCGCCACCATGCTGATCTCGATCCCGACCGGCGTGAAGGTGTTCAACTGGGTCAGCACGATGTGGAAGGGCGCGCTGACCTTCGAGACCCCGATGCTGTTCTCCATCGCCTTCGTGGTGCTGTTCAGCATCGGCGGCTTCTCCGGGCTGATGCTGGCCATCGTGCCGGCCGACTTCCAGTACCACGACACCTACTTCGTGGTCGCGCACTTCCACTACGTGCTGGTCACCGGCGCGGTGCTGGCGCTGATCGCCGCGGTCTACTACTGGTGGCCGAAGTGGACCGGCCGCATGTACAGCGAGTTCTGGGGCAAGGTGCACTTCTGGTGGACGATGGTGTTCGTCAACCTGCTGTTCTTCCCGCAGCACTTCCTCGGCCTGGCCGGCATGCCGCGCCGCATCCCGGACTACAACCCGGTGTTCGCCGACTGGAACCTGGTCAGCTCGATCGGTGCGTTCGGCATGTTCGTCACCCCGTTCCTGATGGCCGGCATCCTGCTGGTGTCGCTGCGCAGCGGCAAGCGCGCCGAAGCGCGCGCCTGGGAAAGCGCCAAGGGCCTGGAGTGGACGCTGCCGTCGCCGGCGCCGGCGCATACCTTCACCGTGCCGCCGGTGATCCAGCCGGGCGACCTGGCCCACGACGACGTCACCCATTGACGGGCCGCGCGCGATGAACCCTGGCGACCTGCGACCCGATGACCTGGCACTGCGCCGCCGCCGCTCGCGCCGCACGGCGCTGGTGGTGGGGCTGGTGGCGGTGGCGATCTACGTCGGTTTCATCCTTTCCGGAGTGCTCGCGCATTGACCACCACCGCGCCCCGTCCCGAACGCAATGCCGGCATCGTCCGGCTGCTCGGCGTGGCGCTGGGTGTGTTCGTGCTGACCTTCTCGCTGGTGCCGCTGTACCGCATCGCCTGCGAGAAGGTGTTCGGCGTACGCCTTGAACGCGGCGCCAGCCAGGCCGCCGCCACCCAGGTGGCGACCGGCAGGCGCACGGTGCGGGTGGAGTTCGACGGCGGGGTCAATTCCAGGCTGCCGTGGGCCTTCCACCCGGAAAAGCTGACCATGGACGTGGTGCCCGGCGAGTTGAACGAGGCGCTGTACTTCGCCCGCAACGACAGCGACCACGCGCTGGTCGGCAGCGCGGTGCCGTCGGTGGCGCCGGCGCGCGCTTCCGGCTACTTCAACAAGACCGAGTGCTTCTGCTTCACCGCGCAGACCCTGCAGGCCGGCGAGCAGCGCGAGATGCCGGTGCGTTTCATCGTCGATCCGGACCTGCCCGCGGATGTCCGCACGATCACCCTGTCCTACACCTTCTACAAGAACGACGCGCTGACGGCGCAGCTGGCACCGGCTTCGGCCGCCGGCTCGTCGCACGCGGCCCCCTGACCACGGATCCGGAAGCAAGCCATGGCCCACAACACGCCTGATGCCAACGTCTACTTCGTGCCGAGCCAGAGTCGCTGGCCTTTCGTCGGCTCGATCTCCATGCTGGTGCTGATGGTCGGGGTGGCCAGCTGGCTCAACGACGCCAGCTGGGGCCGGTGGACCTTCTTCATCGGCATGGCGATGCTGGTGTTCACCCTGTTCCTGTGGTTCGGCGACGTGATCCGCGAATCGATCGGCGGCAACTACAACCGCCAGGTCGACGGCTCGTTCCGCATGGGAATGGTCTGGTTCATCTTCTCGGAAGTGATGTTCTTCGGCGCCTTCTTCGGCGCGCTGTTCTACACCCGCACCTTCGGCCTGCCTTGGCTGGGCGGCGAAGGCCATGGGGTGATGACCAACGAAATCCTGTGGGACGGCTATTCGGCCGCCTGGCCGACCAACGGCCCCGGCGCCGTCGGCGGCCTGTTCCAGACCATCCCGGCCTGGGGCCTGCCGCTGGTCAACACGCTGATCCTGCTCAGCTCGGGCGCGACCCTGACCATCGCCCACCACGCGCTCAAGGCCGGCAACCGCCGGCAGCTGCTGATCTGGCTGGGCGCGACGGTGCTGCTGGGCTGCGTGTTCCTGTTCCTGCAGGCCGAGGAATACATGCACGCCTACGGCGAGCTCAACCTGACCCTGGGCTCGGGCATCTACGGCTCCACCTTCTTCATGCTCACCGGCTTCCACGGCGCGCACGTGGCGCTGGGCACGATCATGCTGATCGTGATGTGGCTGCGGTCGGCCAAGGGCCACTTCACCCGCGACAACCACTTCGGCTTCGAGGCCGCGGCGTGGTACTGGCATTTCGTCGACGTGGTGTGGCTGATGCTGTTCCTGTTCGTCTACGTGCTGTAAGCGAAGGGAAAGAAAGCAGGGAGCGGGGCATCGGGGATCGTGCCCCGGTTCCCCGCTCCCTGATTCGCTTCACGGACCTCAGCCGCCGACACCGTGCGGCTTGATCCAGCCGCTGTAGATGCCCAGGACGACCAGCAGGATCAGCACCACCGACAGCACGATGCGCCGGGTCAACGCATTGACCGTGCGCTTGGTCTGGCCGCGATCGATCATCAGGTAGTACAGCCCGGCGCCAAGATTCCAGACGATGACGATCAGGAACGCGATCACCAGCAGTGTCTTCAGCGAATCATTCATGCACGGCTCGAAGAGTGGGAGGGCACCGCTATCTCACCTGCTCGCGGCGCCGTTGTCATGACGCGACAGCACACGGGCCTGTTCGGCTGGCTGCTGGCGCTGGGAGTCGCGGCCGCGTTCGGCGCGCTCGGCTTCTGGCAGCTGCAGCGGATGCACGAGAAGCAGGCATTGCTGGCGCAGGCGCCGCCGGACCGCGCCGCCGCGATGCCGCTGTCGCAGGCGCTGCGGTCGCCGGAGACGATGCACTGGGTGCATGACCGGCTGGATTTCCTGCCGGCGACGGTGCTGCTGGACAACCAGCTGCGCGAAGGACGTGCGGGCCTGAAGGTCTACCAGGCCGCCCGTACCGACGCAGACGCCACCGTGGTGCTGGTCGACCTGGGCTGGCTGCCGTTGCCCGCGGATCGCCGCTTGCCACCGATCGCGCCCTTGCAGGGCACGATCGACGTGCAGGGACTGTGGGCGCCGCCGCCTTCGGCGGGCATCGCATTGGGGCCGGCGCTGGCCGATACGCGGCAGTCGCGCGTATGGCTGGCCACGCGCCTGGACCGCGCCGCGATCGCCGCGCGCCTGGGGCTCGCGGCCGACGGCCTCGCCGGCCACGTGCTGCGCCTGGACCCGGCATCGCCACTGGGCCATGCGCGCGACCTGGACCTGCTGCCCAACACGCTGCCGCCTTCGCGCCATCTCGGCTATGCGGTGCAATGGTTCGCCATGGCGCTGGCGGTGCTGGTGATCGCCGGCGTGCTGCAGTGGCGCCGCCGCGGGCGCTGAACGCCAAGCCATGGGAAAATGCCGCGCATGAATGCCCTGACCCCGGAACAGCTGGCCCTCCGCAAGCGCGGCCGCCGCGTGCTGCTGCTGATCTTCGCGATGTTCTTCGGCTCGATGGCGCTGGCCGGCATCCTGCGTTTTTCCGGCTGGATGCCGCAGGTCAACCGCAACCACGGGCAGCTGTTCGACCCGCCGGTGGACCTGCGCCAGGAACGCCTGCAGCTGGCCGATGGGAGCGCCTACGCCTGGAACCCGGCCGTGCGCCACTGGCGCATCGTGCTGGCGCCGGCTGCCGGCTGCGCGCAGGAGTGCGTCAATTTGTCGCAGCAGCTGGACAAGGTGTGGCAGCTGTTCGGCCACAACGCCGATAATGTCGAGATCCTGTGGCTGGGCACGCCGCCGGCGCAGGTGGCGGCCACGCCCGCGATGCGGGTGCTGCCGGCCCAGCCCGGGTTCCGGGCCAGGCTGCCGGGGGTGGACGACCCCGCCGGCACCCCGGTCTACGTGATCGATCCCAACGGCTTCGTGGTGCTGCGCTACGCGCCCGGCTTCGACCCGGGCGGGCTGCGCACCGATCTTTCCAGGCTGTTGAAACTGAAGTGAGTCCCGTTCGATGAATGCCCCCGCGCGTCCGGCGCTGTACCGCAATTTCCACCGCCTGGCGTGGTTCGCGCTGATCATGACCGCCAGCACGATCATGTTCGGTTCGTTCGTGCGGCTGTCCGACGCCGGGCTGAGCTGCCCGGACTGGCCGACCTGCTACGGCCGCGTCACCTGGCCGCAGACGCAGGTGGAAGCCGCGCAGCACGTGGCCAGCGAGATCCGCCCGCTGGAAAGCCACAAGGCCTGGCGCGAGCAGGTGCACCGCTTCCTTGCCGGCCTGCTGGGCGTGGAAATCCTGACCCTGGCGCTGCTGGCCGCGCGCCGCCACCGCTGGGGCGTGGCGCAGGTGGTCACCGCCTCGGTGCTGGTGGCGCTGGCCATCCCCCTGTACATGCGCGGCGAGCACGTCGCCTCCAGCGTGCTGGCCATCGGCGGCGAGGCGATCCTGCTGCTGGCCGCGCTGCGCTGGTCCAACATCGATTTGTCGCGCGCGGCGGTGCTGACCCTGTCGGTTGTGATCTTCCAGGCGCTGCTGGGCATGTGGACGGTGACCTGGCTGCTCAAGCCCATCGTGGTGATGGGCCACCTGCTCGGCGGCATGCTGATGTTCGGGCTGCTGGTGTGGATGGCGTGGAAGGCCACGCACCTGCCGATCACCCTGGCGCAGGCGCCGCGCCTGCGCTGGTGGCTGCGCGCCGGGCTGGCGCTGCTGGTGCTGCAGATCGCGCTGGGCGGCTGGGTCAGCGCCAACTACGCCGCGCTGGCCTGCGGGGGCGGCAGCGCCTCGCTGGACAACTTCCCGCGTTGCGTGAGCGAATGGTGGCCGCGGCAGAACTACGCCGAGGGCTTCACCCTGTGGCGCGGCATCGGCGTGGACTACGAAGGCGGCGTGCTCGATGGCGCCTCGCGCATCGCCATCCAGATGGCGCACCGGATGTTGGCGATCGTGGTGGCGCTGTACCTGCTGGTGCTGTCGGCGCGCATGTTCCGCCTGCCCGGCATGCGCGGCTGGGCCAGCGCGCTGGGCGTGCTGGTGCTGCTGCAGGTCACCCTGGGCGTGCTCAACGTCAAGCTCGCCCTGCCGCTGGCGGTGGCGGTGATGCACAACGGCGGCGCCGTGTTCCTGTTGTTCGTACTGGTCTCGCTGCTGGCGCGGCTGCGTGCCCCGGAGTGAGCCGATGACGACGACCGTGCGTGACTACTGGGACCTGACCAAGCCCAAGGTGGTGGCCCTGATCGTGTTCACCGCGCTGGTGGGCATGTTCCTGGCGATTCCCGGCTGGCCGACCGCCGCGCAGGCGACGACCGGCGCGGTGGGTTTCATCGGCATCTGGCTGGCGGCGGCCGCCGCGGCGGCGATCAACCAGTTGCTGGACGCGCGCATCGACGCGCACATGGCGCGCACCTCGTGGCGCCCGCTGGTGGTCGGCAAGGTGTCGTCGCGGCAGGTGCTGGTGTTCGCCGCCGCGCTCGCCGCGCTGTCGATGACCCTCCTGGTGCTGTGGGTGAACGTGATCACCGCGGTGCTGACCTTCGCCTCGCTGATCGGCTACGCGGTGGTCTACACCGTGTACCTCAAGCACGCGACCTCGCAGAACATCGTCATCGGCGGCCTCGCCGGCGCCACCCCGCCGCTGCTGGGCTGGGCCGCGGTCACCGGCATGCAGGGCGCCTCGGACTGGGCCTACGCCTCGCTGCTGGTGCTGATCATCTTCGTGTGGACGCCGCCGCACTTCTGGGCGCTGGCGATCTTCCGCCGCGCCGACTACGCCAAGGCGGCGGTGCCGATGCTGCCGGTCACCCACGGCGTGCCGCATACGCGCCGGCAGATCCTGTTCTATTCGGTGGTGCTGGTGGTGGTGACCCTGCTGCCGGTGGCGCTGGGCATGAGCGGCGTGTTCTACCTCGGCGGCGCCACCGTGCTGAACCTCGTGTTCCTCTGGTACGCATGGAAGATGCAGGACCCGCCGGACGAGATGTTCAACATGCAGATGTTCGGCTACTCGGTGGTCTACCTGATGGCCTTGTTCGCCTTCCTGCTGGTGGACCACTGGCTGCTGCCCTGGCTGTGATCCAGGCGCGCTCCTGGGCTCAGGCGTCGGTCGTCACCCGCACGCGAGTGGATAGTGCGTGCAGGGCGAACCGCTGGATGTTCCTGTCCACGGTGGTCACGCAGTCGGATAGCACGCTGACCTCGTAAGGGTCGGCATCGCGCGACACGGCGGTGAACGCCACGCAGTTCTGCGTCATCATGCCGGCGATATGCAGATGGGTGACGCCGAGTCCGGCCAGCACCCGTGCAAGCCCGGTGTGGTGGAAGCTGTCGGCATGGTGCTTGATTACCACTGGAGCACCGGCGGCGGCCGCGAGGATGCGCGGGTGGATTTCGGCGCCCGGCGTCCCTGGCCTGAACAGCGGACTGTCGGGCGTGGCGGCCTCGTGCCGTACGAGGATGACCGACTCGCCGCGCGAGCGGGCGCGTCCGATGGCGGCAACCGTGGCCTCGAGCGTGGCCTCCGGGTTCCACAGCGGGAATGCGCCGCTGGGGAAGTAGTCGTTCTGTACGTCGATGACGAGCAGTGCGGTGGTCATGCGTGCGTTGCCTTGTCCAGTGGGAGTGCGTCATCGTAGGAACACGCCCGCCGCAGGGTAATTGCAGCCTGCAGGAAAACGGGCCATTGCGCTTGAGGAATGAAAAAGATGCCATTGGACAAGATGGGACGCGCCATCCTCGAGCAGCTCGGGCGCGATGCGCGCATGAGCTGGCAGGCGCTGGGCCGCCAGGTGCACCTGACCGGGCAGGCGGTGGCGACCCGAGTGCAGCAGATGGTCGACGACGGCACCATCCGCCGCTTCACCGTGATGCGCGGCGACTTGCAGCGCTACTTCGTCACAGTGTTCATGGACACGCCGCAGTTCGACGCGTTCGAGACGTTCCTGCAATCGCGGCCCGACGTGGAGAGTGCCAGCAAGATCGCCGGCGAGGGCTGTTACCACGTGGTACTGGCCTGTGCCGACAAGACCGGGCTGGATACGTTCACCCAGGCGTTGCAGTGCTACGGGCGCTACAAGGTCGCCAGTGAGATGCGGCGGGTGAAGGATTGAGCGGCTGCATGTGAGCAGGCTTGAATCGCCCGCGTCGCGTCCTCATCGCATCGGCTGTCCATCCAAGGGAGCGACGCCGATGTGGTGTTGGTTGTTGTTTGCGATTCTCGCTCTCCGGTAGGCCGACGAGGCGCAACTGAACGATCAGACGGCCGTTCTCAGTGCGTGGCTGGCTGATCTGGATGAACGTGATCGGGATTTCGTACTGGATCTGGTGAAGCGCACTTGCGATCACCTGCGCAGGGAGTAGGCAGGATCAGTTCCGGATGGGGATTCCCCTGTGAAACCCCATCGCGCACCAAGGTGCGCTCCTACGGTTTGCGCGCGTAGCGCCGCGCCACCATCGCGCAGACGATCAGCTGGATCTGGTGGTAGATCATGATCGGCAGCACGATCGCGCCGAGGTTGCCGCCGGCGAACAGCACCTTGGCGATCGGCACGCCGGTGGCCAGGCTCTTCTTGGAGCCGCAGAACACGATGGGGATCTCGTCGGCGCGGCTGAAACCCAGGCGTCGCGCCAGCCAGGTGATGCCGGGCATGGCGATGGCCAGCAGCGCCGCGGCCACCAGCGCGGCGGCGATCAGCGCGCCGGGCGGCGTCCTGCTCCACAGGCCTTCGCTCACCGATTCGCCGAACGCGCCGTAGACCACCAGCAGCACCGTGCCCTGGTCGGTGTAGCGCAGCAGCGCGCGCTGCCGCTCCACCCAGCGGGCGATCCACGGCCGCAACAGGTGGCCGGCGACGAAGGGCACCAGCAGCTGCAGCATGATCGCGCCGACCGCGTGCAGCGGGTCGGCCATGCCGCCCTGGCTGCCGGCCAGCAGGCCCATCAGCAGCGGGGTCAGGAACACGCCGAGGATGCTCGACAGCGAGGCCGCGCACACCGCCGCCGGCACGTTGCCGCCGGCCATCGAGGTGAAGGCGATGGACGACTGCACCGTGGACGGCAGCGCGCACAGGAACAGCACGCCGAGGTAGAGGTCCGGCGTCAGCACCCGGCCGGCCAGCGGCTCGAACGCCAGCCCCAGCAGCGGGAACAGCACGAAGGTGCAGGCCAGGATCACCAGGTGCAGGCGCCAGTGCAGCATGCCGGCGATGATGGATTCGCGCGGCAGGCGCGCGCCGTGCAGGAAGAACAGCGCGGCGATGGCGAGATCGGTGAAGCGGTCCAGGCCGTGCGCGGCGGCGCCGGTCATCGGCAGCACGGTGGCCAGCGCGATGGTGGCGAGCAGGGCCAGGGTGAAGGAATCCATGCGCAGCCGCGCCAGCCAGTTGTTCATTGCAGGAAGTAGGGGCAGGGACCGTGGATGCTGCTAGCATTTTCACACGATGCTCCGGGGAGAAGGGAATGCAACCCGATTTCGGCAATGCGCTGCAGACGCTGGCGCTGAATACCGCCAGGAAGTTCCGCGACGACTATCTGCTGATGAGCAGGGAGGCGTTCTGGGATGGCGACAGGAAGAACGGCCTGCTGCATCCGGGCGAATTCGGCAGCTACAGGGAGCAGTTGCTGGGAACGCTGCTGGCGGCGCACATGCCGGCGCGGTTGGCGATCGGCAGCGGATTCCTGGGCTCTCCCCGGCGCCGCCACAGCACCCAGTGCGACATCGTCATCTACGACCGCGACGCGACCCCGGCCCTGGACCTGGCCGGAGGCCGCGTGTTCTTCCCGGCCGAGACCTGCGCCGCCGTCGGCGAGGTCAAGTCCGTGCTCTCGTTCTGCAAGCTGCAGGAGGCCCTGGAAAAGCTGTCGTGCGTCAAGGAGATGCGGGCTGCCGACTGTCCCCCGGGCTTGCCCGTGGCGCCGGCCGACGCGGTCTTCGCGCTGCAGCACTGGATCGGAGACAGTGCCGAATCCGAGTCTGTCGAGACGACGAGGACGGAGTTCTTCCAGCCCACCCGCGTGGAGCAGCAGAACCTGGTGACGTTCCTGGTCTGCGAGAAGATCGAGTGGCCCAAGGGCGAGGGGCCGCAGACGGATGGCTTCTCGAAGGCACTGACGGCGCTGTATCGGCCGAAAATCGACCGATACCACCTCCGTCACAATTTCATCCTCAGCCTGGAGGACGGGTTCCTTTCCTATTCGATCCCCTTTCAGGACGAGCACGGCTGCCGGCCCGTGCCCTATCCCTATCCGCGCCATGGCGGCATCGACGGCGGCTGGCGCTGGCTGCAGGCGGACGCGGATGCCACCCACATCCTCAACTTCGTGGTGGAATGCGCTTCGGCTGCGTCGCGGACGTGGATATACGAGTTCCTCGGGATCGCCCACCTGGAGGACGACAGGTTCCCCCGCTACCGCTATATCCCGTTGAGCTAGCGGGAGCGGATCAGCGCATCGCCGCGCGTGCCTTGAGCAGCTCGCGCAGTTCGTACTTGTCGGTGTCGTCCAGGCCCTGCTGGCGCTGCTTGGCCTGCAGTTCGTCCAGGCGCTGCTGCAGCAGCTGCTTTTCCAGCTGGACGATGGCGTCGTGCAGTTCCTGGGTCCAGCTGGCCTCGTCGCCGGGCAGGGCGACGGCGGCCAGGCGGTGCAGCGCGGCCTGCTCCTCGCGGCCGTCGAAATGCTCCAGCAGCGCGCCGGTGCTGATGTCCGGGCGCTGCTGCACCAGTTCCAGCAGTTCCAGCAGCAGTTCGATGCCGGGCAGGCGCAGGCCGGCGATGGCGTGGTGGCCTTCCAGGCTCAGCGCCAGCGAGGGCTGCTGCAGCAGGATGGCGATGGCCGCGCGCACCAGGCTGCGCTTCTGCGCCGGCGCGACCGGCGCGCGGCGCATGGGCGCGCCGGCCGCTGCGTTGCCGGCGGGTGCGCGGCCGATGCCGGTCAGGCGCTGCAGCTCCTGCTTCATCAGGTCGCCGAAGGCGCCATCGGGAATCTGCGCCAGCATCGGCCTGGCCCGTTCGGCCAGGCGCGCCTTGCTGTCGAGCGTGCCGAGGTTGATCTCGCGGGTGAGCTCGTCGAAGAAGAACTGCGACAGCGGCGTGGCCTGCTTCAGGCGCGTGTCGAAGGTCTCGGCGCCTTCCTTGCGCACGATGGTGTCCGGGTCCTCGCCGTCGGGCAGGAACAGGAAGAACGCCTGGCGTCCGTCCTTCATGCGCGGCAGCACCGATTCCAGCGCGCGCCATGCGGCGCGGCGCCCGGCGGCGTCGCCGTCGAAGCAGAAGTACACGTCCGGCGCGTTGCGGAACAGCAGTTCGGCATGGTCGGGCGTGGTCGCCGTGCCCAGCGTCGCCACCGCCTGGGTGACGCCGAACTGGAACAGGCTGACCACGTCCATGTAGCCCTCGACCACGATCAGCCGCTCGATCTTCTGGTTGGCCTGGCGCACCTGCCACAGCCCGTACAGCTCGCGGCCCTTGTGGAACAGCGCGGTCTCGGGCGAGTTGAGGTACTTGGGGCCGTCGTCCTTCTGCATGACCCGGCCGCCGAAGGCGATGACGCGGCCGCGGCGGTCGAAGATCGGGAACATCACCCGGTCGCGGAACTTGTCGTAGACGTGGCCGCGGTCGTTCTTGGAGAACAGGCCGACGCGGTCGAGCAGCTTCATCCGCCGCTCGTCCTTGCCCAGCGCGTCCTTCAGCGCGCTGTAGCCATCCGGCGCGTAGCCGATGGAAAAGCGCGCGCGGGTATCGGCATCGACGCCGCGGCCATCGAGATAGGCCTGCGCCTTGTCGCTGCCTTCCAGCTGCTTCTGGAAGAAGCGGGTGGCGGCATCGAGCGCCGAGTACTGCTCGCGGCTGTCGTCCTGCTGCTGCGGGCTGCGCGCGTGGGTCTCGCGCGGGACCTCCATGCCGGCGCGCTTGGCCAGTTCCTCCACCGCGTCGAGGAACTCGAGGCGGTCGTAGTTCATCAGGAAGCTGATCGCGGTGCCGTGCGCGCCGCAACCGAAGCAGTGATAGAACTGCTTGGTCGGCGAGACGGTGAACGAGGCCGAACGCTCGTCGTGGAACGGGCAGCGTGCCGCGTATTCCTTGCCCTGGCGCTTGAGCGGCACGCGCGAGCCGACCACTTCGACGATGTCGGAGCGGGCGAGCAGGTCGTCGATGAACGCGTCGGGGATACGGGCCATGGCAGTTGCATAGGATGCCACGCGCGTGACGCGGATGTAGGAGCGACGTCAGTCGCGATGGGGCTTTATCGGGAAGGTCTAGGTCGCGACTGACGTCGCTCCTACATCCGGGCGCGCTCGTCGATGACCGCGGTGACCAGCGCGCCGCTGAAGAACACCACGCTGGCGTAGTAGACCCACACCAGCATGATCACCAGCGTGCCCATCGAGCCATAGGCGCTGCCGGGTGCGGCATTGGCGATGTACAGGCCGATGCCGTAGCGCCCCAGGGTGAACAGCGCCGCGGTGATCGCACCGCCGCCGAAGGCCTGGCGCCAGGCCACCGGGCGGTCGGGCAGGTAGTGGTAGAGGAAGGCGAAGCCCAGCGCGTACAGCACCAGCGTGGACAGGTAGCCCACCGCCGGCAGCAGCGAGGGCAGGTGCGCGAACAGCACCTGCAGGGCGGTGGTGGCGACCATCGACACGATCAGCAGGAAGCCCAGCGCCAGCACCACGCCGGCGGAGAAGATGCGCTTCTTCAGCCAGCCGAGCGCGCCATCGAAGCGCTGCAGGTCGGCGCGGAAGATCCGGTTCAGCGCGGCCTGCAGCTGGGCGAAGACTACCGTCGCGCCGACGAACAGCAGCAACAGGCTCCATGCGCCGGCCAGCGAGCCCAGGTCGGGGCGCGCGCTGGCGTTGGCGATCACCGTGCCGGCCACTTCCGCGACGCTGCTGCCGGCCAGGTCGCCGATCTGGCCGATCAGCGCCTGCTGCGCGGGCGGATAGAGCGAGGCGGTCAGCCACAGCAGCAGCACCAGCAGCGGCGCCAGCGACAGCAGGGTGTAGAACGCCAGCGAGGCGGCCTGGGTCATCACGTCCGCCTCGACGAAGCGGCGCAGCAGGGCCGCCGGCAGGCTGCGCTGCAAGCGTTCCAGGCGTTGTTTCAGCGTGTCGGGGAGGGAAAGGGCCATGCGCGGGATGGTGGCGCGCACCCGTGGCGGCACTGCCTGCGACGCGGGTGCGCGGTGGCGTTGCCGGCCGCGAAGGATGTAACCGACGTGGCGGCAACACGGGGTGAAGCGGGCTGAATCGCCCCCTCCCCTTCGCGCGAAGCGCGAAGGGGAGGGCTGGGGAGGGGTGCTTTTGATTTCCGCGAAGAAGGGCGCAGGCACCCTCTCCCAGCCTCCCCCTGTCCGCTGCGCGGGCAACGGGAGGGGAATGGCGCCGCGCCGCTGATCAGCCGGCCAGTGCCTGCTTGACCAGCTTCGATACCAGGCCCATGTCGGCCTGGCCGGCCAGCAGCGGCTTGAGCACGCCCATCAGCTTGCCCATGTCGGCCGCGCCGCTGGCGCCGGTCTCGGCAATGGCGGCATGGACCGCGGCCAGGATCTCGGCCTCACCCATCTTGGCCGGCAGGTAGCGCTCGATCACCACGATCTCGTCGCGCTCGACCTTGGCCAAGTCCTCGCGGTTGGCGGCTTCGTACTGGCTCACCGAGTCCCTGCGCTGCTTGACCATCTTGTCCAGCACCGCGATCACGGCGGCATCGTCCAGCTCGATGCGCTCGTCCACTTCCCTCTGCTTGATCGCCGCGTTGATCAGGCGGATCACGCCCAGGGAGTGCTTGTCGCCGCCCTTCATGGCGGCCTTCATGTCGTCGGTCAGTTGCTGTTTCAGGCTCATGGATCACCTCTTGCGGGATCGGAATGCGGAAATTGCGCACGAGGCGCGGGAACGCAAAAAGCCGGCTACGCTCGCGCGTGCCGGCTCCTGCTCCGGTACGGAAGGCCGAAGCCCCCGTTCAGGAGTTGCGTCCGATCAGTACAGGCGCTGACGCTTGGTGACGTCGCGCGAGGAACGACGCAGCTGGCGCTTCACGGCAGCAGCGGCCTTGCGCTTGCGTTCCTGGGTCGGCTTTTCGTAGAACTCGCGCTTGC
>JAEWOJ010000132.1 GCA_023399815.1 Pseudomonadota bacterium | reverse complement strand
GCGACTTCCTCGACAACGTGGTCACCTCCACTCTGGTGATGGAGGGCGAGGGCAGGGTGGGCGAATACGTCGGCGGCTACAGCGACTGGCTGCGGCAGCGCCCGCAGGGGGCGCAGGCGATTGCGGCGAAGGCGCCGGAAAAGCCGGCCGCCGCGCCCGCCGCCGAACCGCAGGCCGCCGCGACCAGGCGCAAGCTCAGCTACAAGGACGCGCGCGAACTGGAACAGCTGCCGGCCAGGATCGAACGGCTGGAGCTGGACGTGGAAGGCCTGACCGGTGCGATGAACGACCCGGCGTTCTACACCCGCTCCAGCGCCGAGGTCGCCGCGCACACGCAGAAGCTGTCCCAGGTGCAGGCCGAACTCGATGCGGCCTACGCGCGCTGGGAAGAACTGGACGGTTGATTGCCGCCGGATCGTCCGGATACCTGCGATCCGGGCGTCTGCGGTGCCTGCCGCGGCCATGTGACAATCGGGTCCGGAAGCGACCGGCCATCGGCCGCATTTCCCCGGTTTCTTCATGGAGCATGCGATGGAACTGCCTTTCTCGATGCAGCGCATCGACCACCTGGTTTTCCGCGTCCGCGACCTGCAACGCAGCATCGCGTTCTATCGGGACGTGCTCGGCTGCGAGGTGGTCAGGCAGCGTGAGCACCTGGGCCTGGTCCACCTGCGCGCCGGTGCATCGATGATCGATCTGGTGAGCGTGGACGGCGCCCTGGGCGCCCGCGGTGGCGACGCGCCCGGCCAGGGCGCGCGCAATGTCGACCATCTGTGCCTGCGCATCGAACCGTTCGACGAACCGGGCATCGCCGCGCACCTGCATCGCCATGGGCTGGCGCCGCTGGGCGCGGCGGAGGTCAACTTCGGCGCGGAGGGCGACGGGCTTTCCCTCTATTTCGCCGATCCCGACGGCAACGTGATCGAGCTCAAGGGGCCGGCGAACGCCGCTTGAGGTACGAACGGCTCAGGCCTCGTCCGGGTCGGCAGCGTCTTCGCCGCCGTCGGGCAGTTCGAAGAACGCCCAGAACGGCACATTGTCCCCGGCCCAGCTGGCCGCGGCCTCGGCAAGGATGTCCAGCAGCGTGTCGAACGCTTCGCGGTTTCCCTGCCGCAGGTCGCCGGCATCGCCGAACAGCAGCGCGTAACCGTTGGCGGGCAGCCAGGACAGGTCGCGCAGCGCGTCGGACAGCGCATCCCAGTTGCGCCCCCAGCCCGCCGGGAAATCCAGCTGGGTGCCGATGCGCAGCAGCAGGGTGCGCTTGTCGGTGCAGGCTTCCAGATCCACGCGCAGCACCTTCAGCCCGGCATCGCGCGCGGCGGCGGCCAGCCCGCCGAGATCGCCGTGGCCGACGCCGTAGACGCCCGCCTGGCCGACATCCTCCAGTCCCATGTCGAATCCGCTGTCGCTCATCGCGCACCTCCAGTGGCCGGCACCTCGAAACCGCGGAAGGTCTCGTAGTGGTCGTCGGTGTAGTACCAGACCTCGGGCGGATCGCCGCCAGTGATGATCCGCCGCGCGCCGCGGTTGCCGGCGCCCGGCGTGCGCACGGTGTATTCGTGGTAGTAACCGCGCGGACGCTGCGGCAGGCGCTGCTCGCGGTTGCCGAACGTCGTGCCGTCCTGGCGGTTCGGATACGGACCGCCGCGCAGGACGAGGGCGATGGTGCCGTGCGCTTCCGGCGGCAGGAAGGCGGGCAGCGGATCGGTCGCGCCGGGCTGGCGCGGTTCCTCGACCACGGCCGGAGCCCCGGGTTCGTCCAGCGAAGGCGCGAACTGCGGCGGCGATGGCTGCTGCAGCACGCGCATGGCCCACAGGCCGGCCACGAGCAGGAGCAGGGCGGTGAACAGGAGCAGCGGCTTGCGCATGGCGGTGGTGGCGGGCAGGAGACGCAGGATTATCGCCGCTGCGCGCGGCGATGCTTGAACACGGAATTCAGCGTGGGGTTCACGTGGGAATAACATGCGCGGGCCGGCCATGCGGCGGGACAGTGTTTTTCCCGCCATCGCCCTTGGTAAGTGCGCGCTTCATCCCTACCATTGGCAGGACAACGTCCGGCCGTCGCCGGACGAAAATCCCCAGGAGATTCCTCATGGCCTATACCCTGCCCAAGCTGCCCTACGCGTACGACGCACTCGAACCGCACATCGACGCGGCCACGATGGAAATCCATTACACCAAGCACCACCAGACCTACATCAACAACGTCAACGCCGCGCTGGAAGGTACCGAGTACGCCGACCTGCCGATCGATGAGCTGGTGCGCAAGATCAAGTCGCTGCCGGAAAACCTGCAGGGTCCGGTGCGCAACAACGGCGGCGGCCACGCCAACCACTCGCTGTTCTGGACGGTGATGTCGCCCAATGGCGGCGGCGCGCCGGTCGGCGAGGTGGCCAAGGCCATCGACCGCGACCTGGGCGGCTTCGATGCGTTCAAGGACGCCTTCACCAAGGCTGCGCTGACCCGCTTCGGCTCGGGCTGGGCGTGGCTGAGCGTGACCCCGGACAAGAAGGTGGTGGTGGAAAGCTCCGCCAACCAGGACAGCCCGTTGATGGACGGCAATACCCCGATCCTGGCGCTGGACGTGTGGGAGCACGCCTACTACCTGAAGTACCAGAACCGCCGCCCGGAATACATCGGCGCTTTCTTCAACGTGATCGACTGGAACGAGGTCGAGCGCCGTTACCAGGCCGCCGTGGCCTGATGCCGCCAACGCCGGTGACGGCCGGCTGCATGGCTGGCCTGCCGGCAGGTGGTGCCAAGCGAAGCCGGGCGGAAACGCCCGGCTTCGTCCGTTCAGGGGATTGGAATCTCCGTCGCCGCCGGTTCGCCGATCAGGCGCAGGGTGGTCATCACGCCCAACGGGAGCGGTGTGGATTCCGGGTCCGCCGGCGCCAGTTCCACCGACTGCTGGGCGACGTCGGCGAAGCGGCGCACCTGGTAGAGCACGTCCAGCCCATGGGGACGGATGCCGGCCGCGCTGCTGGCGGTGGAACGCCGCGTGGACGGGTTCCTGCGCGCCGGCTGGAATCCCGGCAGCTGCCGGACCAGTTCGTCGGTGGGCGCGGAGAATTCGCCCACGATCAGCGACGGCTCGCCGGCGTCGGTCGCGCCGATCCAGGCCAGCAGGTCCGCGGCCTGCTGCGCGCGCGCGGCGGCGTCCTCGCCCGGCGTGATGCGGGCGATGTAGATGTTGACGGCCTTCCGGTCCAGCCGCGCGCGCTGCATGCCGGCGGCGGTCGCCTGGCCCTGGCCGTGCAGCAGGGTGATGCCGTCCTCCAGCACGTCCAGCCCGGCCAGGACGGCACTGCCGCGGCGCTGCGGGTGGCTGGGCGGATCGGCGGTAACGAAGTCGCAGCTGTATTTGAGCCGGTTGGCCAGCCAGCAGGCGGCATTGGGGGTGCCCGGCGACTGCTGCACGTCCTGCACCGCGATCACGTCCGGGTGCAGGTCCGCCAGCAGCGCCAGGATCCGCTCGCGCTGCTGCTTCCATTGCGCGCCGTCCTGCGGCAGGTGCAGGCTGGCGATCCGCAGCACCGGCGTGGCGGGCTCGGCGACCACGGCGAACGACATGGCGAGCAGAGCCAGACAGCCCCAGCGCTTCATTGCGACGATCCATGTGGACTGGCCTTGATGCTAGCGCGCGGCATTGTCTAGGAGCCGTGCACGCGGTGCCGCGCGCCGGTGCCGGCCCGGGCGCCCGGGCGACGGCATGGGTTACGCTTGCACCCTTTGGTACCGCAGGAACGCCTGACAGATGACGAGCAACGACGTGGCAGCAGCGCCCGCCGGCAAGGCGAGGATGCCCCGCCAGATTCCCTACATCATCGGCAACGAAGCCTGCGAGCGCTTCAGCTTCTACGGGATGCGCAACATCCTGGTGCAGTTCCTGATCACCTCGCTGCTGCTGCAGGAGGTCACCGCCGACGGCCGCGCCGGCGAGGCCAAGGACATCATGCACAGCTTCATGATCGGCGTGTACTTCTTCCCGCTGCTCGGCGGCTGGCTGGCCGACCGCTTCTTCGGCAAGTACCGCACCATCCTGTGGTTCAGCCTGATCTACTGCGCCGGCCACGCCTGCCTGGCGCTGTTCGAGGACAGCCGGCAGGGCTTCTTCCTCGGCCTGGGCCTGATCGCGCTGGGCGCCGGCGGCATCAAGCCGCTGGTGGCCTCGTTCATGGGCGACCAGTTCGACCAGTCGAACAAGCACCTGGCCAGGATCGTGTTCGACGCGTTCTACTGGATCATCAACTTCGGCTCGCTGTTCGCCTCGCTGCTGATCCCGCTGGCGCTGAAGAACCTCGGCCCGCAATGGGCGTTCGGCATCCCGGGCATCCTGATGTTCGTGGCCACCTTCGTGTTCTGGCTGGGGCGCAGGCGCTACGTGCTGGTGCCGCTGCCGCCGAAGGACCCGCATTCGTTCGCCAACGTGGTGCGCACCGCCCTGCTGGCGCGGGCGCCGGGGGGGCGGGCCGGCCTGCTGGTGGCGCTGGCCGGCATCGCGCTGGCGCTGTGGGCGCTGGCGCTCGCGGCGATGACCCTGGCGGGCCTGCGCGAGGGCGGGCTGGGCGTGGTGATCTACCTGTGCCTGGCGCTGGTGGCGCTGCTGGCCGGCATCGGCGGCGGCACCATGCTGCAGTTGGACCGCGCCCGCGGCGCGCATCCCGATGCCGCGGTGGAAGGCGTGCGCTCGGTGCTCAAGGTGCTGGTGATCTTCGCCCTGACCACGCCGTTCTTCTCGCTGTTCGACCAGAAGGCCTCGACCTGGGTGCTGCAGGGCCAGCAGATGACCATGCCGACGTGGTTCACCGCCTCGCAGATGCAGGCGCTGAACCCGCTGCTGGTGATGATCCTGATTCCGTTCAACAACCTGGTGCTGTACCCGGCGCTGCGCAGGCTGGGCTGGGAGCCGACCGCGCTGCGGCGCATGACCGCGGGCATCGCCTTCAGCGGCCTGGCGTGGGTGGTGGTCGGCGGCATCCAGGTGGCGATGGATGGCGGCAACGCCATGTCGATCTTCTGGCAGATGCTGCCGTATGCGCTGCTGACCTTCGGCGAGGTGCTGGTGTCGGCCACCGGGCTGGAGTTCGCCTACAGCCAGGCCCCGGCGTCGATGAAGGGCGTGGTGATGAGCTTCTGGAACCTGACCACCACCATCGGCAACCTGTGGGTGCTGCTGTCCAACGCGGCGGTGCGCAACCATGCAGTGACCGACCACATCGCCGACACCGGGTTGAGCGAGGCGGCGTTCCTGATGTTCTTCTTCGCCGGTTTCGCCTTCGTGGCGGCGCTGGCGTTCGGCCTGTACGCGCGCCGCTACAGGATGGTCGACAACTACCGGGCAGCCTGAGCATGCAAGGACCGATAACCCTGCTACTGATCGCCGTCACCAGCCTGGTGTCGTGGCTGGCCTTCAGCAACCGCAAGCTCGCCGACCGGCTGGTCCTGTGGCCGCCGGCGGTCGACCGCCACCGCCAGTACGACCGGCTGGTGACCTACGGCTTCATCCACGCCGATTTCGCGCACCTGCTGTTCAACATGGTCACGCTGTTCTTCTTCGGGCGGCTGATCGAGCAGATCATGCTGCGCGTGACCGGCCACTGGTGGACCTACCCGCTGTTCTACCTGTCGGCGCTGGTGGTCTCGATCCTGCCCAGCTACCTGAAGAACCAGAAGAACCCCAACTACCTGAGCCTGGGCGCATCGGGCGCGGTATCGGCGGTGCTGTTCGCCTTCATCCTGATCTCGCCGTGGTCGCTGATCTTCGTGTTCTTCATCCCGGCGCCGGCCATCCTCTACGGCGTGTTCTACGTCGGCTACAGCATCTGGATGGACAAGCGCGGCGGCGACAACGTCAACCACAGCGCGCACCTGGCCGGTGCCGCGTTCGGGGTGATGTTCCTGCTGTTCATGGAGCCGCAGGTGATGCAGGTGTTCCTGGAGCAGCTGATGAACCCGCGCTTCGGCCGTTGAGGCCGGACGCGGGCGCGACGGCTCACGCCGAGTAGGCTTCCTGCAGCCGCGAATAGACTTCGGTCTCGATCTTCTCGAACTCGCTGCCGGCGGTTTTGCCGGCCAGGATGAGCTGGAGCAGGCTTTCCAGCAGGATCGCATCGTGATCGCTGGAAGGACGCGAATGGGAGATGCCGGACAGGTCGGACATGACGGTCACCGTTATGGAATGGGCGGCAATAACCGTTCAGCAAAATCCGTGCCACCGTCACACTTTCCGGTGTCGTGGGAGGACCGGTCACGGATCCTGCCGGCCACGTGTCGCAAAGTGACGTGGAACGGCGCCTGGCCTGCCGCTCACCCCACGCATGCGCCGGACGCGGCACACTGTGCTCCCTTGTCCGTCGATTGCCCGCCATGAACGATCACGCCTCCCCACCTGTGACCCACGATCCGGCCGCGCACCGTTTCGAGCTCACGGTCGATGGCCACCGCGCCGTGCTCGACTACGAGCGCCGCGGCGACAGCATGATCATCACCCATACCGGCGTACCCGACGCCATCGGCGGCCGCGGCATCGCCGCGCAGCTGACCCGGGCGGCGCTGGCGCATGCGCGCGGGGCAGGCCTCAAGGTGGTTCCCGAATGCGCCTACGCGGCGGCCTTCCTGCAGCGTCATGGAGAATACGCGGACCTGCTGGGATAATCCGCAGCCAGGGGTGGTTCCGGGCGGAACCACGAACCATCGAGGAAGGAAAGGACATGAACAGGTTGGGACAGGGAGCCTGCGCGGCGGCATTGATCGCGCTGGCGATGGCAGGATGCAGGAAGGACGACGCGCAGGCGCCGGCAGCGGCCACGGAACAGGCGCCGGCCGCGGAAGCGCCGGCCGAGGGCGCACCCGCAGCGGTGGAACTGCACGACGTGATCGAGACCAATGCCCGCTACGTGCTGGGCATCAGCTATCCGCCTGCCGCCAATCGCTACCCCGGCCTGGCCCGGGTCCTGTCCGACTACGCCGACCATGCCAAGGCCGAACTGCTCAAGGCGGTGGACGAGCTCGGCAACGACAGGCCGACCGCGTCCTACGAGCTGTCGCTGGCCTTCGACATGGCCGTGGACACGCCGAAGGTCGTGGCGGTGTCGGCCGAGGGCAGCAGCTACACCGGTGGCGCGCATGGCCAGCCGCTGGTGGCGCGCTTCGTCTGGTTGCCGGAGAAGGAGCAGGTGCTGACCGCGCAGGCGCTGGTCGATTCGCCCAGGGGCTGGCAGGCGATCAGCGACTACACCGGCGACAAGCTGCTCGAGCAGGCGCTGGTCCGCGCCCAAGGCGAGGAGATGACGCCGGAGGAACAGCAGGCGCAGGTGCGCAACCTGTCGAAGATGATCGACCAGGGCACCGCGCCGGAGGCCGCCAATTTCGCGCAGTTCCAGCCGGTGATGGATGCCGGCGGCCGCATCGCTGCGCTGCGCTTCGTGTTCCCGCCGTACCAGGTCGGTCCGTATTCGGACGGCACCCAGACCGTGGACGTGCCGGCGGCCGTCCTGGCGCCGTACGTGGCCGCCGACTACCGGGAGCTGTTCGCACACCCGTAAACCGTGGAGGCCAGTGATGGATGCAGGACTGCAACGACGCGTCGAAGCACTGCTGCAGGAGGCGGACGTCATCCCCGGCGGGGAGCGGCCGCAGGACATCGACATCCTCGACCCGCACTTCCATGCGCGGGTGCTGGCCGACGGCTCGCTCGGCCTGGGCGAGAGCTACATGGAGGGCTGGTGGCAGGCGCGCTCGCTCGATGCCTTCCTCACCCACCTGCTGGCGGCGCGGCTGGACGAGCGCGTGCACGGCAGCGGCGAGGTCTGGGACGCGCTCAAGGCCCGGCTGTTCAACCTGCAGAGCGGGCAGGGCAGCTACGAGGTCGGCAAGCGCCACTACGACCTCGGCAACGACCTGTACCAGGCCATGCTCGGCAAGCGGCTGGTCTACAGCTGCGGTTACTGGCGCGATGCCGGCAACCTCGACGACGCGCAGGAAGCCAAGCTCGACCTGATCTGCCGCAAGCTCGGCCTGCGCCCGGGCATGCGCGTGCTGGACATCGGCTGCGGCTGGGGCGAGGCGCTCAAGTACGCCGCCGAGCGCTACGGCGTGGAAGGCGTGGGCATCACCATCTCGCAGGAACAGGCCGAGTTCGCGCGCGAACTGTGCGCCGGCCTGCCGGTGGAAATCCGCCTGCAGGACTACCGCGAACTGGACGAGCCCTTCGACGCCATCCTGTCGGTGGGCATGTTCGAGCACGTGGGGATCAAGAACTACCGCAGCTACTTCGAGGTGGCGCGGCGCTGCCTGCGCGCGGACGGCCTGTTCCTGCTGCACAGCATCGGCACCAATGTCAGCCGCAACCGCACCGATCCGTGGATCGCCCGCTACATCTTCCCCAACTCGATGCTGCCCTCGGCGGCGCAGATCACCGCGGCGATGGAAGGGCTGTTCGTGCTGGAGGACTGGCACAACTTCGGCACCGACTACGACCGCACCCTGCAGGCCTGGCGCGCCAACGTGGAAGCGGCCTGGGAGCGGCTCGATCCGCGCTACGACGAGCGCTTCCGCCGCATGTGGCGCTTCTACCTGGCCGGTTCGATGGCCAGCTTCCGCACCCGCCACGCGCAGCTGTGGCAGCTGGTGCTGTCGCCGCAGGGGGTAGCGGGCGGCTACGTCGCGCCGCGCTGAAGGGCCGTCGCTCCCGGCGCGCGTGGAACCGGAAGGGACGGCGCGCCAGGCCCGGCAGCACCGGGCCTGATGGGGCAAGACTTGTCCGGTCCTTCCCGCCGGAGGGGAGCGTGGTGGATCTGTCGGATTTGACTTTTATCTACTAGTTGGTAGATTGCGCGCATGGATACCGAACTTTCCCCGAGAGCCGCCGAGATCGCCGCCTGCGCGCGTTCGCTCCTGGCCCGCGGTGGCTACAACGGCTTCAGCTACGCCGACATCTCGGAGTCGGTGCATATCAGCAAGGCCAGCATCCACCACCATTTCCCCAGCAAGGCCGAGCTGGTGCAGGTGGTCGTGGAGCGGTATCGCGAGGACGCGCGGGTGGGGTTGGCGATGCTGGAACAGCGATTCCCCGATCCGTTGGCGCAGCTCCGTGCCTACACCGGCTATTGGGCAGAATGCATCCGCGACGACAGGTCGGCGTTCTGCATCTGCGCCATGCTGGCTGCGGAACTGCCCGCCATTCCGCCGCAGGTGGCGGACGAAGTCCGTGGCCACTACCGGGAGCTGTCCGCATGGCTCGCCTCCGTGCTGGCCAGGGGAGCTTCGCAGGGCGTCTTTTCGCTGCAGGCCAGCCCCGAGGCGGAGGCGATGACCTTCATGGCCGCAGTGCATGGCGCCATGCTGGCGGCCCGTGCCCATGGCGACCCGGACGTCTTCGTGACGATCATCCAGCCGCTCACGGATCGGCTGGTTTCCCGATAGACGCATGAAGGGCAGTCGGCCCGCGTCCCTCCTTAGCTTGGCTCAATAACCTACCAACTGATAGATAGAAAATCCCATGGCTCATTCTCTTTCCCTCCTGGGTGCCATCCATACCGCCCTCAGCCTGATACCGGTCGCGGCCGGCCTCCATGGCTTTGCCCGCCATCGCGCGATCGACCCGGCGACCCGTTCCGGCAGGGTCTATCTCGCCGGACTGGCCGTCTCGGTGTTCACCTCGTTCGGCCTGTCCAGCATGGGCGGTTTCAGCCCCGGGCACGCCGTGGGCATCCTCGCGCTTCTTGCGGCCTTCGGCAGCCTGCTCGTTCCCCGCCTGTCCTTCCTGGGACGGCTGCGGCCATACTTGGCCACGTTCGGGGTTTCCTTCAGTTTCTTCCTGCTGCTGGTGCCCGCCATCGCCGAAACCTTGACGCGGCTGCCGGCGGCGCATCCCCTCGCCGAGGGGCCGCAATCCGCCGTGGTGCGCACCACGCTGCTCGCATGGATCGCCCTCTTCATCGCGGGCTTCGTTCTCCAGGTCCGGATGATCCGCTCGCGTCGCCGGGACAGGGTCCGCGGGTAGTTCCTCCGGACAACGAAAAACCGCCCGGGCAAGCCGGGCGGTCCAGGTCCAACCGATGTCGCGGCGCTTACTTGCCGGCTTCGGCGCCGGTCAGGCCACGCTTCTCCAGCAGCGGCCCGATCTGCGGATCGTGGCCGGCGAAGTTGCGGAACAGTTCCATCGCATCGACGCTGCCGCCCTTGGACAGCAGGGTCTGGCGGAAGTGGTCGCCGTTGGCGCGCGACAGGCCGCCGTGGTCGCGGAACCACTTCTGGGTGTTGGCGTCGAGCACCTCGGACCAGATGTAGGCGTAGTAGCCGGCCGAGTAGCCGCCCATGATGTGGCTGAAGTACGGGGTGCGGTAGCGCGGCGGCACCGGCGCGTAGTAGATGCCATCACCGACCAGCGCGTCGTGCTCGAAGTCCATCACCTTCTGCGGCGCCGGCACCTGGTCGACGGAGAGCTGGTGCCAGTTCTGGTCGAGCATCGCCGCGCCCAGGTACGAGGTGGTAGCGAAGCCCTGGTTGAACTTGGACGCAGCGACCACCTTGTCCAGCAGGGCCTGCGGCATCGCCGCGCCGCTCTGGTAGTGCCTGGCGTAGTTGGCCAGGATGCTCGGCTCGTCGGCCCACATCTCGTTGACCTGGGACGGGAACTCGACGAAGTCGCGCGGCACGGCGGTGCCCGAGAAGTACGGGTACTTCACGTTGGAGAACATGCCGTGCAGGGCATGGCCGAACTCGTGGAACAGGGTGGTGACCTCATCCCAGGTCAACAGGGTCGGCTGGCCGGCCGGCGGCTTGGGGATGTTGTGGTGGTTGGCCACCACCGGCTTGTTGCCGGTCAGCGCCGACTGCGACACGTAGGAGTTCATCCACGCGCCGCCGCGCTTGGACTGGCGCGCATACGGGTCGAAGATGAAGATCGCCAGCTGGCTGCCGTCGGCGTCGAACACGTCGTAGACGGTCACGTCCGGGTTGTAGACCGGCAGGTCGGTGCGCTGCCTGAAGCTCAGGCCGTATTCCTTGTTGGCGGCATGGAACACGCCGTCTTCCAGCACGCGCTTCATCTCGAAGTACGGCTTGAGCTGCGACTCGTCGAAGTCGTACTTGGCCTGGCGCACCTTCTCGCTGTAGAAGGCCCAGTCCCACGGCTGCAGCTCGAAGCTTGGCTTGCCGGCGGCCTTCTGCTCGGCGTCGATCATCGCCTGCAGGTCGGCGGCCTCGCGCCTGGCGTTGGCCACGGCCGGCGGGGCCAGCTGGCCGAGCATGGCGTTGACCGCTTCCGGGGTCTTGGCGGTCTGGTTGGTCAGGCCGTAGGCGGCGTAGTTCGGGAAGCCCATCAGCGCCGCCTTCTGCGCGCGCAGGGTCATGATGCGCGAGACCAGCGCGGTGTTGTCGTACTCGCCGCCCTTGCTGCCGCGCGAGACCGAGGCTTCGTGGATCCTGCGGCGCAGCTCGCGGTTGGTCAGGTTGCTCAGCGACGGCTGGGTGGTGGTGTTGAGCAGGGCGATGACGTACTTGCCGTCCAGCTTGCGCGCCTTGGCGGCTTCGGCGGCGGCGGCGATCTGCTCGGCCGACAGGCCGTCCAGTTCCCCGGCATCGTCGACCACGATGTAGGCGGCGTTGACCTCGGCCAGCACGTTCTGGCTGAACTTGGTGCCCAGGTTGGCCAGCTCGGCGTTGATCTCCTTCAGCTTGGCCTTGTCGGCGTCGGACAGCTTGGCGCCGGCGCGGACGAAGTTGTCGTGGTACTTCTCGACCAGGCGCAGGCCCTCGGCATCCAGGCCCAGCGTGTCGCGGTCGTTGTAGAGCTTCTCGATGCGCGCGAACAGCTTGCCGTTGAGGTTGACCGCGTCGCTGTGGGCGGCGAACCTGGCCGAGTACTCAGCCTGCAGCTGCTTGCGCGCGTCGTTGGTGTCGGCGCCGATCAGGGCGAAGAACACGGTGGTGGCGCGGTCGAGCACGGCGCCGCTCTTCTCCAGCGCGATCAGGGTGTTGTCGAAGGTCGGGGCGGCCGGATTGTTGGCGATCGCCTCCACTTCCTTGAGCTGCTGCGCCATGCCGGCGTCGAAGGCCGGGGCGAAGTCGCTGTCCTTGATCTTGTCGAACTGCGGGTAGTGCAGCGGCAGCGGACTCTCGGAGAAGAACGGGTTGGCCTGCTGGGCCGATTGGCTGCCGGCGGCGTTCGCGGTCAGGCTGTAGGCCGGCAGGGCAAGGCCCAGGGACACGGCGAGGGCGAGAGCGAGGCGGGTGTTCAAGTCGGAAACTCCGGAAAATACTGAACTCTCAGGGTAACCCGCCGGCCGCGGCCGACGGGTGTGTCGAATGGCACGGTTGCGGCGCGAAGCCGCTTGTTGCAGGCCGTTGCCGTCCAGATGGCGTACGCTGGCAGGCCCGTCCGGAGCTTGCCCATGACCGATGCCTTCGATTTCGAGCTGACGGCACTGGACGGCCGGCCGATGCCGCTGGCGGCGTTCGACGGCCGGGCGCTGCTGATCGTCAACACCGCCTCGCAATGCGGCTTCACGCCGCAGTACGAAGGGCTGGAGCGGCTCTGGCGCGACTACGGGCCGCGCGGGCTGGTGGTGCTGGGCTGCCCCTGCGACCAGTTCGGCCACCAGGAGCCGGACGACGAGGCGGCGATCGGGACGTTCTGCAGCCTCAACTACGGAGTCAGTTTCCCGATGTCGGCCAAGCTGCGGGTCAACGGCGCCGATGCCCATCCGCTGTGGCGCTGGTTGCAGCGCGAGAAGCGCGGCGCGTTCGGGATCGCCGCGATCAAGTGGAATTTCAGCAAGTTCCTGGTGGGGCGCGACGGGCGGGTGATCGCCCGCTACGCGCCGACGGCGCGCCCGGAATCGCTGGAAGACGATATCCGGGCGGCGCTGGCCTGAGTCAGGCGGCCAGTTCCAGCCGGCTGACGTTCTTCAGGTCGACATGCTGGCGGGCCACCCACAGGTCATGGGCGTCCTGCATGGCCAGCCAGCTTTCCGGGCTGCGGCCGAGTGCCTTGGACAGGCGCAGTGCCATTTCAGGACTGATCCGGCTGCTGCCGTTGAGCACGCGGCTGAGCGTGGAGGCGGCGACACCCAGCTTCTCGGCCAGTTCGCGGCCGCTGATGTTGTTGGGTTCGAGATAGATGCCGGAGATGAACTCGCCGGGATGCGGGGGATTGTGCATGTTCATCAGTGGTAATCCTCATAGTCCAGGATGTAGGTGTTGCCGTCCTTGAACTCGAAGGTGACGCGCCAGTTGCCGTTGACGGCAATGGACCAGCGTCCCTTCATTCCGCCCTTCAGTGGGTGCAGACGGAAGCCCGGGATGTCCATGTCCTCGATGGTTTGCGCAGTATCAAGTGCGGCGAGCTGCATGCGCAGCCGCCTGGCGTGATCGGCCTGCACGCCGGCAGTACTTCCCGTCTCGAAGAGTCTGCGCAGGCCCTTGTGCCGGAACGACTTGATCATATGATGCAGAATAGCATGTTGCGCATCGCGCAACAAACAGGGCGGAGCCCGCGGATACAGCGCGGCCCGGCACATGCCGGTGCCGGGCCGCGATCGTTCATGCCTGCGGGTTGCGGCGGGCGCCTACTTCTCGACGAACGCGCGCTCGAACACGTAGTGGCCCGGCGAGCCGATGCGTGGCGAAACCTCGAAGCCGCGCGCGTCCAGCACGCTGCGCAGGTCGGCCAGCATCTGCGGGCTGCCACAGATCATGAAGCGGTCGTTGGCCGGGTCGAACGGCGGCAGGCCCAGCGTGCGCGGCATCTCGCCGGTCTCCATCAGCGTGGTCAGGCGGCCGTGGTTGCGGAACGGCTCGCGGGTGACCGCCGGGTAGTACAGCAGCTTGTCGCGGACGATGTCGCCGAGGATCTCGTCCTCGAACAGGTCCTTCTCGAAGTACTCGCGGTAGGCCAGGTCCTGCTCGAAGCGCACGCCGTGGCAGACGATGACCTTCTCGAAGCGCTCGTAGGTCTCCGGGTCCTTGACGATGCTCAGCCACGGCGCCAGGCCGGTGCCGGTGCCCAGCAGGTACAGGTGCTTGCCGGGATGCAGGTCGCTGATCAGCAGGGTGCCGGTGGGCTTCTTGCCGACCAGGATCGTGTCGCCGGGCTTGAGGTGCTGCAGGCGCGAGGTCAGCGGGCCGTCCTGCACCTTGATGCTGAAGAAGTGCAGCTGCTCTTCCCAGTTGGCGCTGGCGATGGAGTAGGCGCGCATCAGCGGGCGGCTGCCCTCGTTTTCCAGGCCGATCATCACGAACTGGCCGTTCTCGAAGCGGAAGCCATTGTCGCGGGTGGTGGAGAAGCTGAAATAGGCGTCCGTCCAGTGGTGGACGTCGAGCACCGTTTCGGTGCCGAAAGCGGAAGACATGCGGCGGTTCGCGTGGGGATGGATTGACCCGCCCATTCTAGCCGAAATCCTTCAAATGAGATTTAATCTCATCTATCCGGGCGCGGTTTCAGCGGTAGCCGGCGGCCTGCAGTTCGAACAGTTCGGCGTAGCGGCCGCCCTCGGCCATCAACTGCGCGTGGGTGCCGCTGGCCTCGATGCGCCCGTCGGCCAGGACCAGGATGCGGTCGGCCATGCGCACCGACGAGAAGCGATGCGAGATCAGCACCGCGGTGCGCTTGTCGGACAGCTCCTTGAAGCGCTGGAACACTTCGTACTCGGCGCGCGCGTCCAGCGCGGCGGTGGGCTCGTCGAGGATCATCACCTGCGCGTCGCGCATGTAGGCGCGGGCGATGGCGATCTTCTGCCACTGCCCGCCGGACAGGTCCACGCCGGTCTTGAAGCGGCGCCCGATCAGCTGGTCGTAGCCGCCGGGCAGGGCGTCGATCACCTCATCGGCCAGCGCCCGGCGCGCGGCGCCGCGGATGCGTCCGGCGTCGGCCATCGCATCGACCTGGCCGACGCCGATGTTCTCGCCGGCCGACAGGTGGTAGCGAACGAAATCCTGGAAGATCACGCCCATGTTGGCGCGCAGGTCGTCCAGGTCGTAGTCGCGCAGGTCGCGGCCGTCGAGCAGGATGCGGCCTTCGTCCGGGTCGTAGAGCCGCGCCAGCAGCTTGACCAGGGTGGTCTTGCCGGCGCCGTTCTCGCCGACCAGGGCGATGACCTCGCCGGCATGCAGCTGGAAATCGAGGTGGCGCACCGCCCAGCGTTCGGCATCGGGGTAGCGGAAGCCGACGTTCTCGAACACGAAGCCCTCGCGGATCGGCCGCGGCACCGGCACCGCGTCCGGCCGCGAGCGGATTTCCGGTTCGATGGCGAAGAACGAGAACAGGTCGTCCAGGTACAGCGCCTGTCCCGCGACCTGCGAGAAACCGGTCAGCAGGCCTTCCAGCAGCTGGCGCAGGCGCAGGAAGCTGCCGGACAGGAAGGTCAGGTCGCCGATGCTGAAATCGCCGCGGATGGTGCGCCAGGCGATGTAGGCATAGGCGGCGTAGTACCCCAGCGTGCCCAGCGCCGCCAGCAGCGTGCCCCAGAACGCGCGCTTGCGCGCCAGCGCGCGGTTGGCGCGGTAGAAGCGCTCGGCCAGCCGCTTGTAGCGGTCGATCAGGAAACGGTGGAGGTTGAAGATCTTCACCTCCTTGGCGGTTTCCACGCTGGCGCCGACCTGGCGCAGGTAGTCGAGCTGGCGCCGTTCCGGGGTCCAGCTGTAGTTGAGCGAATAGCCCAGCGTGTTGAAGTGCGATTCGCCGAGGAAGGCCGGCACCAGCGCTACCGCCAGCAGGGCGATCAACCAGGGCGCGTAGGCGACCAGGCCGGCGGCGAAGCTGATCACGGTGACCACGTCCTGCGCCTGCCCGAGCAGCTGGCTCATCAGGTTGGTCCGGCCCATGGTCTGGCGCCGGGCGCGGTCGAGCTTGTCCTGCAGCTCGGGGTCCTCGAAGTCCTCTAGGTCCAGCTCGGCGGCATGCTCCATCAGGCGCACGCTGGTGGCGTTGCTGAACAGCTCGGAGAGCAGCGCGTCGGCGTAGTTGACCAGCCGTCCCAGCAGGTCCGAGCCGATGGCGATGCCCAGCTCCAGCGCCAGCAGCGCCAGCAGCGTGTCGAGGTGGCCGCTGGACAGCGCCTCGCCCAGCGGCGGCATGGCACCGGCGCCGGCCAGGCGCACGGCCTCGTCGATGATCAGCTTGCCGACGTACAGCATCGCCACCGGCAGCAGCGCGCGCACCAGACGCAGGGACAGGCTGGCCAGGGTCAGGCCGGGGCTGGTCCGCCAGATCTGCCGCAGGAACGGCGGCAGGTTGCGCATGGCGTTCATGCGCTCGCGGAAACTGGGGCGCTCGCCGTTGGCGGAAACGGGAGGGGAAGGCGCGTGCGGCATGCGGGGCTCGGGCAGCGGGACCGGGACGGGTTGGCCGCTGCCCGCCGGCTCAGCCGTTCTCGTCCAGGTCGATCTCGCCCATGCGCGCGTCGTCCTCGCCGTCCGGGTTGTCGCGGACGGCGCGGCCGCGCGGGCCGAAGGAGCGCTTGCCGCTGTCGACGTTGAGCAGGTTGCGCACGCCGCGCACGCCTTCGAGGCCGGCCACCTGCGCTTCCACCTGCTGCTTCACCGCCGCGCTCGGCACGTCGCCGGACAGCGTGACATGACCGTCCTTGACCTGCACCAGCACTTCCGAGGACTGCTCCTGCGAGCCGAGCAGGCGTACTGCATCGTCGCCAATCAAGGTATCGGAACGTTCCGTGGCCATGGTCGTCTCCTGTGGGAAGGTCACTACCATACCAATCTGGCGCGGGTGCCGTGAGCGCTTCGTCGCCTCAGCGGCGCGGGCCTTCCGGCGGCGGCGGATCGGCGGATTGCAGCGCCACCGGCAGGTGCCAGCCATAGTGCATCGCCATCATCCGCAGCCCGAAGCACAGCCCGGCGCCGGCGAGCGCGCAGGGCAGGGCCGGCAGCCCGAGCCAGTAGCCGAGCGCCACCACCGCCGCGCCGGCCAGGGCGGCCACGGCATACAGTTCGGCCTGCAGCACCAGCGGCACCTGCGCCAGCAGCACGTCGCGGGCGATGCCACCGCCGATGCCGGTGAGCATGCCCAGCGCCGCGGCCATCGGCGGTGCGATGCCGAAGGCCAGCGCCTTCTGCGTGCCGGCCACGGCGAACAGCGCCAGGCCCATCGCGTCGAACATGCGCACCGGGTACTGCATGCGTTCGATCAACGGCGCCCAGTAGAAGGTGACGGTGCCGGCCGCCAGGGTGATGGCCGGGTAGCGCCAGTCGCTGATCGCGGCCACCGGCGTGGCGCCGATCAGCAGGTCGCGGGTGATGCCGCCGGCCAATGCGGCGGCGAAGGACAGCACCAGCACGCCGAAGATGTCCAGCCGCCGGCGTACGCCCATCGTCGCGCCGGACAGTGCGAACACGAAAGTGCCGATGAGGTCGAGGATCAGTACCAGGGTTCCCATGCGGCCGTATTGTGCGGCCTGCCGCCGTTGGCGGCCATCGCGCCGCGCGGGCCGGCGCCGCTTCCCGTGGAGAGAAGCGGCGCGGAACGGCTCAGGGCAACGGCGGCAGCAGGCCGGCACCGAGGCGGTTCCAGGCGTTGATGACCGCCACCGCCATGCTCAGGTCGCTGATGCCCTTCTCGTCGAAGTGCGGCGCCAGCGCATCGAACGCGGACTGCGATGGCGCGCCATCGGGCAGGTGGGTCAGGGCCTCGGCCCATGCCAGCGCGGCACGCTCGCGCGCGTCGAAGAAACGGCTTTCGTGCCAGGCCGGCAGGGTGTCCAGCTTGCGCGGCTCGATCCCGGCCTTGCGCAGCGCGGTGGCGTGCATGTCCATGCAGTAGCCGCAGCCGTTGATCTGCGAGACCCGCAGGAACACCAGTTCCAGCAGGTCATGCTCCAGCGACGCCGAATGCACGGCCTGGCTGGTCGCCAGCAGGCCCTTGAACGCATCGGCGGCCAGGCGGGTGTAGGGAACGCGGGGGGAAGTGCTGCTCATCGGGAGGGCTCCAGTGGGCGGCCGGAAGTGGCCGCCTTCACTGCAAGGACGCGCCGGCATCGTCGGCCGTGACAAGGGCGCGCAGCTTGTGCGGGTTGAGCACGCTGTAGATCCGTGCGATGCGGTCGCCATCGACCACGATGGTGGTGACCGAATGCAGGTGGCCGCCGTCGAAGCGCAGGATCGCCGGCTCGCCGTTGACGCTGCCCAGCCGCGCCGGATGGGTGCCGCCGCGGCGCGCGATGGCCCGGAACAACTGGCCGATGCGTTCGGCGCCGAGCAGCGGTCGCAGCGCCGCGGTGACCACGCCGCCGCCGTCGGAGACCAGCTGCGCGTTGGCATGCAGCAACGCCTGGAGGGCAGCGGTGTCGCCCTGCTGCGAGGCTTCCATGAAGCGCGCCAGCAGGCGCCGGTGCTGGCCCGCATCGGCGGCGAAACGCGGCCGTCCTTCCTGCAGGCGCTTGCGCGCACGGTGCACCAGCTGGCGGCAGTTGGCCTCGCTGTGGCCGAGCAGCCCGGCGATGGCCGCGTAGTCGTGGTCGAACGCTTCCTTGAGCAGGAAGGCGGCGCGTTCCTCCGGGCCGAGCCGTTCGAGCAGGGCCAGGAAGGCCAGCGAGACATCCTCGGCCAGGGCGTGGACCTGCGCCGGACCGGGCGTCGGCGGCAGGTCGGCGGCGATGTGCAGTGGCTCGGGCAGCCATGGGCCGACATAGTCGAGGCGTTGCCGCGTGGCCGCGCGCAGCCGGTCCAGGCCGAGCCGGGTGGTGGCGGTGACCAGCCAGGCTTCCGGGTCGAGGATGGCCGCGGTGTCGGCGCCGGCCCAGCGCAGCCACGCATCCTGGACCACGTCCTCGGCATCGGCACGGCTGCCGAGCAGGCGATAGGCCAGCGCCAGCAGGCGCGGGCGGTGCTGCTGGAAGGTTTCGGTCATGTCCATGCGGGAAGGACGCAACAGCGTGTGCTGCCGTGACAAGGGGCCGGGCAGGCACTTTGCACTAAAATGGCCGGCTCCAACCCCCGCCAGCCTTGAGCAAGCCGTGACATCGATCAAGCAGGAAGACCTCATCCAGTCCATCGCCGACGCGCTGCAGTACATCTCGTACTACCACCCGGTCGATTACATCAAGAACCTCGCCGCTGCCTACGAGCGCGAGGAGTCGCCGGCGGCCAAGGAGGCGATGGCGCAGATCCTGATCAACTCGCGCATGTGCGCCGAGGGCCACCGCCCGATCTGCCAGGACACCGGCATCGTCACCGTGTTCCTGGAAATCGGCATGAACGTACGCTGGGACGACGCCACCATGGGCGTGGAGGACATGGCCAACGAGGGCATCCGCCGCGCCTATGCCTACCCGGACAACAAGCTGCGCGCCTCGGTGCTGGCCGACCCGGCCGGCAAGCGCACCAACACCAAGGACAACACCCCGGGCGTGGTCAACGTGAAGGTGGTGCCGGGCGACACCGTCGAGGTGATCGTTGCCGCCAAGGGCGGCGGTTCGGAGGCGAAGTCGAAGTTCGCCATGCTCAACCCGTCCGACTCCATCGTCGACTGGGTGCTCAAGACCGTGCCGACCATGGGCGCGGGCTGGTGCCCGCCGGGCATGCTCGGCATCGGCATCGGCGGCACCGCCGAGAAGGCGATGCTGCTGGCCAAGGAAGCGCTGATGGAGCCGATCGACATCAACGACCTGAAGGCGCGCGGCCCGTCCAGCCGTGCCGAGGAACTGCGCCTGGAGCTGTACGACAAGGTCAACGCGCTGGGCATCGGCGCGCAGGGCCTGGGCGGCCTGACCACGGTGCTGGACATCAAGGTCAAGGACTACCCGACCCACGCCGCCAACCTGCCGGTGGCGATGATCCCCAACTGCGCCGCCACCCGCCACGCGCACTTCACGCTGGACGGCAGCGGCCCGGTAATGCTGGACCCGCCGTCGCTGGAGGACTGGCCGCAGATCACCTACGACGCCTCCAAGGGCACCCGCGTCGACCTGGATACCGTCACCCCGGAGGAAGTGGCCAGCTGGAAGCCGGGCCAGACCCTGCTGCTCAACGGCAAGCTGCTGACCGGCCGCGACGCCGCGCACAAGCGCATGGTCGACATGCTCAACAAGGGCGAGGAGCTGCCGGTCGACCTGAAGGGCCGCTTCATCTACTACGTCGGCCCGGTCGATCCGGTGCGCGACGAGGTGGTGGGCCCGGCCGGCCCGACCACCGCCACCCGCATGGACAAGTTCACCCGCCAGGTGCTGGAGCAGACCGGCCTGCTGGGCATGGTCGGCAAGGCCGAGCGCGGCCCGGCGGCGATCGACGCGATCCGCGACAAC
>JAEWOJ010000081.1 GCA_023399815.1 Pseudomonadota bacterium | reverse complement strand
GCCATGGAGGGTGTGGATGCGGGTCGCTGTCGCTTCATTCCTGCATTTAATTCAATGGATAATTAAATTCCAATGACGAATCGCGCAGCCCCGGATTCGACATGGCCCTCCCCCGGTTCGCCGCCCTGCAAGCACCCGCCGGCACGGGACGTGGGACAATGCCGGCCGGCGCGCCACGCCATTGATATCGGGCACATCGGCACCATCTCTCCCGCCATGACCGCCATCACCCATCGCGACTTCACCCTCGAACCCGCCGACAACGAGCGGCTGGCCAACCTCGCCGGTCCATTCGACGAGAACCTGCGCCAGATCGAACTGCGCCTTGGCGTGGAAATCGCCAATCGCGGCAATGTGTTCCGCGTCAGCGGCCCCGGCAAGACCGCCGGCGAGGCCGAAAGGCTGCTCAGGGCGCTCTACGACGAAGCCACCCGCACCACGCTGGACAGCCACGCCATCCACCTGCTGCTGAGCCACGCCAACGTCGAGCAGGTGGCCGAGCGCGCCTACGAGGCGCAGGACGTGGCGATCAAGGTCAAGCGCGGCACCGTGCGCGGCCGCGGCCAGAACCAGTCGCGCTACCTGCACCAGATCGCGACCCACGACATCAACTTCGGCATCGGTCCGGCCGGCACCGGCAAGACCTTCCTGGCCGTGGCCATGGCGGTGGAAGCGCTGAACGAATCGCGCGTGCAGCGCCTGATCCTGGTGCGCCCGGCAGTGGAAGCCGGCGAGAAGCTCGGCTTCCTGCCCGGCGACCTCACCCAGAAGGTAGACCCCTACCTGCGCCCGCTGTACGACGCGCTGTACGAGATGCTCGGCGTGGAGAAGGTCGCCAAGCTGCTGGAGAAGAACGTCATCGAGATCGCGCCGCTGGCCTACATGCGCGGACGCACGCTCAACGACGCCTTCGTGATCCTGGACGAGGCCCAGAACACCACCATCGAGCAGATGAAGATGTTCCTGACCCGCCTGGGCTTCGGCTCCACCGCGGTGGTCACCGGCGACCTCACCCAGACCGACCTGCCCAAGCACGTCAAGTCCGGCCTGCGCGACGCCATCGAGGTGCTGCGCGGCGTCGAGGGCGTGAGCTTCACCTTCTTCGAATCGCGCGACGTGGTCCGCCACCCGCTGGTGGCGCGCATCGTCAACGCCTACGACCGCCGCGACCTGCAGCAGGTCAATCCCGGGGTCGAGTAAGGCATACACTCATGGCACCCGCCCGCACAGGAGGTGCCTGCCATGTCCCGTCCCCTTCTGCTGCTGGCCTTCGGGATCCTGGCGCTGGCCGCCGGCTTTCCAGTGGCGGCCAGGAAGAAAGCGGACACCGCCGCGCGGGCCTACATCGAAACCAGTTACCTGGTCGCGCCGAAGCAGGTCGGCGATTTCGAGCTTGAAGGAAGCACTTTCAACCCGGCGCAGAAATACGCGGGCGCGGGATTCCGCTACGCGTTGAGGGACCACCAGGAAATCCGCTTCGACGTCTATGTCTATCCCGCCGGGCTGATGGCCCAGGCAACGGCGGTCGAAAAGGGCATGGACGCCTTCCGCCAGGACCTGCAACTGGCCAGCGGACAAGGCACCTACACGCAGCTGCGCGAACTGCAGCAGAGCCCGTTCCCGCTGCCTTCGCCGGAGACCGGCGACCCGCCGCCCGCCAACGACATCGACGCGGCGGTGCTGAAGGCCAAGGCCGAGGCCGGGCAGCTCACCGGGCAGAAGCTGCAGCTGAGCATGCGCCTGCCGCCGCACGACTGGCTCCTGTATTCCAACGGCTACCTGTTCTACAAGCAGCTCTACTATTTCAAGCTGCGTGCCTCGGCCGCCCAGGAGCGCATCTCGTCCGACGAATTCAACGCGCTGGCCGACCAGGCCGCGCGCATCCTGATCCCGGCCCTGCAGGTCGCCAACGTCGGCGGCTGCGGAGGCGGGACGCTCCATCTCTCCACGCAGGACTCGCCGGAACAGAGCGCGGTGCAGCTGGTCCGGCAGATCGCCCTGCTGCTCGGCCACAACTGCCATGCGTCCGCCGAAGAGGCCGGCATCGCTGACCGGCGCGCCACGGCCGAGGTCGTGGAGATCGCCTTCGCCGCGGACGAATGGAAGTCGCGGTGAGGCCGCTTGCGCGCGATACTGTGCGCCCCCGCACTGCCTGACCGCTGGAACCTGCCATGACCAAGGGTCCCGTCCGCCTCGATGTCGCCGTCAGCTACGCGCTGCCCCGCGCCGGCCTGCCGGCGGCGGTGAGTTTCCGCCGCTGGGTCGCCGCCGCGTTGAATGGCCGCATCCGCGAGGCCGACCTGGCCATCCGCGTGGTCGACACCCGCGAAGGCCAGTCGCTGAACCGCCACTACCGCGGCAAGGACTACGCCACCAACGTGCTCAGCTTCCCGGCCGAGGTTCCCGAAGGCCTGCCCAAGGGCGTCAAGTTCCCGCTGCTCGGCGACCTGGTGATCTGCGCGCCGGTGGTGGCGCGCGAGGCCGAAGAACAGGGCAAGCCGCTCAACGCCCACTACGCGCACCTGACCGTGCACGGCGTGCTGCACCTGCTCGGCTGGGACCACGAGGACGACAGGGAAGCCGAAGCGATGGAACAGCTCGAGCGCGAGATCCTCGCCGAGCTGGGCATCGCCGATCCCTACGCGGGCGAGCGCTGAACGATGCCGATGAAGCGCCTGCTCCCGCTGCTGCTCGCCGCGCTGTCGCCCGCCTTCGCATCCGCCGATCCCGCCATCGACCTCCCCGCCCTCATCGAGTGCCGGCAGGGCGTGAGCGATTTCACCGCATTGGCGCCCATCGCCGCCGACCCGCTGAAGGCAGTCGCGCTGGGCTGGCGGCCGTTGCCGCAGGGCAACCTGTTCATGAACGAGTACGCGCTGAACGCGCCGGTCACCGTGTTCGGCCACAGCACCGACCGCATCGCCGTGGCCGGCACCAGCATCGTGGCGATCCTCGACCTGGCCGACCCACGGCCGCTGGCCGCGACGCTGGAACTGGAAACCGGCTACGACGCCGACGGCAAGTTCATGGCCGGCCGCGAGCTGGTCAGCCGCGACGTGACCGATCCCAGGACCGGCGAGGCGATGATCGAGTCGGTGATCCTGAGCGTGTCCAACGTCGCCTCCCACCCCGGCAAGACCCTGGCCGGCTGCACCTACAGCCTGGATCTTCCAGCCGAGGACGAAGCGCCGGCCACCGCTTCCGGCGAGGCCGAAGGCAGCCCGCCGGCCTGAGCGGGAGGCCGCGGACATCCTGCTAGACTTGCCCTCACCGCCCGGTCCGCCGGGTACCCCGAACGAAGCGATGTCCGAAGACGACAGTAGTACCGCCCCGGAGCAGGGCGAAAAGAAGCGCGGCTGGCTCGAACGCCTGAGCGCGGCCTTCTCCGGCGAGCCCCATACCCGCGACGAACTGGTAGCCGTGCTGCAGACGGCCGAGCAGGACGGCCTGATCGCCGCCGACACCCTGCGCATGATGGAAGGCGCCATCGCGGTGGCCGAGCTGACCGTCGGCGACGTCATGATCCCGCGCTCGCAGATGGTGTCCCTGCCGGTCGAACAGCCGTTCCTGGAACTGATGAAGCAGGTGGTCGAGTCCGGCCATTCGCGCTTCCCCGTGCACGGCGAGAACAAGGACGACGTGCTCGGCATCCTGCTGGCCAAGGACCTGCTGCGCGGCGTGGTCGCCGACAACAGCCACGCCACCATCCGCGAGCTGCTGCGCCCGGCGGTGCTGATTCCCGAGTCGAAGAAGCTCAACGTGCTGCTCAAGGAGTTCCGGCTCTCGCGCAACCACATGGCGATCGTGGTGGACGAATACGGCGGCGTCGCCGGGCTGGTCACCATCGAGGACGTGCTGGAACAGATCGTCGGCCAGATCGACGACGAGCACGACGAGGCCGAGGACCACACCGCGCAGATCGCGATCCAGGCCGACGGCCGCTACGTGGTCGACGCGCTGACCGCGATCGAGGATTTCAACGAACGCTTCGGCGCGGATTTCTCCGACGACGACTACGACACCATCGGCGGCCTGGTCACCGAGGCCATCGGCCACCTGCCCGAGATCGGCGACGAGCTCACCCTGGGCCGCTTCGTGTTCCGTGTCGCGCGCGCCAACGCGCGCCGGGTACAGGCCTTCCACGTCACCGTGCTGCCTCCCGATCCGCAGGACGAAGCTTGATCGCCCCGCGTCTTTCCCGGCGGCCGCGCTCGCCCCTTGCCCTCGCGCGCCTGCTGGCGTGCGCGCTGCTTTGCCTGCTGGTGCTGGCGGCCGGCGTGGCCCAGGCCGCGCCGCCGGCTGCCGAGGCGGCTTCCCGCGCACCGCGCATCGGCGTGGTGACGATGCAGCCGGGCGAGATCTTCTTCGAGCGTTTCGGCCACGACGCCCTGGTCGTGGCCGATCCCGACGGCGGCCCGGCGGTCTCCTACAACTTCGGCTTCTTCGACCCGTCCGAGCCGGACTTCGTCGGCAACTTCGTGCGCGGCCGGATGATGTACTACCTCGTCGCGCTGCCGCTGGACGAGGACCTGGCGCAGTACCGCGACGCCGGCCGCGGCGCCGCCATCCAGTGGCTGGACCTGCCGCCGCCGCAGGCTCGGGCGCTGGCCGACGACCTGGCCGAGCGCGCGCGCCCAGAGAACGCCCGCTACCGCTACGACTACTTCACCGCCAACTGCTCGACGATGGTGCGCGACGCGCTCGACCGCGCCATGGGCGGCAGCCTGCAGTCGCAGCTGGCCGGCCGCTCGCGCGGCAACACCTGGCGCAGCGAGGCGGTGCGGCTGGCCTCGCCGTCGCCCTGGATGTGGCTGGGCTTCGACCTCGGCCTCGGCCCGTGGGCCGACCAGCCGCTGTCGCGCTGGCAGGAGGCCTTCGTGCCGATGCGGCTGGCCGACAGCCTGCGCGAAGCCCGCAACAGCGCCGGTCGCCCGCTGGTGCAGTCCGAGCAGGAACTGCTGCCGCAGCGGCTGTCGCCGGAGCCGGCCGAACACGCCCGCGCCTGGTGGCCCTGGCTGCTGACCGGCCTGGTGCTGGCCGGCGGGGTCTTCGCCGCACGCCGGCACCGCCGCGCGCTCGGCGGCGTTGCCCTGCCCTTCTGGCTGTTCTGCGGCGTGGCCGGCCTGCTGCTGGCCTATCTCTGGGGCTGGAGCGAGCATCGCGCCGCCTGGGGCAATCGCAACCTGCTGCTGCTCAGCCCGCTGGCGCTGGCGCTGCTGCCGGGCGCATGGCAGCTGCTGCGCGGGCGCCAGCCCGGCCGCTGGTTCGGCGGGCTGCTGTGGACAGTGGCCGCCATCGCCACGCTGTCGCTGCCGCTGCACTGGCTGTCGTTGCAGGCCCAGTTCAACATGCAGTGGATCGTGCTGCTGCTGCCGGTCCACCTGGCGTTCGCGCTGGCGCTCGGCCGTCGCGGCTTGGCGCCCGCCACGCGCTGAGGCAGGATGCGGCCCATGGACGTCGGCACTTCTTCCGCAACGGCTCCCGCCAATCCGCCCTGCGTCATCAACTGCACCTGGTACGGCGAGGACGGCACGCTGCGCAATCTTTCGCTGGATTCGATCAGCCACGTGCTCGAATCCAGCGACAGGGGCTTCGTCTGGGTCGGCCTGTACGAGCCGGACGATGCCGTGCTGGAGAAGGTGCAGGCCGAATTCGGCCTGCACGACCTGGCCATCGAGGACACGCGCAAGGCGCACCAGCGGCCCAAGGTGGAGACCTACGGCAGCTCGCTGTTCGTGGTGGTGCACACCGCGCAGGTGGTGGACGAGCGCATCCACTACGGCGAGACCCATGCCTTCCTCGGCGCCCGCTACCTGGTGACGGTGCGCCACGGCGCCTCGCTGTCGTATGCGCCGGTGCGCATGCGGCTGGAGCGCGAGCACGACCTCGTGTCGCTGGGACCGTCGTTCTGCCTGTACGCGGTGCTCGACGCGGTGGTGGACAACTACCTGCCGATCACCGACAGCTTCCGCGACACGCTGGATTCGCTGGAGAAGGACATCTTCGCCGAGAACTACCGGCGCCGCACCGTCATCCGCCTGTACGACCTCAAGCGCGAGCTAAACAAGATGCGGCTGGCGGTCACTCCGCTGCAGGACGCGCTGTCGCAGCTGCAGCGCAACCCGGCGCAGCTGCTCAACGACGAAGCGCGGCTGTACCTGCGCGACGTGCAGGACCACGCCGCGCGGGTCAACGACGCCATCGACACGCTGCGCGAGATGCTAGGCACCGCGCTGAGCGTGAACCTGTCGCTGGTCACGCTGGCGCAGGGCGAGACGGTCAAGCGGCTCGGCGCCTGGGCGGCGCTGCTGGCCGCGCCGACCCTGATCACCAGCTGGTACGGCATGAACTTCACCCACATGCCCGAACTGGCCGGCCGCTACGCCTATCCGCTGCTGATCCTCGTCGTCGGCGCGACCTGCGCGGTGCTGTACCGGCTGTTCAAGCGCTCGGGCTGGCTGTAGGCCCGCGCCGCTGCGGCCGCCCGCGGCCACTCCAATCCATCATCACTGCTTTCCGGGGGACTTCATGGGAAACGACGCCATCCTCAACCATCGTCGCCGGCATTTCCTGCGCAACTCGCTGGCGGCGGGCGCCGCCACGCTGCCCCTGCTCGGCCAGGCCGGCGCGGCGCTGGCGGCCGGCGAACGCCGCGACGCCCCCGCGCTTCCCGACTCCCTGCGCGCGCTCAAGCCGGTCGCGCACCTCGTGGTGCCGATCACGGCCAGCGAGCGCGCGCAACGCCTGGCGCGGGCGCAGCAGCTGATGGACGAACACCGCATCGATGCCGTGTTCATCGGCGCGGGCACTTCGCTGACCTATTTCACCGGCATGCACTGGTGGAACAGCGAGCGCCTGACCGGCGTGATCCTGCCGCGCAGGGGCGAACCGGTCTACGTCACGCCCGAGTTCGAGCGCGGCCGCACGCTGGAGCAGATCAAGCTCGGCAACGACGTGCGCGGCTGGCAGGAGGACGAGGATCCCTATGCGCTGGTCGCGCAGGTACTGCGCGGCTTCGGCGCCGCCAACGGCACGGTCGGCATCGAGGAGACGGTGCCGTTCTTCCGCAGCAAGGGCATCATGAACGCCCTGCCCCATGCCACCTTCGTCGATGCCTGGCCGGTCACGGCCGGCTGCCGGCGCATCAAGAGCCCCGCGGAAATGGCGCTGATGCGCCTGGCCAACCAGACCACGCTGGCGGTGTACGAAGCTGTGTGGAAGGCGCTCGCGCCGGGCATGACCGAGAGCGACATCGCCGGGCTCATCGCCCTGGCCTATGCACGCACCGGCCTGCGCGGCAGCGCCGACGTCAACATCGGCAAGTACACCGCCTCGCCGCACGGCTCGGACGCGCCGCAGCGGCTCACCGAGGGCACGCCGGTCATCTTCGACGGCGGCTGCAAGGCCGACGGCTACACCAGCGACATCACCCGCACCGTGGTGCTGGGCAAGGCCGGCGACGACATCCGCCGCGTCTTCGACATCGTGCTGCAGGCCCAGACCAGCGCGCTGAAGGCCGCCCGCCCCGGCGTGGCGATGGAGGCGCTGGACGCGGCCGCACGCAAGGTCATCGGCGATGCCGGCTACGGCCCGGACTATGCCTACTTCAGCCACCGCCTCGGCCACGGCATCGGCATGGACATGCACGAGTGGGACTACCTGGTCCGCGGCAACAAGCATCTGCTCGAACCGGGCATGACCTTCAGCGACGAACCCGGCATCTACATCCCGGAGAAATTCGGCGTGCGCCTGGAGGACATCCTGCACATCACCGCCGACGGCGCCGAACTGCTGACGCCGCAGAGCCCGTCGATCGACCATCCGTTCGGGTGACGGAACGCATGGGTGACGAAACGCATGTAGGAGCGACGCCAGTCGCGACCTGGCTTTACCGGTGAAGCCCGGTCGCGACTGGCATCGCTCCTACCGTAGTCATACCCACATGCGTTGCCCCGGCCTACGCCACGTAGAGGGTCTTGATGTTGGTGAACTCGTGGATGCCGGGGCCGGCCAGTTCGCGGCCGAAGCCAGAGCGCTTGGTGCCGCCGAACGGCAGCCGCACGTCGCTCCTGACCACCGAGTTGACGAAGGCCGCGCCGCACTGCAGCTGCAGGGCAATCCGCTCGCCGCGCGCGGCGTCGCGCGTCCACACGCTGCCGCCGAGGCCGAACGTGGTGTCGTTGGCCACGCGCACCGCCTCGGCCTCGTCCTTCACCCGCAGGATCGCCGCCACCGGACCGAACAGTTCCTCCTCGTAGGCCGGCATGCCCGACGCCACGTGGTCGAGGATCGAAGCCAGGTAGCCGGCATGGCTGCCGGCCACTGGCTCGCAGCCCAGCAGTGCCTTCGCGCCCTTGTCGATGCTCCCGCGCACCTGCCGGTGCAGCCCGTCGCGCAGGTCGGCGCGGGCCATCGGCGCCAGCGTGGTGGCCGCGTCCCGCGGGTCGCCATACACGCGCGCCTTCGCCGCCTCGACGAAGCGCTGCACGAAGGCGTCGGCGATGGATTCCACCAGCACGAAGCGCTTGGCGGCGATGCAGGTCTGCCCGGCATTGTCGAAGCGCGACTTCACCGCCGCGGCGACGGCGGCGTCGATATCGGCATCGTCCAGCACCACGAAGGCATCGCTGCCGCCCAGCTCCATCACGCATTTCTTCAGCTGGTCGCCGGCGTTGGCGGCGATGGAACGCCCCGCCCGCTCGCTGCCGGTCAGCGTGACCGCCTTGATCCGGCGGTCGCGCAGCACCTCGGCGGCCTGGTCGTTGTCGATGTGCAGCACGTCGAACACGCCCTTGGGCACGCCGGCATCGGCCAGCACCGCGGCGATCAGGTCGGCGCAGCCCGGCACGTTGCTGGCGTGCTTGAGCAGGGCCACGTTGCCGGCCATCAGCGACGGCGCCAGGAAGCGGAACACCTGCCAGAGCGGGAAATTCCACGGCATCACCGCCAGCACGCAGCCGATGGGCTGGTAGACGACCTGGCTGCGCTGCGCCTCGGTGGCGATGGGTTGCGGCCTGAGGTAATCGGCGGCGTGCTCGGCGTAGTACTCGCAGGCCGCCGCGCTCTTCTCGATCTCGGCCAGCGCCTCGCCGCGCAGCTTGCCCATCTCCAAGGTCATGGCGTCCTGGATGGCGTCGCTACGCGCACGCAGGCCGGCAGCCACCTTGCGCAGCAGGCTCCCGCGCTGTTCCAGCGTCATGCCCGACCACATCGGGAACGCGGCCTCGGCTGCGGCCAGCCGCTGCTCGATGGCAGCGGCGCCAAACAGCTCGACCGTGCGCTCGACGCGGCCGTCGAAGGGGTTGATGGTCTGGTACGAAGCCATGGCGATACACCTGCATCCAACGAAGACGGGCATGGTAGCGCCCCGTCCGTCATGCCCGCGTCACCAGCGTTCGCGCGGCAGCAGCGTCACCCGTTGTCCTGCAGGGCCAGCTGCATGTCGCGCTGGCGCCGTTTCTCCGCGCGCGCCGAGATCCACCAGCCGATGAAGGCCACGGTCGAGACCGCCAGCACCAGCAGGGTCGCCAGCGCGTTGATCTTCGGGCTCACGCCCATGCGCACCGAGGCGAAGATCTTCATCGGCAGCGTGGTCGAGCTGGGACCGGCGACGAAGCTGGCGATCACCACGTCGTCCAGCGACAGGGTGAAGGCCAGCAGCCAGCCGGACAGCAGCGCCGGGGCGATGATCGGCAGGGTGATCAGGAAGAACACCTTGAGCCGGTTGGCGCCCAGGTCCATCGCCGCTTCCTCCAGCGAGCGGTCCAGCTCCTGCAGGCGCGAGGACACCACCACGGTCACGAAGGAAAGGGTGAAGGTGACATGCGCGATCCAGATCGCCACCACGCCCTTGGACGGCAGCCCGAACAGGCCGCCCATCGACACCAGCATCAGCAGGATCGACAGGCCGATGATCACCTCCGGCATCACCAGCGGCGCGGTCACCAGCGCGCCGAACACGGTCTTGCCGGGGAAACGCCTGAAGCGGGTCATCGCCATCGCCGCCATGGTGCCGAACACCATCGACGCGGTGGCGGTCCAGAACGCCACCTTGAGGCTGATCCACGCCGCTTCCAGCAGCTGCCGGTCGCGGAACAGCTCGCCGTACCACTGCGTGGAGAAACCCGCCCATACCGTCGCCAGCCGCGAGGAATTGAACGAGTACAGCATCAGCAGCAGGATCGGCAGGTACAGGAAGGCGAAGCCGAGCAGCAGCACGCTCCAGCCCAGCCAGGAACCGCGTCGGGCCATGCTCATGCCAGCTTCCCTTCCAGCTCGCGCTGCTGGGACCGGTTGAAGATGATGATCGGGACCAGCAGCAGGAGCAGCATCACGATCGCCACCGCCGAGGCCAGCGGCCAGTCGCGGTTGTTGAAGAACTCGCCCCACAGCACGCGGCCGATCATCAGCGTGTCCGGGCCGCCGAGCATTTCCGGGATGACGAACTCGCCCACCGCCGGGATCATCACCAGCATGCAGCCGGCGATGATGCCGCTGCGCGACAGCGGCAGGGTGATGCGCGCGAATGCCTGCCACGGTTTCGCGCCGAGGTCGTAGGCCGCCTCCAGCAGGCGGTGGTCGAGCTTGACCAGGTTGGCGTACAGCGGCAGCACCATGAACGGCAGGTAGCAGTAGACGATGCCGATGTAGGCGGCCAGTGGGGTGTAGAGGATGCGCAGTGGTTCGTCGATCAGGCCCATGCCCATCAGCGTGCGATTGACCAGGCCGTTGCTGTCGAGGATGCCGATCCACGCATAGACGCGGATCAGGAACGAGGTCCACGACGGCAGCACCACCAGCATCATCGCGATGTTGCGCGCCGACGGCGACATGCGCGAGATCACGTAGGCCATCGGGTAGCCGATCAGCAGCGTCAGCAGCGTGGAGACCAGCGCGATCCTGATCGAACTCAGGTAGGCGACCACGTACTGGCCGTCGGTCAGCAGCTGCGTGTAGTTGCCCAGGTTGAGGTTGACGGTGAAGGCGTTGTCCACGTACGCCACGATGGAGGTGTACGGCGGCATCGCCACCGCCATCTTCGCGAACGAGATCTTCAGCACGATCAGGAACGGGATCGCGAAGAACAGCAGCAGCCACAGGTAGGGCACGCCGATCACGCCGGCGCGGGTGCCCGGCAGCCAGCGCCGCCAACCTCCCGGATTCTGGCCGCGCGCGCTCATGAGGTCAGCACCACGCCGTCGTTGTCGTCCCAGCTCACCCAGACCTCGTCGTTCCAGGTGATGCCGTCGCTGTCCCAGCGCTTCATGTTGGCGAAGTTGGACAGGACCTTGGCGCCGCTGGGCAGGCGCACGTGGTACACGGAATGGCTGCCGAAATAGGCGATGTCCTCGACCACGCCGAACGCCTTGTTGGAATCGCCCGCGGGCTCGTCCTTGGCGATGTGCACCTTCTCCGGTCGCAGCGCGAACGCCACCGGCTGGCCCTCGTAGCCGGTGATGCCGTGGCCGACGTAGATCGGAGCCGGGAAATCGGTGGTGCGCACGGTGACGTACTCGGGCAGGTCCTCGTCGATCACGCCCTCGAACAGGTTCACCGAGCCGATGAAGCCGGCGACGAAGCGGTTGGCCGGCTGCTCGTAGATGTCGTCCGGCTTGCCGATCTGCTGGATCCAGCCCTGGTCCATCACCGCGATGCGGGTGGCCATGGTCATCGCCTCTTCCTGGTCGTGGGTGACCATCACGCAGGTCACGCCCAGCTGCTCGATGATGTTGACCAGCTCCAGCTGCATCTTCGAGCGCAGCTTCTTGTCCAGCGCGCCCATCGGCTCGTCCAGCAGCAGCAGCTTCGGGCTTTTGGCCAGCGAGCGCGCCAGCGCCACGCGCTGCTGCTGGCCGCCGGAGAGCTGGTGCGGCTTGCGCTTGCCCAGCTTCTCCAGCTGCACCAGTTCCAGCATCTCGCCGACGCGGCGGGCGACGGCGTCCCTGGCCATGCCGTCCTGCTTCAGGCCGAAGGCGATGTTCTGCTCCACGGTCATGTGCGGGAACAGCGCATAGGACTGGAACATCATGTTGATCGGCCGCTCGTAGGGCGGCAGCGCGTTGATCTCCTGCCCGTCGAGCAGGATCTTCCCCCTGGTCGGCGTCTCGAAGCCGGCCAGGCAGCGCAGCAGCGTGGACTTGCCGCTGCCCGAGCCGCCCAGCAGCGCGAAGATCTCGCCCTTGCGCACGTCGAGGTTGACGTCGTCGACGGCGACGAAGCCGTCGAATTCCTTGCGCAGGTCGCGGATGGACAGGTAGCCGGGCTCACTGTTCAGGGCGAGTGCTTCCGGCTTGGCGTCAACAACGGGCATGGAGGGCTCCGAAAAGGCAAGGGAACGGTAGGAGCGCACCTTGGTGCGCGATGGGGCATTACCGGGACCTGCTCTTGCTCCTCCCCTTGCCCACGAAGTGGGTAGGGGGAGGCTGGGAGGGGGTGCCTGGGCTGTTTGCGAAGATCAAAAGCACCCCTCCCCAACTCTCCCCTTCATGCTGCGCACGAAAGGGAGGGGGCATTCTCCGGCAACTGAAACGACGCCACTTCGGCAACGCCCGATCGCGCACATAGTGCGCTCCCTCAATTACGGCGTCATATCAACGACCGGTCTTGATTTCCGTCCACAGCCGGGTGTAGAGCTTGTCCACTTCCGGCGGGTTGATCGCGTAGGTGAACATCTTCGCCGCCACGTCCTCCGGCGGGTAGATGGTCTTGTCCTCGCGGATCGCCTCGTCCACCAGCGGCGTGGCCGGCTTCACCGGGTTGGCGTAGTGGGTGACGTTGGTGTTGTTGGCGGCCACCTGCGGCTCGAGCAGGTAGTTGATGAAGGCGTAGGCGTTCTCCGGGTGCTTGGCGTCCTTGGGGATCGCCAGCATGTCGAACCACTGCGGCGCGCCCTCCTTCGGGATCGAGTACGCCACTTCCACGCCGTTGCCGGCCTCCTCGGCGCGGTCGCGGGCCTGGATGATGTCGCCCGACCAGCCGACCACCAGGCAGGTGCTGCCGTTGGCCAGCGAGCCGACGTACTGGCTGGAGTGGAAGTTCTGCACGTACGGGCGGATGCTCTTGAGCAGGTCAGCGGCCTTCTGGATGGTGGCCGGGTCGGTGCTGTGCGGATCCAGCCCCAGGTAGTGCAGCGCGATCGGGATCATGTCCGCCGGCGTGTCGAGGATGGTGACGCCACAGTCCTTCATTTTGGCGATGTTCTCCGGCTTGAACACCAGGTCCCAGCTGCCGGCGATGTCGGCGCTGCCGCCGAAGCGCTCCTTGAGCTTGGCTACGTTGTAGCCGATGCCGGTGGTGCCCATCATGTACGGTACGCCGTACTTGTTCTCCGGGTCCTGGCCGGCGATGCGCGCCATCACGTCCGCGTCGAGGTTGGCCAGGTTCGGGATCCTGCTCTTGTCCAGCGGCAGGAACACGCCGGCCTGGATCTGGCGGCCGAAGAAGTTCAGCGTCGGCACCACGATGTCGTAGCCGCTGTCGCCGGTGAGCAACTTGGTCTCCACCATCTCGTCGCTGTCGAACACGTCGTAGGTGACCTTGATGCCGGTCGCCTTCTCGAAGTTCGGGATGGTGTCCTCGGCGATGTAGTCCGAGTAGTTGTAGACGTTGAGGACCTTGGCCTCGCCGCCTGCGGCGGTCTTGGCGCCCTCTTCCTTGCCGCCGCAGGCGGCGAGCAGGGACATGGCGACACCAACGGTCAGGATGCGCAGATTCATGGGTTCTCCAGTGGTGGGG
>JAEWOJ010000072.1 GCA_023399815.1 Pseudomonadota bacterium | reverse complement strand
TTGTTTAAGGAACATATTAATAAAGGAAACAGTACAACACTTTTAACATCTATATTAGATGATGCCACAGGGTATGGAAGAATCATCAGAGATGGAGAAGAGGTACTTAAGATAGTAGAACATAAAGATTGTAATGAAGAAGAACTAAAGGTTAATGAAATGAATGCAGGAGTTTACTGCTTTGATATTGAAAATCTTTTAAACTCTTTAGAAAAATTATCTAACAACAATGCACAAGGAGAATACTATTTAACAGATGTTATAGGAATTCAAAAAAGCGAGGGTAAAAAAGTGGGCGCCGTTGTTGTTGATTATGAAGAAACAATTGGTGTAAATTCAAGAAGACAGCTAGCAGAAGTTGAAGAAATACTAAGAAATAGAATAAATAATAGACATATGGATAATGGAGTCACATTAATAAACCCAAGTGTTACGTATATAGGTGCTGATGTTGAAATAGGAAAGGATACTATTATATATCCAGGAAATATCATTGAAGGTTCAAGTAAAATAGGAAGTGGATGTACTATATATTCAAATTCAAGAATAAATAATAGTATTATTGAAGATAACGTTCAAATAGAAAGTTCTGTGATAATAGATAGTAAAATAGGAAGTGACACAACAGTAGGTCCATTTGCTTATATAAGACCAGAATCTGTAATAGGAAACAATGTTAGAATTGGTGATTTCGTTGAAATAAAGAAATCAACAATTGGAAATAATACAAAAGTATCACATTTAACATATGTTGGTGATGCTGAAGTAGGAGAAAATTGTAATTTTGGCTGTGGAACAGTAACAGTTAATTATGATGGAAAAAATAAAAATAAAACAATAATAGGAAACAATAGTTTCATTGGATGCAATACTAATCTCATATCTCCAGTTAAAGTTGAAGATAATACTTATATTGCAGCAGGATCAACAATAACTAATGATGTAAAAGAAGGCGAGCTTGCAGTAGCAAGAGCTAAACAAAGAAACATTGAAGGTTGGGTTGAAAAAAGAGGGTTAATTAAAAAGTAAGTATTCTTACTTTATAATATAAATAGCTAGACAGCCAAAATAAGGAGGATCTAATAAGTATGATAGCTCATGGAAAAAACATAAAAATATTCGCAGGTAATTCACATCCGGAATTAGCAGAAGAAATTGCAAATTTATTAGGATTGACATTAGGAAATTCAAAGGTTTCAACTTTTAGTGATGGGGAAATATCAGTAGATATAAATGAAACAGTTAGAGGAGCAGATGTATTTATCGTTCAATCTACTAGCAGCCCGGTAAACAACAACTTAATGGAGCTTCTAATCATGATAGATGCTTTTAAGAGAGCATCAGCAGGAAGGATAACAGCAGTTATTCCATACTATGGTTATGCAAGACAAGATAGAAAGGCAAAATCAAGAGATCCAATTACAGCTAAGTTAGTGGCTGACATATTAACTGCAGCAGGAGCAGATAGAGTATTAACAATGGATTTACATGCATCACAAATTCAAGGATACTTCAATATACCAGTAGATCATTTATTAGGATCACCAATACTGGCAGAACATTTCATTGAAAATGGATTTGAAGATCAAGATGATGTAGTTGTTGTATCACCAGATTTAGGTAGTGTTACTAGAGCAAGAAAGTTTGCTGATAAACTTCATGCACCAATTGCTATAATTGATAAGAGAAGACCTAAGGCAAATGTTTCTGAAATAATGAACATTATTGGAGATGTAAAAGATAAGAGATGTATACTTATCGATGATATGATTGATACAGCAGGAACTATTGCTAATGCAGCAAATGCATTAAAAGATTTAGGTGCTAAAAATGTATATGCATGTTGTACTCATGGTGTATTATCAGGACCAGCTTTTGAAAGAATAAATAATTCTGCTATTGAAAAGCTTGTTATGTTAAACACAATACCATTGCCAGAAGACGAGCAAAATTTAGAAAAGTTTAATTCAATATCTGTTGCTCCTATATTTGCAGAAGCTATTAGAAGAATTTATGACGATAAGCCAATAAGTAAATTATTCGAAAACTAATTACATAAAATAATCCTCAAGTAATAATTAATTTGAGGATTATTTTTTTATTATAAAACTATAATGGGATTTTTATGGAATAATAAATATAAAGAAAATGTAACAAATGTTAAATTTGTAAGAAAAATAAGGTAGTTTGTTAGGTTTTAGGATAGAATATTTTTATAAGGATGGTGTAAAAAATATGGACGATAAATTAGGAAAAATATTAATTGTAGATGATGATGAAAATATCAATGAATTAATAGATATGTATTTAAAAAGCTCAGGGTATGAAACAAAAAAATGTTTTAATGGGTTAGATGCTTGCAATATAGTTACTAATGATAATATAGGATTAGTACTTTTAGATATTATGCTTCCAGGAAAAGATGGAGTAGAGGTATTAAAATTTATTAGAAAACAAAGTAATATACCTGTGATAATGCTTACTGCAAAAGGTGAAGTTTTTGATAAAGTACTTGCTTTAGAATTAGGTGCAGATGATTATGTGGTAAAACCCTTTGATCCCAAGGAGCTTTTAGCAAGAGTAAAGGCTGTAACTAGGAGATATAGTCCTGAAGTTAAAAATAATGATGTTATAAAGTTTAGCGATCTTACTATTGATATAGGAGCATATGAGGTAGTATATAAGAATAATATAGTGAAGCTTGCACCAAAAGAACTGGAATTACTACATTATATGGCCAGTTCTCCCAATAAGGTATTTACTCGTGAACAACTGATGTATGAAGTTTGGGGATATGATTATCCAGGAGATTCAAGAACTGT
>JAEWOJ010000067.1 GCA_023399815.1 Pseudomonadota bacterium | reverse complement strand
TCTTCACGTCCACCGGCTTCGGGTAGGCGGCGGTGTGGCAGAACGACTGCATCACCAGGTCGGCCGAGAAGCCCAGGCAGGCCAGGTCCTTCAGCTCGTCGCGGGTCATCGGGCCGGTGGTGTCCTGCGAGCCCACCGAGGTCATCTTCGGCTCGCAGTAGGTGCCCGGGCGCATGCCTTGCTGCGTACCGTCAACGATGGGTAGACCACAGGCGCGACCGACCATCTTCTGCGCCAGCGAATAGCCCTTGCCGGTGTCGGCCGGCTGCACCGGCAGGCGGAACAGGTCGGTGGCCGGCAGGCCGAGGGCCTCGCGCGCCTTGGCGGTCAGGCCGCGGCCGATGATCAGCGGAATGCGGCCGCCGGCGCGCACTTCGTCGAACAGCACGTCGGACTTGACCTGGAACTCGGCGATCACCTCGCCGTTCTTCAGCGCCTTGCCTTCGTACGGGCGCAGCTCGACGACGTCGCCGTGCTCCATCTGCGACACGTCCAGCTCGATCGGCAGCGCACCGGCGTCTTCCATGGTGTTGTAGAAGATCGGCGCGATCTTGCCGCCCAGGCACACGCCGCCGGCGCGCTTGTTCGGGATGAACGGAATGTCGTCGCCCGTCCACCACAGCACGCTGTTGGTGGCCGACTTGCGCGAGGAGCCGGTGCCGACCACGTCGCCGACATAGGCGACCAGGTGGCCCTTGTCCTTGAGGTCGAGGATCTGCTGGATCGGGCCGCGCTTGCCGTCTTCCTCCGGCTGGAACGGCGCGTCCGGGCGCGCGTTCTTCAGCATCGCCAGCGCGTGCATCGGGATGTCCGGGCGGGTGGTCGCGTCCGGCGCCGGCGACAGGTCGTCGGTGTTGGTCTCGCCCGGCACCTTGAACACGGTGATGGTCAGGCTTTGCGGCACTTCCGGCTTGCCGGTGAACCACTCGGCATCGGCCCAGCTCTGCAGCACGGCCTGGGCGTTGGCGTTGCCGGCCTTGGCCTTTTCCTGCACGTCGTGGAAGGCGTCGAACACCAGCAGGGTGTTCTTCAGCGCGTCGGCGGCGATGGCGCCGACCTGGGCGTCGTCCAGCAGCTGGATCAGCGGCGCGACGTTGTAGCCGCCGAGCATGGTGCCCAGCAGTTCGGTGGCGCGCTCGCGGCTGATCAGGTTGTTCTTCTCGGTGCCGAAGGCGACGGCGGCCAGGTACGAAGCCTTGACCTTGGCGGCATCGTCCACGCCGGCCGGCACGCGGTTGGTGATCAGGTCGAGCAGGAACTCGGCCTCGCCCGCCGGCGGGTTCTTCAGCAGCTCGATGACGTCGGCCGTCTGCTGTGCGGACAGCGGCAACGGCGGGATGCCGAGGGCGGCGCGCTCGGCTACGTGGTGGCGGTAGGCTTCCAACATGACAACTCCCGGGTGGTACGGATAGATAAAAAGGTGGGCGCTCAGGCTTGCGGCACGATCAGCTTCAGGCCCTTGAAGTAGTCGCGGTAAAACGTGTCGTTCCAGGTGATCAGGCCGTCGCACTGCAGCAGTGCGTGGGCGCCGACCATGAAATCGTCGATGCGGCGGGTGTCGCCGGCGTTGCGCTGGCGGTGGCGGCGGTGCATCTCGCCGGCGCGCAGCGCGGACTTGGCCTCCAGCGGGCTGAAACGGATGCCCATTTCCTCCAGCGCTTCCTGCACCTGCGCGCCGCCGCGCAGCGAGGCGCAGATCTCGGCCAGCGTCGTGCCGCACACGACCACGCGGCCGCCGACCAGCGCCTGGCGCAGGCAGGCCTCCACCGCGTCGGCGCGGGCGCCGTCGCTGAGCAGTTCGATCAGGACCGGCGAATCGACCGCGATCATGCGTCGCCGGCCTCGTCGCGCACCGTGCGCACGGCCTGCTCGGCCGACTCGAAGCCGTCCAGCGCGAACTTGCCGCGGGCACGGGAAATGGCGTCGTCCACGCTCTTGCGCAGGACGATGCGGCTGCCCTCGAGCTCGACCTTCAGCAGCGTGCCCTTGGTCAGGCCCAGCGCGTCGCGCACGGCCTTGGGCAGGGTGATCTGTCCGCGTTCGGCAACAGTGGCTTCCATGGGCGCCCTCCAAAGTATGCATGAATTATACATACCTCCACCCGCATACCAAAATCCCGCCCGCGCCCTCCCCGCTCGTCGCAAGGCCTGCGGCACAAGGCTTGGCGCCGGTGCCGTGACATGGCTGCAACAAACCGGTGCGTATGCTGGACCCCATGCGCGGCGTCCCCCGCGGGAAGATCGTCCATACTCGGGCGACCAATTACTGAACGGGGGCGCCCCGCCCCAGCCAGCAGTGCGGCCCCGCGCCGCCGCCCGCCATCCGCCACAGGAGCCAGCCCATGAGCGATTCGTTCTCCACCCGCAGCCAGTTCGCCGTCGGCGGCAGGACCTACGCGTACTGCAGCCTGCCCAAGCTGGGCGAGCGCTTCGACATCTCCCACCTGCCCTACTCGATGAAGATCCTGCTGGAGAACCTGCTCCGGCACGAGGACGGCGGCCAGACCGTCGGTCCCGGGCACATCGAGGCGGTGGCCCGCTGGAACCCGGCCGCCGAGCCGGACACCGAGATCGCCTTCATGCCGGCGCGCGTGGTGCTGCAGGACTTCACCGGCGTGCCCTGCGTGGTGGACCTGGCGGCGATGCGCGATGCGGTCACCCGGCTCGGCGGCCGCGCCGAGCAGATCAATCCGCTGATCCCCTCCGAACTGGTGATCGACCACTCGGTGCAGGTGGACGTGTTCGGCCGCCCCGACGCGCTGGACCTCAACGGCCGCATCGAGTTCGAGCGCAACCGCGAGCGCTACAGCTTCCTGCGCTGGGGCCAGAAGGCGTTCGGCAACTTCAAGGTGGTGCCACCGAACACCGGCATCGTCCACCAGGTCAACCTGGAGAACCTCGCGCGGGTGGTCATGGAACGCGACGTCGATGGCCAGACCTGGGCGTTCCCGGACACCGTGTTCGGCACCGACTCGCACACCACCATGATCAACGGCATCGGCGTGCTTGGCTGGGGCGTGGGCGGCATCGAGGCCGAGGCGGCCATGCTCGGCCAGCCCTCGTCGATGCTGATCCCGCAGGTGGTCGGCTTCAAGCTGACCGGCAGGTTGCCCGAAGGCGCGACCGCGACCGACCTGGTGCTGACCGTCACCCAGATGCTGCGCAGGCTCGGCGTGGTCGGCAAGTTCGTCGAGTTCTACGGCGACGGCCTGCAGCACCTGCCGCTGGCCGACCGCGCCACCATCGCCAACATGGCGCCGGAATACGGCGCCACCTGCGGCATCTTCCCGATCGACGCCGAGTCGCTGAACTACCTGCGCCTGTCCGGCCGCAGCGACGCACAGATCGCGCTGGTCGAAGCCTATGCCAGGGCGCAGGGCCTGTGGCACACGCCGGACAGCCCGCATGCGCAGTACAGCGCCACGCTGGAACTGGACATGGGCACGGTGCAGCCCTCGCTGGCCGGGCCCAAGCGCCCGCAGGACCGCGTGCTGCTGCAGGACGTGGCGGACAACTTCGCCGAGGCGCTCAAGGGCCTGACCGCCAACCGCATCAATGGGACGGTCGCGAATGCGATCAACCGCGAGGACGGCGAAGGTGGCGACCAGTTGATGGCCGATCATCTCGCGGCGAAGCCGAAATCGAAGATCCGCATCAAGGACCAGGACGCCGAACTGTCCGACGGCTCGGTGGTGATCGCGGCGATCACCTCCTGCACCAACACCTCCAACCCGGCGGTGATGCTCGGCGCCGGCCTGCTCGCGCGCAACGCCGCCGCGAAAGGCCTGACCGCCGCACCCTGGGTCAAGACCTCGCTCGGTCCGGGCTCGCGTGTGGTCACCGACTATCTGGAAAAAGCCGGCGTGCTCGGCGAACTCGAGAAGCTCGGCTTCTACGTGGTCGGCTACGGCTGCACCACCTGCATCGGCAATTCCGGGCCGCTGCCGGACGAAGTGTCCAAGGGCATCGCCGAGAACGAGTTGGTGGTGGCCTCGGTGCTCTCGGGCAACCGCAACTTCGAGGGCCGCGTGCATCCCGAAGTGAAGGCGAACTATCTCGCCTCGCCGCCGCTGGTGGTCGCCTACGCGATCGCCGGCACCGTCAACATCGACCTGACCAGGGAGCCGCTCGGCAAGGACAGGAACGGCAACGACGTCTTCCTGCGCGACATCTGGCCGAGCAACAAGGAGATCGGCGACGTGATCGCCGCCACCGTCGGCCCGGAGATGTTCAGGCAGAACTATGCCGATGTGTTCAAGGGCGACAGCCGCTGGGCGCAGATCGATTCGCCGGAAGGCCAGGCCTACCAGTGGAACGCGGATTCGACCTACATCAAGAACCCGCCCTATTTCGACGGCATGACCATGGCCGTGGGCGGCATCGCCGACATCCATGGCGCGCGCGTGCTGGGCCTGTTCGGCGATTCGATCACCACCGACCACATCTCGCCGGCCGGCAACATCAAGAAGGATTCGCCGGCCGGCCGCTTCCTGCAGTCGCGCGGCGTGCAGCCGGCCGACTTCAACAGCTACGGCAGCCGCCGCGGCAACGACGACGTGATGGTGCGCGGCACCTTCGCCAACATCCGCATCAAGAACCTGATGTTCGGCGGCGAGGAAGGCGGCAACACGCTGTACTTCGGCGTGCAGCCGCCGGAGAAGATGTCCATCTACGACGCGGCGATGCAGTACAAGGCCGCCGGGGTGCCGCTGGTGGTGATCGCCGGCAAGGAATACGGCACCGGCTCCTCGCGCGACTGGGCGGCCAAGGGCACCAACCTGCTCGGGGTGAAGGCGGTGATCACCGAGAGCTTCGAGCGCATCCACCGCTCCAACCTGGTCGGCATGGGCGTGCTGCCGCTGCAGTTCCTGCCCGGCGAGAACGCGCAGACGCTCGGCCTGGATGGTTCGGAGACCTTCGACGTCACCGGACTGGACGATGGCAGGGCCAAGCGCGCCACCGTCACCGCGACCCGCACCGACGGCAGCAGCACGACCTTCCAGGTGCACGTACTGCTGCTGACGCCGAAGGAAGTGGAGTACTTCCGCAACGGCGGCCTGCTGCAGTACGTGCTTCGCCAGCTGGCGGCGAGAAAGGCGGCCTGATCGCCCGTTGAATGGCGGACAGCAGCCTTATTGCAGCAAAGCCCCTCTCCCTCCGGGAGAGGGGTTGGGGTGAGGGTACGGGGCGAAGCCCCAGCGATGTCCCGATTGCTTTCCACCCGGAGGCGCGGCGACGCGTCCATCCCCGCGACCACCGGTAATCCTTCGCCGCTCAACCCGCCATGCTGGCGTTGTCGATGACGAAGCGATACTTCACGTCGCCCTTCAACATCCGCTCGTAGGCCTGGTTGATCCCGTCGGCGCGGATCAGCTCGATGTCGGCGACGATGCCGTGCTCGGCGCAGAAGTCCAGCATCTGCTGCGTCTCGGGAATGCCGCCGATCATCGAGCCGGCGATGGCGCGGCGCTTCATGATCAGGTTGAACACGTTCGGCGACGGATGCGGCGTGGCCGGCGCGCCGACCAGCGTCAGCGTGCCGTCGCGCTTGAGCAGCGCCAGGAAGGCATCCAGATCGTGCGGCACGGCCACCGTGTTGAGGATGAAGTCGAAGCTCTTGCGGTGCGCGGCCACCTCATCGGCATTGCGCGAGACGACCACTTCGTCCGCGCCCAGCGCCTTGGCCGCCTCGCGCTTGGACTCGGACGTGGTGAAGGCAACCACGTGCGCGCCCAGCGCATGCGCCAGCTTGATGCCCATGTGGCCGAGGCCGCCGATGCCGACCACGCCCACCTTGTGGCCCGGCCCCACCTGCCAGTGGCGCAGCGGCGACCAGGTGGTGATGCCCGCGCACAGCAGCGGCGCCACCGCCGCCAGCTGGGTCTCCGGGTGGCGGATGCGCAGCACGTAGCGCTCGTGCACGACCACCTGCTGCGAGTAGCCGCCCAGGGTGTGGCCGGGCGCGTCCGCGGTCGGGCCGTTGTAGGTGCCGACCATGTGGTCGCAGTAGTTCTCCAGTCCTTCCTCGCAGTCGGCGCAGCGCCGGCAGCTGTCGACGATGCAGCCGACGCCGACCAGGTCGCCGACCTGGAAATCAGAGACCTGCGCTCCCACCGCCGCCACGCGGCCGACGATCTCGTGGCCCGGCACGCAGGGATACAGGGTGCCGGCCCATTCCGAACGCACCTGGTGGATGTCGGAATGGCATACGCCGCAATAGGCGATGTCGATGCGCACGTCGTGCGCGCCCGGCGCGCGCCGGGTGATGTCGAGGGGCTGGAGGGGCTGGTCGCCCGCATGCGCGCCCCAGGCTTTGATCGTCATGGTGTCTGTCCTCATCTTCGGGCCGGTGCGGCCCCGTCTTCGGAATCCGCGGGGAAAACCACCCGCACGCCGCGCCGTCCAAGTACCTGCGCCAGACCTGCGGGATCGTCCACGTCGCCAGGCCCAAGTGTACGAGCAGAGGGCAGCAACGCGGGGAATGTGTGGGCCGTGTCATTGTCATTCCGGCCAGCGGCCGGCGCCACGCTACCCGAATCGCTTACGGTGGCGCCCGACCGTTGGTCGGGCGGCTGGACGTGATGCACCGGCGCTCATTGCGAAAGTGCCGACCACCGGTCGGCACCCACCGTCTTCATCGTTACCCATCGCAACCACAAGGGTAGTGCCGGCCGCTGGCCGGCATCCTCGGGATCATTGCCAGTGTGGTTGCC
>JAEWOJ010000058.1 GCA_023399815.1 Pseudomonadota bacterium | reverse complement strand
GGGCTTCATCGAGAATGCCCCATCGCGACTCACGTCGCTCCTACATGCTTTCGCTGGTTTTCCGGACGCGGGATCGACCCGGCAGGGCCTCATCGGTGGGCATGGGGACGATCCAGTATCCACCCGCACACGGTTAAAATCGGCGCATGACTTCCGACGCCATCGCCCGGCAGCGCATCGCCGAACTCCGCCAGCAGCTGTCCGTGGCCGCGCATGCCTACCATGAGCGTGACGAACAGCTGATTCCCGACGCCGAGTACGACCGGCTGATGCGCGAACTGGAGGCGCTGGAAGCGGCGCATCCACAGCTGGACAGCACCGATTCGCCCAGCCACCAGGTCGGCGGCAGGCCGTCCACGCGTTTTGCCGAGGTGGTGCATGCGATGCCGATGCTGTCGCTGGGCAATGCCTTCAGCGACGAGGAAGTGCGCGACTTCGTGCGCCGCATCGACGAGCGCCTGCATCGCCAGCGGCTGCTGTTCTCGGCCGAGCCCAAGCTCGATGGCCTGGCGATCAGCCTGCGCTACGAGAACGGCGCGTTCGTGCAGGGCGCCACCCGCGGCGACGGCACCACCGGCGAGGACGTCACCGCCAACCTGCGCCAGATCCGGGTGATCCCCGACCGGCTCGACGGCGACGGCTGGCCGGCGGTGCTGGAGGTGCGCGGCGAGGTCTACATGCCGCGCGCCGATTTCGAAAAATACAACGAGCAGGCGCGCCTGCATGGCGGCAAGGTGCTGGCCAACCCGCGCAACGGCGCGGCCGGCTCGCTGCGCCAGCTCGACCCGAAGGCCAGCGCGCAGCGGCCGTTGAGTTTTTACGCCTACGGCACCGGCGAAGTCGATGGCGGCGAACTGCCGCCCACGCATTCGGCGACGCTGGCGCAGCTGGCGCGGTGGGGCTTCCCGGTCAGCGACCTGTGCCGGGTGGTCGAAGGCGCCGACGGCCTGCTCGATTATTACCGTAAGATCGGTGCGCGCCGCGACGGGCTGCCTTTCGACATCGACGGCGTGGTCTACAAGCTCGACGACCGCGAGGGCCAGCGCGAGATGGGTTTCGTCGCGCGCGCGCCGCGCTGGGCCATCGCCCACAAGTTCCCGGCGCAGGAACAGACCACCACGGTGGAGGCGATCGAGATCCAGATCGGCCGCACCGGCGCGGCCACGCCGGTGGCGCGCCTGCAGCCGGTGCAGGTGGCCGGCGTGACCGTCACCAACGCCACCCTGCACAACGCCGACCAGATCGCGCGGCTGGACGTGCGCGTGGGCGACACGGTGATCGTGCGCCGCGCCGGCGACGTCATCCCCGAAGTGGTCAGCGTCATCGCCGATCGCCGTCCCGAAGGCGCGCAGCCTTGGGTGATGCCGGCGGCCTGCCCGGTCTGCGGCGCCGAGATCGTGCGCGAGGAGGGCGCGGCGGTATGGCGCTGCTCGGGCGAGCTGAGCTGCCCGGCGCAGCGCAAGGAAACCATCGCCCATTTCGCCTCGCGCCGCGCGATGGACATCGACGGGCTGGGCGACAGGTACATCGAGACCCTGGTCGATGCGGGCATCGTCCGTGGCGTCGCCGATCTGTACCGGCTCACCCGCGACCAGCTGCTGCACTTGAAGCTGGTGCTCGACGCCGCCGATCCGTCCGCGCTGGCCGCCAGCCTCAAGCCGCACCTGCCGGCCGAGGGCAGCGGCGCGGTGCTCAACGCCGTGCTCAGGCTTGATGGCAACGACGCCGGCTGGCGCGCGCAGGCGCTGGCGTTGCCGATGGATTTCGCATGGAACGCGAAGAAGATCGCCACCAGGTGGGCCGACAACCTGATCGCCGCCATCGATGCCAGCCGCGACGCTACGCTGGAGCGGCTGCTGTTCGCGCTGGGCATCGAGCACGTCGGCGAGAGCACCGCCAAGGCGCTGGCGCAGTGGTTCGGCGACCTCGAATTGATCCGCCACCTGCCGTGGCCGCTGTTCAAGCGCGTGCCCGACATCGGCGGCGAGGTGGCGCGCTCGCTGGGCCATTTCTTCGAGCAGCGCGGCAACCAGCAGGCGATCGACGACCTGCTGCAACGGGGCCAGGTGCGCATCCGCGACAGCCACCCGCCGTCGGCGAAGCTACGCGACGGGCTGGACCTGGCGCAGCTGCTGGTCGAGGCCGAGATTCCCCGCATCACCCGGCTGCGTGCGGAAAAGCTGGTGGCGGCGTTGCCGTCGGCGCAGCAGATCCTCGACGCCGAGCCGGCGCACCTCGTCGCCGCCGGCCTGCCCGAGGACACCGCGCGCGGACTGGTGCACTGGCTGGAAGGCGAGCACCACGGCCGCCTGCTGCTCGATGCCGAGCGGATGCTGCAACGGCTGCTGGAACTGGCGCCGGCGCAGGCCGTACAACCGGCCGGTCCGCTGGACGGGCAGACCGCGGTGCTGACCGGCACGCTGTCGGTGCTGACCCGCGATGCCGCCAAGGCCAGGCTCGAAGCGCTGGGCGCCAAGGTCGCCGGCAGCGTGTCGAAGAAGACCGCCTTCGTGGTCGCCGGCAGCGACGCCGGCTCCAAGCTGGACAAGGCCAACGAACTGGGCGTGGAGGTATGGGACGAACCGCGCCTGCTCGCCTTCCTCGCCGAACACGGACAACAGCCATGAACCTGCGCTTCCGCCTCGCCACGCCCGAGGATTTCCCGCGCCTTCTCGCCATGGTGCGCGCCTTCTATGCGGAGGATCGCATCGCCTTTGATCCGGCGCTGGTCGAACCCGGCCTGCGCACGCTGCTGGCCGAGCCGGCCTGCGGCGCGGTACTGCTGCTGGAGGGCGACGACGTGGCCGAGGCCGGCTACGTTACGCTGGGCTGGTGCTTCAGCGTGGAGCAGGGCGGCCGTTTCGTGCTGCTGGACGAGCTGTACCTGGCACCCGCCGCGCGTGGCCGCGGCTGGGGCCGGCTGGCACTGGCGCTGGCACGCGACTGGGCGATCGTCGAGGGCGCCAGCGTGATGCGGCTGGAGGTGAACCACCACAACGCCAGGGCCAAGGCGCTGTACCTGTCGGCCGGCTACCGCGACGACGAACGCGACATCCTGACCCTGCCGCTGGCCGCCACGCCGAAGGGGCTGCACCCATGAAAAAACGACAGGACAACCGTTTTTCACGGCGAAGCCGCCCGAAGGGTGGCGCACGGTCGGTTTTTGCTCCTGCAAAACCGGCATTCCCGCCATCCATAGCGGTCAGGTGTGCGCCATGAAAAAACGACAGGACAACCGTTTTTCACGGCGAAGCCGCCCGAAGGGTGGCGCACGGTCGGTTTTTGCTCCTGCAAAACCGGCATTCCCGCCATCCATGGCGGTCAGGTGTGCGCCATGATCGAGGCCCTGCGCCGGCGCGCGCGCCTGAACGCGCTGGTCCGCGATTTCTTCGCCCGCCGCGGCGTGCTGGAAGTGGAAACGCCGATCCTGTCGGCGGCCGGCAACACCGAGCCGAACATCGACAGCTTCCAGACCCGTTTTAGCGGCCACGTCGATGCCGGTTCGCCGGTGCGCTGGCTGCGCACCTCGCCCGAATACCCGCTCAAGCGCCTGCTCGCCGCCGGCGTCGGCGACTGCTATGAACTTGGCCGGGTATTCCGCAACGGCGAGGCCGGCGGCCGCCACAACCCCGAGTTCACGATGCTCGAGTGGTACCGGGTCGGCTGGGACCACCACCGCCTGATCGATGAAACGGTCGAGCTGGTGCGCGCGGCGCTGGCGATGGTCGGCCGCGAGGCATCGCTGCAGGTGCTGACCTATCGCGAGCTGTTCATCGACGCGGTGAGCGTGGACCCGTTCGCCGCCGACGAGGCGCAGCTGCGCGCGCCGCTGGCCGGTATCGGCATCCAGCCCGATGGCCTCACCCGCGACGACTGGCTGGACCTGCTGATGACCCATCGCATCCAGCCGCATTTCCCGTCCGACCGCCTCACCGTGATCCACGACTGGCCGGCCACGCAGGCCGCGCTGGCCAGGATCCGCCCGGGCGAACCGCCGCTGGCCGAGCGCTTCGAGCTGTACCTGGGCGCGGTGGAACTGGCCAACGGCTATCACGAACTGAACGATGCCGGGGAGCAGCGCCTGCGGTTCCAGCGCGATCTCGCGGTGCGCGCCGCGCGCGGCGACGTGCAGCCGCCGCTGGACGAACCGTTCCTGGCCGCGCTGCCGGCATTGCCGCACTGCGCCGGCGTGGCGGTGGGCGTGGACCGGCTGCTGATGGCGCTGGCCGGCACCGGCCGCATCGCCGACGTGCTGGCCTTCGATTTCGCCAACGCCTGAGAGCCGGTGCCGGTAGCCGCCACGCTTCGGTCTTGCCTGATCGCCGATGATGATGCTCTGATCACGCCTGCCGATGCAGTGTCTGCATCTGTGCAAGTCCATCGGATCGCGGGGTGGGAACGTCGGATGAAGGGTGTTTGCGGCCTGTTTCTGTGGCTGATGCCGATGCTGGCCTTGGCCGGGCAGGAGGACGACGTGCCGCCTGCGGGCGCACGGGTGGTGCGTTGCGAATCGGACGGCAACGCCCGCGAGCGCTGCGCGATGGACGTGTCCCAGGGCGTGCTGCTGGTCAGGCAGCTTTCCACGCAGAGCTGCATCCGCGAGACCAGCTGGGGCGTGGAGGAGCGGGGCGTCTGGGTCAGCCGTGGCTGCCGCGCCGAGTTCGCCGCCCAGGCGCCGGCATCCAGTCCGCGCCCGCTACGCCGCGTGGTGCGTTGCGAGTCGAAGGGGCGCATGGTCAGCTGCCCGGTGCTGCTGCGCGGCGCGCCGGTGCGGCTGATCCGCCAGCAATCGCTGCTGCCCTGCAAGGAAGGGCGCACCTGGGGTTACGGGCGCAACGAGATATGGGTGAGCCGCGGCTGCCAGGGGCAGTTCGAGGTCGCCGCCGAGGACGGCTCCGGGTTCGTGGACATCCCGCGCCAGGTCGTGTGCGAATCGAAGAGCGAGATGCGCCGCGAGTGCGGGGTGAGCGTCGAGCGCAGTGTCATCCTGGTCCGGCAGCTGTCCAATGCCGCCTGCGAGGAAGGCCGCAGCTGGGGCTGGGACCGCACCGGCATCTGGGTCGACAAGGGCTGCCGCGCTGAGTTCTCGGCCGACTGAACACCCCCGGTAGTGCCGGCCGCTGGCCGGCAACCTCGCATATCCAACATCGTGCGGTTGCC
>JAEWOJ010000027.1 GCA_023399815.1 Pseudomonadota bacterium | reverse complement strand
CCTCGCAGGTCAGGGCCGAGCGGATGCGGACGTTCAGCACGCCCGCCGCCTCGATGGCGTCGGCCTTGCGTTCGTCGATCAGCTCGTTGTGGCGGATGATGATCTCGTCCGACCCCGGCACCAGCACGTCCTCGGCCGCGACGCGGCCCAGCACACGCTCGGACAGCGGCGCGATCACCTCGCCGTCGTTGATCGCCGCCTGCGCGGTGATCGCCCGGTCGGTGCCGCAGTCGTGTTCGCGGATGATGCAGTCCTGCGCCACGTCCACCAGACGCCGCGTCAGATAGCCCGAGTTCGCCGTCTTCAGCGCGGTGTCCGACAGGCCCTTGCGGGCGCCGTGGGTCGAGTTGAAGTATTCAAGAACGGTCAGGCCTTCCTTGAAGTTCGAGATGATCGGCGTCTCGATGATCTCGCCGTTCGGCTTGGCCATCAGGCCCCGCATGCCGCCCAGCTGCTTCATCTGGCTGACCGAGCCCCGCGCGCCCGAATGGGCCATCATGTAGACCGAGTTCGGCTCCAGTTCGGCGCCCTTCTCGTCCTTCTTGGTGGCCGAGATGGTCTTCATCATGGCGTCGGTGACGCGGTCGTTACATTTCGACCAGGCATCGACGACCTTGTTGTATTTCTCGCCCTGGGTGATCAGGCCGTCCAGGTATTGCTGCTCGAACTGCTTGACCTGGTCCTGCGTCTCCTCGACCAGATCCCATTTCGTCGGCGGCACGACCATGTCGTCCTTGCCGAAGGAAATGCCGGCGCGGAACGCCTCGCGGAAGCCCAGGCCCATGATCTGGTCGCAGAAGATCACCGATTCCTTCTGGCCGCAGTAGCGGTAGACGGTGTCGATGACGTTCTGGATGTCCTTCTTGCGCAGCAGGCGGTTGACCAGCTCGAAGGGCGCCTTGGCGTTCTTGGGCAGCAGCGCGCCCAGGCGGATGCGACCGGGCGTGGTCTCGAAGCGCTTGATGACCTCGTTGCCGTTCTCGTCGATCTGCGGCAGGCGGGCGGTGATGCGGGCATGCAGATGCACCGCGCCGGAGGCCAGCGCGTGTTCCACTTCCTCAAGGCTGGTGAAGGCCATGCCCTCGCCCTTCATGCCCTCGCGCTCCATGGTCGTGTAGTAGAGACCAAGGACCATGTCCTGCGACGGCACGATGATCGGCGCGCCGTTGGCGGGCGACAGCACGTTGTTCGTGGACATCATCAGGACGCGCGCTTCCAGCTGCGCTTCCAGCGACAGCGGAACGTGCACGGCCATCTGGTCGCCGTCGAAATCGGCGTTGAAGGCGGAACAGACCAGCGGGTGAAGCTGGATCGCCTTGCCTTCGATCAGGATCGGCTCGAATGCCTGAATGCCCAGACGGTGCAGCGTCGGCGCGCGGTTCAGCAGCACCGGATGTTCGCGGATCACCTCGTCCAGGATGTCCCAGACCTCGGGACGCTCTTTCTCGACCAGCTTCTTCGCCTGCTTGACGGTGCTGGAATAACCTTTCGCCTCAAGCCGCGAATAGATGAAGGGCTTGAACAGTTCCAGGGCCATCTTCTTCGGCAGGCCGCATTGATGCAGCTTCAGTTCCGGCCCGGTCACGATGACCGAACGGCCCGAGAAGTCGACCCGTTTCCCCAGAAGGTTCTGGCGGAAGCGGCCCTGCTTGCCTTTCAGCATGTCGGACAGCGATTTCAGCGGGCGGCGATTGTTGCCGGTGATGACCCGGCCGCGGCGGCCGTTGTCGAACAGCGCATCGACCGATTCCTGCAACATCCGCTTTTCGTTGCGCACGATGATATCGGGCGCGCGCAGCTCGATCAGCCGCTTGAGGCGGTTGTTGCGGTTGATGACCCGGCGATACAGGTCGTTCAGGTCCGAGGTCGCGAAACGGCCCCCGTCCAGCGGCACCAGCGGGCGCAGTTCCGGCGGGATGACCGGGATCACGGTCATGACCATCCATTCCGGGCGGTTGCCGGATTCGAGGAAGCTTTCGACGATCTTCAGCCGCTTGATGATCTTCTTCGGCTTCAATTCGCCGGTGGCTTCCTTCAGATCCTCGCGCAATTGCTCGGCGGTCATCTCAAGGTCGATATTGGCCAGCATGGCGCGGATCGCCTCGGCCCCGATATCGGCCTGGAAGGCGTCGGCGCCGAACTGGTCCTGCGCGTCAAGGAATTCTTCCTCGGTCAGAAGCTGGCCATAGGTCAGATCCGTCAGACCGGGTTCGATCACGACGTAGTTTTCGAAATAGAGGATCCGTTCCAGATCGCGCAGCGTCATGTCCAGCATCAGGCCGATGCGGCTAGGCAGCGACTTCAGGAACCAGATATGCGCGACAGGTGCGGCCAGTTCGATATGGCCCATACGCTCGCGCCGGACCTTTTGCAGCGTCACCTCGACGCCGCATTTCTCGCAGACGAGGCCGCGATACTTCATCCGCTTGTACTTGCCGCACAGGCATTCATAGTCCTTGATCGGACCGAAGATGCGCGCGCAGAACAGGCCGTCACGCTCGGGCTTGAACGTGCGATAGTTGATCGTCTCGGGCTTCTTGATCTCGCCGAACGACCAGG
>JAEWOJ010000204.1 GCA_023399815.1 Pseudomonadota bacterium | reverse complement strand
AAGAAGCTAAGATTGTTAGATACATCTTTAAAAGATATTTAGAGGGCAATGGTGGCTCAGTCATTGGTAGGGAACTAGAAGAGCAAGGATATCTCACCCCTAGAGGTAAAACAAAATGGTCTGACACTACAGTGTTAGGAATAATTAAAAATGAAAAGTATATTGGCGATATACTTATGGGAAAGACTTTTACAGTTGATCCAATAACAAAAAGAAGACTAGCAAATTTTGGAGAATCTGATAAATATCATATCGAAAATCATCACGAGCCAATTATATCAAAAGAAGACTTTGAAAAGGCACAAGAGATTAGACTCAGGAGAGCACAAAACAGAAACACCATTGCTAATAAGGATAGAAAAAGAGAAAAACTATCAAGGCAATATGCTTTTTCAAGTATGCTTGAATGTGGATTTTGTGGCGATATACTGTCAAGAAGAACTTGGCACACAAGTTCAATTTATAAAAAAATTAACTGGCAATGTGTAAGGTCAACTAAAAAAGGTAAAAAATATTGCCCTCATTCAAAAGGAATACAAGAAGCAGCAATAGAAAAAGCTTTTGTTGAAAGCTATAGGCAATTATGCCATGCAGATTCAATAGTAATAGATGACTTTTTAAAAATTGTAGAAGAAGAAATAAATGATAATACTTTAGTCAAAGATTTGAAAAAGTTAGAAAACCAATTAAACAGAATCATTAGTCAAGAAAGAAAGTTAGTTGATCTTCATTTAGAAGATAGTATAGACGAAGAAGTTTATGCTAAAAAGTATAAAAAACTTACAAAACAAAAAGAAGAATTACTCGATTAAAAGAAAACCCTAGAGCTAACAATAAAAGATGAAAATTCTATTAAAGAAAGACTAAAGCAATTTAAAAAGGTCTTAGAGAGTAGAGAAATTATAGAGGAATTTAACAGAACAGTATTTGAAAGCATAGTTGATAAAGTCGTGGTTGGAAGAATTGACAAAGACGGAACAGTCCATCCATATGACTTAACATTCTATTTCAAAACAGGAGTTAAAGATAGTCAAGATTCTAATAACTTTAAAGACAAAAGAAAAAATGCCAAAGACAATGACATTAATAAATTGTGCTCCTACAAGGGTGACGAGGATAAAAAATTATGTTCCCAAGCAAAAGACAACGCATGTGGAGACGGTAGTATTGATGTCAAGAAAATAGAATAACAAGCTATAAAACTGTTGAAATCAATGGCTTTTTAGATTTTAGAAGAAATCTAAAAAGCCATTTTTCTATTTGAAAAATACCTTGTGGGAACATATTAATAGTAAAAATCGTAGGGGTGTGTAGACAGGATAGATATTTATAGGGAGAGTGGACTGGATGGATATTAGGTCTTGACATGGAGATAAAGAAGATGTAAAATATAAACAGATTAGCAAATAAGCTAATAAATAAAGGAGGTAGGAGATGAAAACTTTTGGTGATTTTATCTCACAAAAAAGAAAGGAAAAGAGAATCACTTTAAAAGCGATGGCAGAGCTGATAGGCATAACATCCCCATATTTAAGCGATGTTGAAAAAGGGAAAAGGGATTCATTTGACTTAGAAAGATTAGAAAAAATTGCAAAAATTTTAGAAATGACAGAAGAAGAGAAAGCGACAATGATGGATCTTGCAGGAAGACAAAGAGAAGAAGTGGCACCAGATCTTCCAGGATATATTTTAAGAACACCTGCAGCAAGTGTAGCCTTAAGAAAGGCAAAAGACTTAGATCTGGGGGAAGAGGAATGGTATAAGTTTATTGAACAAATTGAAAAAGGAGAGAAATAATGCATGACTACAGATTTCCTTTATCAAGAAATGGGGCACCATATATTACGACAGAACAAATAGAAGAAGTAGCTGAAACTATACTCCATAAACATTTTGGAGAAAAATTCTACAAACAAAGAGAAATAGATATTGATTCATTAGCAGAATTTGACTTTGGCTTTGATCTTGAATATGCATATCTTTCTCATAATCAAACATATTTTGGAATGATGGTATTTAATGACGACACACAGATTAAAACATTAAAAGAACTGTATCCAACGAAAGATGGTCATTATGAACTAGAATGTTTAGACAATCGCGCCAACACAATCCTATTAGATAAATCATTATGCGAAGATAGGTATGAAAATTTAAGAAGATTTACATTAGGCCATGAATGTGGTCACGGCATATTACATCAAGAATATTTCTACAGGGATAAAAATCAACTTACATTTTTTGATGAATCACCAGGAATAGTAGCGTGTAGGAAAAAAGACATTCTGTCTGAAGAACGTAGAATATGGACAAGCATGGACACCATTGAATGGCAAGCTAATACATTTTCATCTTGCATATTAATGAATAAAAGGTCAGTTGATGATTTTATAAGGGAATTAGGAGGTCAAAAAAGATTATCAACTCATTTTTATAGAGAAGATGTCATAAACAAGCTGTCTGAAGCATTTAAGGTATCAAAAGAAGCAGCTTGTGTTCGACTAAAAGTTTTAAAATATATTTCAGATGACTTTAAACTTTATCCGAGTTTTGAATGGTAAAAATATAGCTAAGCTATATTTTTTTAGCCAATAGTTAGCAAAAAAGCTAATGAGTAAATAAAAAATGGAGGAGAGAAATGTTTCAATTTAAATGTCCAATTTGTGGTAAAAGGCTATTTGATGCTTCAAAGATACCAAAAGAAGAAATTGTTATATCTGCGAAGTGTAAATATTGCAAGAATGCACCCGAAGTTAAACTAAGTAAAGAAAATATAAAGAAGCCATACCAAGCAAAGGCATCAAAAGAATGACCAAATAGCTGGATGAGTGTGATAAAAACCTCATCCAGCTATTTTTATATTAAGGAGGTGATCCTATAGAAATAAGAAATAAAGAAGGAAAAAGAGTCTGTGATATTAGTGAAGATAGGAAAAAGCTAACTATCAGACGAGGTAAAAGCACAACAATAGCTTATGTAGTCAAAGGTGAAATTAAGATACTAAATAAATAAGAGAAATCCGCAAGAACGCTAGACGGCAGTCGGAAACCAAAGCATGGTTTTCTATTGCCGTCTTTTTTGTTTTTACGGATGGCCTTCTTGCGGATTAAGAGATTTTGCAAGGAGGCAAATAATGGCAAAGAAAAGACATTTAGAAATCGATGGAAAAGAAATTGAAGTAAGTGAAGAGGTTTACAAGGAATATATGAGACCAGTTTGGAAAGAGAGGAAAAGAATTCAAAGAGCATATAAGAACTTAGAAGAATTAAAAGATAAAGACAGAATTAAAACATCTGCAGAGAAAAATGGAAATTATGTTCAGACAGGAACAACAGAAACAGGCTTTTTTAAAACGAAAGAATATGGACTTCCTTTATCAATAGAAGTTGCTGAAGAAGAGTATGACTTTGAAGTAGTTAGTATGCAAAATACTGAAGATATAGTTACTTACAAACTTTTAGAAGAAGCATTTTTAGAAGTCATTAGTGAATTTTCTGAACGAGATAAAAAAGTTCTAAAACTACTTTTCCTCTATGAATTAAAAGAAAGAGAAGTTGCAGAAGTAGTAGGAATATCTCAAAAAACTGTGAACAACATCAAAGCTAGGCAATTACCTCAAATTCAAGAAAGAATGAAGCCATGGAAAAAATAATTACTCAAAAGCTAAGTGAGTGTCCTAAGG
>JAEWOJ010000164.1 GCA_023399815.1 Pseudomonadota bacterium | reverse complement strand
GTGTTCACCTCGGCGACGCTGGCGGTCGAGGGGCGATTCCACCACCTTTCGCACCGGCTGGGCCTGTACGAGCCGCGGACATTGCTGGTGCCCAGCCCCTTCGACTGGGCCAGCCAGGCGCTGTGCTACCTGCCGCCCGGTCTGCCGGAACCCTCGTCGCGCAGTTACACCGAGGCCATCACCCGGGCCGTGCGCCCGGTGCTGGAAGCGTCGGGCGGGCGTGCCTTCCTGCTGTTCGCCTCGCACCGCGCGCTGCGCGAGGCCGCCGATGCGCTGCGCGGCGGGCCGTGGCCGCTGTTCGTGCAGGGCGAGGCGCCGCGCGCCAGCCTGCTGCAGCGTTTCCGCGAATCGGGCAACGGTGTGCTGCTCGGCTCGGCCAGCTTCCGCGAAGGCGTGGACGTGGCCGGCGATGCGCTGAGCGTGGTGGTGATCGACAAGCTGCCGTTCGCCGCGCCGGACGACCCGGTGTACGAGGCGCGGCTGGACGCGATCCGCCGCGAGGGCGGCAACCCGTTCCGCGACGAACAGCTGCCGCAGGCGGTGATCGCGCTCAAGCAGGGCGTCGGCCGGCTGATCCGCAGCGAGACCGACCGCGGCGTGCTGGTGCTGTGCGACCCGCGCCTGCTCAGCCGCGGCTACGGGCGCGTGTTCCTCGACTCGCTGCCGCCGTTCCGCCGCACTCGCGAATTGGCGGACGTGCAGGCGTTTTTCGCTGCCGGCTGACGCAGCGCAGCCCACCGCCCCCTCCCTTTCGCACGCAGTGCGAAGGGGAGGGCCGGGGAGGGGTTCCGGGCTTTCGCGCAGATCAAAAGCACCCTTCCCCAACCCTCCCCTTGGCCTGCGGCCAAAGGGAGGGGGCGATGGCTCCATGCACCGCGGGCCATGCGGAAGGGAAGGATGGCAGTGCTACCCTTGCGTCCTGTTTTCCCGGCTTTTCCCCCATGAAACTGCTCGCCCTCGAAACCGCCACCGAAGCCTGCTCCGTCGCCCTGCATGTCGATGGGCAGGTGCTGGAACGCTTCGAGGTCGCGCCGCGCCGCCACGCCGAACTGGCGCTGCCATGGGCCGGACAACTGCTGGCCGAGGCCGGCATCGCCCGCGCGCAGCTGGACGCCATCGCCCTCAGCCGCGGCCCCGGTGCCTTCACCGGCGTACGCCTGGCCATCGCCATCGCCCAGGGCATCGCACTGGCGCTGGACCGGCCGCTGCTGCCGGTGTCCACCCTGCAGGTACTGGCGATGCAGGCGCCGGAGGAGGCCACGCACGTGCTGGCCAGCATCGATGCGCGCATGGGCGAGGTCTACGCCGCGCGCTGCGTGCGCACGGGCGAGGGCCTGTGGGACACGCAGGGGCCGGAAGTGGTGATCGCCCCGGATGCGCTGCAACTGCCCGACGACGGCAGCCGCTGGGCCGGCGTCGGCACCGGCTTCGCCGCCGCCGAAGGCCTGCTCGCCGACCGCCTGCGGCCGCGCCTGTCCTCGCTCGACGCGCAGGCGCTGCCGCGCGCCTCGGACGTGCTGAGGATCGCCATGCCGGCCTTCGCCCGCGGCGAAGGCATCGCCCCGGAACAGGTGCAGCCGGCCTACCTGCGCGACAACGTCGCGCTCACGCTGGTCGAACAGCAGGCGCTGCGCGCCTCCCGCTGAGCGGGAATACGCCATTCGCGCCGACGAAATTCTCGTAGGAGCGACGCCAGTCGCGACCGGGCTTTCCCGGTACGGCTCGGTCGCGACTGGCGTCGCTCCTGCAGGAGTCGAGTTCGGGCAGGTCGGGGGCCGACTTACCAGTCGATGGTTCCGCGGATGACCGTCTGCACCTGCCCGCCGGACCATACGTCGCCATTTCCATCGATGCGCAGTTCCAGCAGCGCGTCGTGGCCGACCTCGCGGCCCTGGCTGGCGGTGTAGCGCCTGCTGCTGCCGGGCAGGGCGTCGCGTTCGTCCAGCCACGCGGCGAGCACCGCGTTGGCGGCGCCAGAGGCGGCGTCCTCGAAACGGCGGCCGTTGCCGACGAAGGCGCGCACGGCGAGGTCGTAGGCCTGATGGTTGGTGCGGGCGTAGGCGAACACGCCCATCGCGCCGGTGGCCTCGGCCAGCGTGGCGATGGCGTCCCAGTCGGGCGCGATGGCACGCAGCGTGGCTTCGTCGGCCAGTTCCACCAGCCACCAGCGGCGGCCGCCGTCCATCAGCACCGGCGGCAGCGCGCCCAGCGCCCAGCCGGCGATGGCCGGATGCAGGCGTGCGTCCGCGGCGTCCACGATCTCGGCCACCGAGGCGCGCGGGGTGCGGATGGCGATGCGGCGCACGCCGTCGGCCTCGTCCACGCGCAGCGGCAGCTGGCCGGCGATGCCATCCTGCACCAGCAGGCCGTCGACCGGCGTGGCCAGGCCGCACTCCAGCACCGCGTGCGCGCTGCCGACGCTGGGATGGCCGGCGAACGGCACTTCCTTCTGCGGCGCGAACATGCGGATGCGGTAGCTGCTGCCCGGCGCGGTGGGGGCGAAGACGAAGGTGGTTTCCGGCAGGCGGGTCCAGCGGGCGATGGCCTGCATGGCGGCATCGTCCAGGCCATCGGCGTCGAGCACCACGGCCAGCGGGTTGCCGGTGCCGGGGCGTGGGGCGAAGACGTCCAGTTGCAGGAAGCGGCGGGTGGTCATGGGGATTCCGTATGTCTGACTTGGTACAGGCCGAGGAAGCTGTGGGAGAGCCCCTCTCCCGGTGGGGCGAGAAGGCACGGCTTGCGCACCATTGGTGCGCGTGTCTTGGGAGCGCCCACGCCGCTGGCGTGGGCCGGGGCGCGGAGCGGGGGTTGGGGTGAGGGTCGGGGGGCGAAGCCCTCGCGATGTTCAGGTGCACGTAGCTTCGCCCGTACCCTCATCCGCCCCTTCGGGGCACCTTCTCCCGAGGGGAGAAGGGAACAGCACTACCAGTTGATATGACCGTCGATCACCGGCTGCACCTCGCCGCCGATCCAGGCCTGGCCCTCGGCGTCCACCTGCACGTGGACCTCGCCGTTGCGGCCGCGCTCGCGGCCCTGGCTGGCGCGGTACTGCTGTCCCGGCGCGAGCCGGCCCTGCGCCAGCAGGTGGGCGGCGACCAGCGCGTTGGCGCTGCCGGTCACCGGGTCCTCGTCGATGCCCACGCCCGGGGCGAAGGCGCGCACCGCGTACTGGTAGCCGACATCGGGCCGCGCGGCGTGGGCGAACACGGCGAGCTTGCCGTTGCCTGGCAGGGCGGCGATGGCGGCCAGTTCCGGCGTGTAGCGGCGCAGCGCGGTTTCATCGCCCGCTTCCAGCAGCCACCAGTCCGGGCCGTTGTTCCACAGCGCCGGTTCCGAGGCCGGATGCGCCAGCGCGGCGAGGCCCGGCGGCAGTTCCGGTACGGCGATGTCGCGGCGCACGGCCTGCGGGCTGCGCACGTGCAGCAGGCGGAAACGGCCGCCGCCCTGCACGCGCACCGGCAGCAGGCCGGCGGCGCACTGCTGGACCAGCCGGCCCTCGGCGTCGGGCGTGGCCAGCCCCAGTCCCCCCGCGGCCCCGGCCGCGCCGACGCTGGGGTGGCCGGCGAAGGGCAGTTCCATCTTCGGGGTGAAGATGCGGATGCGGTAGTCCGCGCCCGCGTCGGGCGCGAGGAAGAACACGGTCTCGGACAGGTTCAGCCAGGCGGCGATGGCCTGCATGGCGGCATCGTCCAGACCGTCGGCATCGGTCACGACGGCCAGTGGGTTGCCGGCGCCGGGGCGGGCGGCGAAGACGTCCAGTTGCAGAAAACGGCGTGCGGTCATGGCGGCGGGAGAAACGGGGCGGGCCAGCATAGGCCCAGTGCGATCTCATCGCGAGCGTGGGCGCCCGGAAGCGCCGCGTTTCCGGGAGCGAAGGTGCCGGCGGTGCAATGCCGTCGCCCGCGATCCGCGCCGCCGCGGGGGAGGGCATGGCTATAGAATCGGCGGTTCCGCCCGCCCGTCGGGTCTTTCTCCCCTCGTGAACCCCCACGCCAATGTCCGTTTCCCCCCTCGTCGATCGCTGGATCGTCCTCAAGTTCGGTGGCACCTCGGTGTCGCGTCGTCATCGTTGGAACACGATCGGGGAACTGGCGAAAAAACGTGCGGACGAGACCGGCGGCCGGGTGCTGGTGGTGGTGTCCGCGCTGTCGGGAGTGACCAATGAACTGACCGCCATCGCCGATGGCGCCGCCGACAGCCGCGCGCGCGTCGCCGCGCTGGTCGCGCGCCACAACGCCTTCCTCGCCGAGCTGGAACTGGACGAGGAGGTGCTGGCCGAGCGGCTGGCGGCGTTGCGGGCGCTGCTGGACGATCCGCGCGCGGCCTTCCGTCCGCTGGACTGGCAGGCCGAGGTGCTGGGCCAGGGCGAACTGCTGTCCTCCACCATCGGCGCGGCCTACCTGCGCGGCAACGGCCTGGATTTCGGCTGGATGGATGCGCGCGACTGGCTGGACGCCCTGCCGCCGGCGCCGAACCAGACCGCCTGGTCGCAGCGCCTGTCGGTGAACTGCCAATGGCAGGGCGAGGCCGGCTTCAAGCCGCGCTTCGACGCCCAGCCCACGCACATGCTGATCACCCAGGGCTTCATCGCCCGCCACGGCGACGGCGGCACGGCGATCCTCGGCCGCGGCGGCTCGGATACCTCGGCCGCGTATTTCGGCGCGCTGCTGCGCGCCAGCCGCGTGGAAATCTGGACCGACGTGCCGGGCATGTTCAGCGCCAACCCGAAGGACGTGCCCGACGCGCGCCTGCTCACCCGGCTGGACTATTACGAGGCGCAGGAAATCGCCACCACCGGCGCCAAGGTGCTGCACCCGCGCTCGATCAAGCCGTGCCGCGACGCCGGCGTGCCGATGGCGATCCTCGACACCGAGCGCCCGCACATGCCCGGCACCAGCATCGACGGCAGCGCCGAGCCGGTGCCCGGGGTCAAGGCGATCAGCCGCCGCAACGGCATCGTGCTGGTGTCGATGGAAGGCATCGGCATGTGGCAGCAGGTCGGCTTCCTCGCCGACGTGTTCGCGTTGTTCAAGAAGCACGGCCTGTCGGTGGACCTGATCGGTTCGGCCGAGACCAACGTCACCGTCTCGCTCGATCCGTCCGAGAACCTGGTCAGCACCGACGTGCTGGCCGCGCTGTCGGCCGATCTTTCGGAAATCTGCCGGGTCAAGGTGATCGTGCCGTGCGCGGCCATCACCCTGGTCGGGCGCGGCATGCGCTCGCTGCTGTACAAGCTCTCGGACGTGTGGGCCACGTTCGGCAAGGAGCGCGTGCACATGATCTCGCAGTCGTCCAACGACCTGAACCTGACCTTCGTGATCGACGAGGCCGACGCCGACGGCCTGCTGCCGATCCTGCACGACGAACTGATCGACAGCGGCGCCATGCCGGTCTACGAGGAACAGGTGTTCGGCCCGCGCTGGCGCGAGATCATCGGCCGCGTGCGCCCGCGCGCGACGCCGTGGTGGCGCGCGCCGCAGCAGCGCCGGCAGCTGCTGGCGCTGGCCGCGCAGGGCACGCCGCGCTACGTCTACCACCTGCCGACGGTGCGCGAGCGCGCGCGCCAGCTGAAGGCGGTGGCGGCGCTGGACCGCCGCTACTACGCGATCAAGGCCAACCCGCACCCGGCCATCCTGCGCGCGCTGGTGGAGGAGGGCTTCGGCCTGGAATGCGTGTCGCTGGGTGAGGTCGAGCACGTGTTCGCCGCGCTGCCGGAACTGTCGTCTTCGCGCGTGCTGTTCACCCCCAGCTTCGCGCCGGTCGGCGAGTACGCGGCGGCGCTGGCGCGCGGCGTCAACGTCACCGTCGACAACGTCGAACTGCTGCGGCGCTGGCCGGAGGTATTCCGCGACCGCGCGCTGTGGCTGCGCATCGACCTGGGCCACGGTGACGGCCATCACAGGAAGGTCAACACCGGCGGCAAGGAGGCCAAGTTCGGCCTGTCGGCGCAGCGCGTGGACGAATTCCTCGACGCGGCGCGCGGCATTGGCGTGCGCATCACCGGCATCCACGCGCACCTGGGCAGCGGCGTGGAGAACAGCGGCCACTGGCAGCAGATGGTCGACGAGCTGGCCGGCTTCGCGCGCCGCATCGGCAGCGTGGAGATCCTCGACATCGGCGGCGGCCTGCCGGTGCCGTACAGCGACGACGACGAGCCGTTCGACCTCGACGCCTGGGCCGCTGGCCTGGCCGAGATCAAGGCGGTGCACCCGGCGTTCCAGCTGGCGGTCGAGCCGGGCCGCTTCCTGGTCGCCGAGGCCGGCGTGCTGCTGGCCCACGCCACCCAGGTGGTGGAGAAGGACGGCGTGCGCCGCATCGGCCTGGATGCCGGCATGAACGCGCTGCTGCGCCCGGCGCTGTACGACGCCTGGCACGACATCGCCAACCTGTCGCGGCTGGACGACGCGCGCGACGTCGATTTCAGCGTGGTCGGGCCGATCTGCGAATCCAGCGATGTGTTCGCGCAGCGGGTGAAGCTGCCGTCCACGACCGTGCCGGACGACGTGATGCTGATCGCCGACGCCGGCGCCTACGGTTTCAGCATGGCCAGCCACTACAACCACCGCGCCCTGCCGCGCGAGGACGTGATCGACGATGCGCCCTGACGCCCATGCCCCGCACACCCCTTCGTTCCGTCGCGCCAATACCCCGCCGCGCGCCGCGACCCGCTTGATTCCGGATACGCCATGACAGCTTTCGACAAAGACCAGGTTTCCCGCTTCCGTTTCGTCCGCTGCGACTTCGCCGCGGACACCGGCGTGGCGCGGCTGGTATACGCCTTCGACGACGGTCCGGAGATGACCGAGACCGTGACCGTGCCGGGCGCGCCGTTCCAGCTGGAAGGCGAGCGCGCGGCGGCGGTGCAGCGCGCCCTGCAGCTGCTGCACCTGATCGCCGGCGTGAGCTACTACAAGGCGGCGGTGCCGACGCAGGTGTCCATCGACAGCTACGCCATCGACGCCGATACCGCAGCGCTGGTGGAAACGATCTACCTCAACGGCCTGGGCGAGTTCGCCTATCGCAATGGGTTGAACCTGCGCGGGAGGTTTGTCCTCCCCTCTCCCTCCGGGAGAGGGGCCGGGGGTGAGGGCGAGGCGTCCGTGCCCTCACCCCAACCCCGCTCCCGAGGGGAGAGGGGCTCGGAAGCCCCCGCGCTCGGCCTGCGCGAACACGCCCTGGTCGCCATCGGCGGCGGCAAGGATTCGCTGGTCAGCATCGAGGCGCTGCGCCACGCCGGCGTCGCCGAGACCGTCACCTGGATCGGCGGCTCGCAGTTGATCCGCGCCTGCGCCGAGCGCACCGGCCTGCCGATGCTCAACATCGGCCGCACGCTGGCGCCGGAGCTGTTCGAACTGAACCGGCAGGGCGCCTGGAACGGCCACATCCCGGTGACCGCGGTGAACTCGGCGATCATGGTGCTGGCGGCGCTGGTGCAGGGCGTGGACCAGGTGGTGTTCTCCAACGAACGCTCGGCCAGCTACGGCAGCCAGATCGCCGGCACCGGCGAGGTCAACCACCAGTGGTCCAAGGGCTGGGCGTTCGAGCAGGCGTTCGGCGAGTACGTGCAGCGGCACATCGCCGCGGACCTGCACTACTACTCGCTGCTGCGACCGCTGTCGGAACTGGCGGTGGCGCGGCAGTTCGCGAAAACCGACTACTACGACGCGCATTTCTCCAGCTGCAACCGCAATTTCCACATCCTCGGCGAGCGCCCGGTGAACCGCTGGTGCGGCGTCTGCCCGAAGTGCCACTTCGTGTTCCTGGCGCTGGCGCCGTTCATGCCCAAGACCCGGCTGGTGCGGATCTTCGGCCGCAACCTGCTGGACGACGGCGAACAGGCCGGCGGCTTCGACGCGCTGCTGGAATTCCAGGACCACAAGCCGTTCGAGTGCGTGGGCGAGGGCAGGGAGTCGCGCGCGGCGTTGGCCACGCTGGCGGCGCGCCCGGAATGGAAGGAGGACGCGCTGGTCAGGCGCTTCGCCAGCCTGATCCAGCCGACCCTGTCGGCGGACGAACTGCGGGTCGAGCCGCTGCTGGTCATCGACGGCGAACACCGCATCCCGACCGCCCTGTGGGAGCGCCTGCGTGCGAATTTCGCAGCTTGAGGGCAAGCGCGTCGCGCTGTGGGGCTGGGGCCGCGAAGGCCGCGCCGCCTTCCACGCGCTGCGCGGGCGCCTGCCCGGCCTGCCGCTGACGCTGTTCTGCCCCGACGCCGAGGCCGACGGCGCGCGTGCCGAAACCGGCGGCGCGCTGCAGGTGGAAACCGACGCGACCGGCGCGGCGCTGTCGCGCTTCGACGTGGTGGTGAAATCGCCGGGCATCAGCCCGTACCGGCCCGAAGCGCAGCAGGCGCTGGCGCAGGGCACGCAGTTCATCGGCGGCACCTCGCTGTGGTTCAGCGAGCATGCGCTGCCCGGCACCGTGTGCGTGACCGGCACCAAGGGCAAGAGCACGACCACCTCGCTGCTGGCGCACCTGCTGCGCGCGGCCGGGCACCGCACCGGCCTGGCCGGCAACATCGGCCTGCCGCTGCTGGAAGTCCTGGATCCGCAGCCGGCGCCGGAATACTGGGCGGTGGAGCTGTCCAGCTACCAGACCGGCGAGGTCGCGCGCAGCGGCGCGCGGCCGGAGGTGGCCATCGTGCTGAATCTCTTTCCCGAACACCTGGACTGGCACGGCAGCGAGCAGCGCTATATCGACGACAAGCTGGCGCTGGTGACTGAAGGCCATCCGCGCGTGGCGGTGCTCAATGCCGCCGACGAGCATCTGCGCGCGTTGCAGCTGCCGCACAGCGGGATCGTCTGGTTCAACCAGCCCGAGGGCTGGCACATGGTCGGCGAGGTGGTGCATCGCGGTACGCGGGCGGTGTTCGACACCTCGGACACGCCGCTGCCGGGCCGCCACAACCGCGGCAACCTGTGCGCGGTGCTGGCGGCGCTGGAAGCGCTGGGGCTGGACGCGGTGGCGCTGGCGCCGGCGGTACGCAGCTTCCGCCCGCTGCCCAACCGCCTGCAGCTGCTGGGCGAGCGCGACGGCCTGCGCTGGATCAACGACTCGATCAGCACCACCCCGCACGCCACGCTGGCGGCGCTGGACTGCTTCGCCGGGCAGCGCATCGCGCTGCTGGTCGGCGGCCATGACCGCGGCCTGGACTGGCACGATTTCGCCGACCGCATGCGCGACAACGCACCGGTGGAGATCGTGACGATGGGCGCCAACGGCCCCCGCATTCACGAGTTGCTGAAACCGTTGGCCGACGCCGGCCGTTTCGGCCTGCATGCCGCCGCCGACCTGCCGCAGGCGGTGCAGCTGGCGCGCGCCGCGCTCGGCACGCAAGGCGGCGTGGTGCTGCTGTCGCCGGGCGCGCCTAGTTTCGGCGCCTACCGCGACTACGTCGCGCGCGGCCGCCATTTCGCCGAACTGGCCGGCTTCGACCCGGACAGCATCAGCGCGATCCCGGGACTGGGCATCGCCTGACGGCGCGGGCCGAGTGCGGTAGGGAGGCTTGCCCCGCACGGCGCATTACCGGAAACGTAGGGCGGGATTGCACACTCGATGGTCGAGCACGCGGAGCGTCGGGGGCGCAGCCCCGACCTGTCTGCACGTCCCATGTCGGAGACCATAGGTGCGGGGCTTGCCGCGCACGATGGCACCCCGGTGAAGCGTCGCGCGGGGCAACCCTGCCCCCATGGGCGTCATCCCCTTCATGCCGCATGCGGCATAGACTCGCGTCATTCCCCAACCGGAGTGGTCCCATGCGTGCGATGCGGAAATGGCAACTGGCGGTGCTGGCGCTGTGCGTGTCCGCGGCGATGCCGGCGATGGCGAAGCTGCAGCAGACGCCGGTGGAATGGCAGCTGGATGGCGCCCGCTACAGCGGCGTGCTGGTCTACGACGACCAGGGCGATGCGCACCGGCCGGGCGTAGTGATGGTGCCGAACTGGCGTGGCGTGAATGCTTCGGCGATCGAGAAGGCCGGCCGCATCGCCGGCGACGACTACGTGGTGCTGGTGGCCGACGTCTACGGCAGCGCCGTGCGGCCGAAGGACAACGCCGAAGCCGCCGCCGCGGCGCAGCCGCTGCTCAAGGACCGTGCCCGCCTGCGTGCGCGGGCCCAGGCCGCGCTCGAAGCGTTGAAGGCGCAGGCCGGCAAGGCGCCGCTGGACGCATCGCGCATCGCCGCGGTCGGCTTCTGCTTCGGCGGCAGCACCGTGCTGGAAATGGCGCGCGCGGGCCTGCCGCTGGCCGGCGTGGTGAGCCTGCACGGCGGCCTGGCGTCGCCGGCTCCGGCGGCGGCGCACAGCGCCAGGGTGCCGATGCTGGTGCTCAACGGCGCCGCCGACCAGGGCGTGACCGCCGAGGACATCGCAGGTTTCGGCAGGGAGATGGATGCGGCCGGCGCCGACTGGCAGTTCGTCAACTTCAGCGGTGCGGTGCACTGCTTCGCCGAGTCCGACGCCAACAGCCCGCCGGGCTGCGTGTACGACCCGCGTGCGGCCAGGCGCGCCTTGAAGATGATGGACAACTTCCTCGAGGAACGGCTCGGCGACTGAGCGCCACGATCTTCGTAGGAGCGATTGCCCGTAGGAGCGACTGTGCACAGGAGCGCCTGTAGGAGCGACGCCAGTCGCGATGGGGCTTTCCCGGCAAAGCCCTCGCGACTGGCGTCGCTCCTACAGTTGCTCCTACAGGATGGCAGCGTGGCTACGGGCTGCCGCGATCGCGCCGCTGATCGCGGCCCGTGCCTGCGGGCTGTTGCGCCAGCAGGTGCTGCCCAGCATCGCCGCGGCCTGGCTGACGATGTCGCCGGGCTCGGCCTGCGCCAGTTGGCGCAGGGAATGGAAACCCAGCTGTTCCAGCCGCGCCACCACGGTGGCGCCGACGCCTTTCACCGCCAGCAGCACGGCGCGCCCCGCATCGCTGAAGCGCGGGGCCGGCACCGGGTTCAGTGGCTGCGTTCGACCGCGTAGCGCGCCAGGCCTCGCAGGGCGGCGACTGCCTCGCTCTCGGGCAGGCCGTCCAGCGCGCGCTCGGCGGCGTCGGCGTATTCCATCGCGCGCTGGCGGCTGTAGTCCAGCCCGCCGCTGGCGTGGATGGCGGCCAGCACTTCCGGCATCGCATCGGCATCGCCGTTCTGCACGATCCCGCGCAGGCGCTCGCGCACGGCGTCGTCCGAGTGCGCCATGGCGTGGATCAGCGGCAGCGTGGCCTTGCCTTCGGCCAGGTCGTCGCCCAGGTTCTTGCCCAGTTCCTCGGCGTTGGCCGAGTAGTCCAGCACGTCGTCGGCGATCTGGAAGGCGTAGCCCAGCGCCATGCCGTAGTCGTACAGCTGCCGCTGCACGGCGTCGCCGGCGCCGCTGGCCAGCGCGCCCAGGCGGGTGCCGGCGGCGAACAGCACCGCGGTCTTGCGCTCGATCACGCGCAGGTAGGCGGCCTCGTCGGTGTCCGGGTTGTGGACGTGCAGCAGCTGCAGCACTTCGCCCTCGGCGATGCGGTTGGTGGTGTCGGCGAGGATCTGCATGACCTCCATCCGGTCCAGTTCCACCATCAGCTGGAAGCTGCGCGAATACAGGAAGTCGCCGACCAGCACGCTCGGTGCATTGCCCCACAGCGCGTTGGCGGTGCTGCGGCCGCGGCGCAGGTCCGATTCGTCCACCACGTCGTCGTGCAGCAGGGTGGAGGTGTGGATGAACTCGATGATCGCCGCCAGCTGGTGGTGCTCGGCGCCGCCGCCGCCGGCGGCATGGCCGGCCAGCATCACCAGCATCGGCCGCAGGCGCTTGCCGCCGGCGGAGATGATGTGGTCGGCGATCTGGTTGATCAGCACCACGTCGGAGGACAGGCGATGGCGGATCAGGGCATCGACGGCGGCCATGTCCGGGGCGGCGAGGGTCTGGATGGCGGGCAGGCCCAGCGCGGGGCGGAGGTCTTCGGCGATGCTCATGCGATGGCGTCTGGGGGCGTGGGGGAATTATAGGCGGTGCCGCCGATGGGCGGGCGCGCGCTCCGCGGGCGCCGCGCCAGGCCGTGAATACGTATGCACAGCGCTCCATGGGTCCGGTGCCGCCGCTAAGCTGGCGAGGTTCATCCATGCCCCGCGCAGCGGGCACGCACAGCCCGGAGGGGCGCTCGATGTCGAACACTCCCTGGTGGCGGGGCGCCGTCATCTACCAGATCTACCCGCGCAGCTTCCTGGACACCGACGGCGATGGCGTCGGCGACCTGCCGGGCATCATCGACCGGCTCGACTACGTCGCCTCGCTGGGCGTGGATGCGATCTGGGTGTCGCCGTTCTTCCGGTCGCCGATGGCCGACTTCGGCTACGACATCGCCGACCAGCGCGACGTCGATCCGCTGTTCGGCACGCTGGACGACTTCGACCGCCTGCTGGCCAGGGCGCATGCGCTGGGCCTGAAGGTGATGATCGACCAGGTGTTCAGCCATACCTCGGTGGACCACGCCTGGTTCAAGGAAAGCCGCGAGAGCCGCGACAACCCCAAGGCCGACTGGTACGTATGGGCCGATGCGCGCGAGGACGGCACGCCGCCCAACAACTGGCTGTCGATCTTCGGCGGCGTGGCCTGGAAGTGGGAGCCGCGCCGGCGCCAGTACTACCTGCACAACTTCCTGTCCTCGCAGCCGGACCTGAACTTCCACAACCCGGCGGTGCAGCAGGCCACGCTGGACTACGTGAAGTTCTGGCTGGACCGCGGCGTCGACGGCTTCCGCCTGGATTCGATCAACTTCTGCTTCCACGACGCGCAGCTGCGCGACAACCCGGCCAAGCCGGAGCGCGAGCGCATCGGGCGCGGCTTCAGCCCGGACAACCCGTATGCGTTCCAGTACCACTACTACAACAACACCCGGCCGGAGAACGTCGGCTTCCTCGAACGCCTGCGCGTGCTGCTGGACCAGTACCCGGGCGCGGTGACGCTGGGCGAGATCTCCTCCGAGGATTCGCTGGCGACCACCGCCGAGTACACCGCGCCGGGACGCCTGCACATGGGCTACAGCTTCGAGCTGCTGGTGGACGACTACAGCGCCGGCTACATCCGCACCACAGTCGAGACGCTGGAAGCGACGATGCGCGACGGCTGGCCGTGCTGGGCGGTGTCCAACCACGACGTGCAGCGCGCGGTGACGCGCTGGGGCGGCGTGCCGGCCGATCCGGCGATGGCGAAGATGCTGGTCGCGCTGGTGTGCTCGCTGCGCGGTTCGGTCTGCCTCTACCAGGGCGAGGAGCTGGGCCTGGGCGAGGCCGACGTGCCGTTCGAGGCTCTGCAGGATCCCTACGGCATCACCTTCTGGCCGAACTTCAAGGGCCGCGACGGTTGCCGCACGCCGATGCCGTGGACCGGCGACGAACTGGCCGGCTTCAGCAGCGGCAGTCCGTGGCTGCCGATCCCGGCCGAGCATCGCGCGCTGGCGGTGAAGGCGCAGGAAGCCGATCCGGATTCGGTGCTCAACGCTTTCCGCGTGTTCCTGGCATGGCGCCATGCGCAGCCGACGCTGGTGGGCGGCGCGATCCGTTTCCTCGACAGCGCCGAGCCTGTGCTGGTGTTCGAGCGCGCGCTGGACGGCGAGACCCTGCTGCTGGCGTTCAACCTGTCCGCGGCAACGGTGCGCCATGCGTTGCCGGCAGGCGCGTGGCAGGCGCTGGACGTGCCGGGTCCGGTGGCGGGCCATGCCGAGGGCGGAGAACTGGTGCTGCCGGCGCATGCCGTGTATTGCGCGCGCCGCGGCTGACCGGTTTCGTGCAGATGGTGGCGAGAGGGACGGGGAGCGATCTCCGCCCTTTTTCGTTGGCTGTCGCCCACCGCAAGCGGGGTAGTGCCGGCCGCTGGCCGGCAGCCTCGGGGATCGTTGTCATCGCAGTTGCC
>JAEWOJ010000066.1 GCA_023399815.1 Pseudomonadota bacterium | reverse complement strand
CCCGCGCATGGCGCTGGCGGCCAATGCGGCCGGCGACCAGGCCGGCCCGGCGGCACCCCTGCCCGCCGCCCTGCCGCCGGCCCCCGCCATCGCACAGCCGGCGCCGGTCGCCGCGGAAGAAGCGGCGCTCGACGCCATGGCGCAGCTGGCCAGGATGGAAAGCCCGCAGGCCATGGCCCGGTCCGGCGCGGAAACCCTCATGGCCGCGCCCGATCCCTCGACCGCCGCCACCGCCCTGTTCGGTCCGCTGCTGCACACCCTGGCGGCCACCGCCGACCTGCGGCCGACGACGCCGTTCCCGGCGGAACTGTCCGCGCCGGCCGACATGCAGGCCCCTGATTTCGACGAAGCCATCGGCGCGCGCGTCGGCTGGCTGGCCGACCAGAAGATCGGCCATGCGCACATCCGCGTCACCCCGAACGAGCTGGGGCCGGTGGAGGTGAAGCTGCAGCTGGAAGGCGACCGCGTCCACGCGACCTTCTCCAGCGCCCACGCCGACGTCCGCCACGCGCTGGAAAGCAGCCTGCCCAAGCTGCGCGAGATGCTGGGCGAACAGGGCCTGGAGCTGGCGCATGCCGACGTCGGCCACCAGCAGCCCGACCCGCGCGCCTCCGACGGCGGCGCCCAGGCCGCCGCCGCGGGTGGTGGCGATGCCGAGGCCGGCAACGCCGCCGCGCCGGCGACCACCGACGTCCGCCAGCTCCAGCTGCGCGGCCTGCTCGACGCCTACGCCTGACCGCCGCCGCGCCGGGCGATGCCCGGCGATGGCCCTGCCGGCAATGCCCCGCACCGCGGCGGGCCGGGAACAGATCGCGGGCAACCCGCTCCTGCGGGGACGGTTGCCATCCTCTGTCCCACCAAGACGGGAACGTCCATGGCGCCGGGCAACGCCCGGCCAGGACCTGGCCGATGACGCCCTCGTGGGGCCCCGCGGCTCGTCAACTTCCCGTCGCCGCTCTTGACCCACACTACGGCACGCGTATTGCATATTCAGGGACAGCAACCCTGAGGAGCACAACGTGGCAGCCGCCGCCGACAAATCCCGCAAGCCAGAGACCCCCAAGGACAAGGAGGCGGCCGGCAAGCCGCGTCGTTCGCTGCTGGCGACCGTCCTGATCGCCGTGATCGCCGCCGGCGCCGCCGGTGGCGCGGTCTGGTATTTCACCCAGGGCCACGCCGACGCCGCGACGGCCAAGGCAAAGCCCAAGCCCGCCGCGGCGACGCCGGCACCGGCCCAGTATTTCGCGCTCGACCCGGCCTTCGTGGTCAATCTCAACGGCCCGATCGATGGCCCGCGCTACCTGCAGGTGGAAGTGCAGCTGATGACCCGCGACCCGGAGGCGCTGCAGGCCCTGCAGACCCACGCCCCGGCGATCCGCGCCAAACTGCTGATGCTGTTCTCCCAGGTCGAGCCGGACCAGATCGCCGACCGTGCCGGCAAGGAGCGCCTGCAGGCGTCGGCGCTGGCCGAAGTGCAGAAGCTGATGACGGCCGAGACCGGCAAGAAGACCGCCGACGACCTGCTGTTCACCAGTTTCGTCACCCAGTAAGGCGACGTCGATGAGCATCAACGACCTGCTGTCCCAGGATGAGATCGACGCCCTGCTGCACGGCGTCGATTCTGGCGCGGTGGACACCATCGAGCCCGAACCGCCGTCGAGTGAGGCGCGTCCTTACGACTTCGCCAGCCAGGACCGGATCATCCGCGGGCGCATGCCCACCCTGGAGATGGTCAACGAGCGCTTCGTCCGCCTGTGGCGCATCGGCCTGTTCAACCTGATCCGGCGCTCGGCCGAGATCTCGGTGCGCGGCATCGAGCTGATCAAGTTCGGCGACTACCTGCACTCGCTGTACGTGCCCACCAACCTCAACCTGGTCCGCTTCAAGCCGCTGCGCGGCACCGGCCTGATCGTGTTCGAGCCGACCCTGGTGTTCGCGGTGGTGGACAACTTCTTCGGCGGCGACGGGCGCTACCACACCCGCATCGAGGGCCGAGAGTTCACCGCCACCGAGATGCGCGTGATCCAGCTGATGCTCAAGCAGGCCTTCGTCGACCTGCGCGAGGCCTGGAGCCCGGTGATGAACGTCGATTTCGACTACATCAATTCCGAGATCAATCCGCACTTCGCCAACATCGTCAGCCCGCGCGAGTACGTGGTGGTGTGCCGTTTCCACGTCGAGCTGGAGAGCGGCGGCGGCGACATCCACATCACCCTGCCCTATTCGATGCTGGAGCCGATCCGCGAACTGCTCGACGCCGGCATCCAGAGCGACCGCAACGACCGCGACGAGAGCTGGGCGATCATGCTGCGCGAGCAGCTGGATACCGCCGAGGTGGAACTGTCCAGCGTGATCGCGCGCCGCCGCATGAGCCTGCGCGAGCTCACCCGCCTGAAGATCGGCGACATCCTGCCCATCGACATGCTGAAGGAAGTGCCGCTGTGCGTCGAAGGCATCCCGGTGTTCACCGGCGAATTCGGCGTCGCCCACGACCGCAACGCCATCAAGATCACCGCAACCCATCCGCCGGGCCGGCAGCCGCGCCCGTCCGCGTCCCAGGAAGACTCCAATGACTGAGAACGATCCCAACGAGACCCCCGCCGCGTCCGTCGCCGCACCGGCGCAGTTCGCCACCCTGCAGGCCGAGGGCGACGACAACGCCGACCTCAACCTGGACGTGATCCTGGACGTGCCGGTGACGCTGGCCCTGGAAGTCGGCCGCGCCCGCGTGCCGATCCGCAACCTGCTGCAGCTCAACCAGGGCTCGGTGGTGGAGCTGGAACGCGGCGCCGGCGAGTCGCTGGACGTGTTCGTCAACGGCACGCTGATCGCGCATGGCGAGGTGGTGGTCATCAACGACCGCTTCGGCGTGCGCCTGACCGACGTGGTCAGCCCCAGCGAGCGCATCCGGAGACTGCGTTGAACCTGCTGCTGCCCGCCGCCGTCGCCGTCGCGGCGAAAGCCGCGCCGGTCGGGCAGCACGCGCCCGCGACGCCGGGCATGTTCGGCGCGGTGATGGCCCTGCTGATGGTGCTGGCGCTGATCGTCGGTCTGGGCTGGCTGCTCAAGCGGCTGCCCGGCAGCAGTTTCCGCCAGGCCGAGGGCCTGAAGGTCGTCGCCAGCCTCAACGTCGGCGCCAAGGAGCGCGTGGTGGTGGTCGAGGTCAACGGCCAGCAGCTGCTGCTCGGCGTCACCGCCGGCGGCATCAGCACCCTGCACCAGCTGCCGGAACCGTTGCCGCAGGCGCCGCCGCCGTCGCTGCCCAACCTCAAACACCTCCCGAATTTCGCGCAGCTGCTGCAACAGAAGCTGCGCAAGGACGCCTGACCATGCCGGTCCACCGCTTCAATCCACGCCTCTGCTGGCAGCTGCTGATCCTGCTGGCCATGCTGGCCCTGCCGCTGTTCGCCTGGGCGACCCCCGCGGCGCCGCAGATGCCGACCCTGCCCGACGTCAACGTCGGCCGCATCGGCGGCCAGCCGGTGAGCCTGCCGCTGCAGACCCTGCTGCTGATGACGGCGATCACCCTGCTGCCGTCGATGCTGCTGGTGCTGACCGCCTTCACCCGCATCATCATCGTGCTCGGCCTGCTGCGCCAGGCGATGGGCACCGGGCAGACGCCGTCCAACCAGGTGCTGATCGGCCTGGCCCTGTTCCTGACCGCGATGATCATGATGCCGGTGTGGGACAAGGCCTGGTCCACCGGCATGGCCCCCTACCTGGATGGACAGATCGACTTCCAGACCGCGTGGACGCTGACCACCCAGCCGCTGCGCGCCTTCATGCTGGCGCAGGTGCGCGAGACCGACCTGATGACCTTCGCCGGCCTGGCCGGCCAGGGGCCCTACGCCGGGCCGGACGCGATCCCGTTCCCGGTGCTGGTGGCGTCGTTCGTGACCAGCGAGCTGAAGACCGCCTTCGAGATCGGCTTCCTGATCTTCATCCCGTTCGTGATCATCGACCTGGTGGTGTCCAGCGTGCTGATGTCGATGGGCATGATGATGCTCTCGCCGATGCTGATCTCGGCGCCGTTCAAGATCCTGCTGTTCGTGCTGGTGGACGGCTGGGTGCTGGTGGTCGGCACGCTGGCGGCGAGCTTCAATGCGGTTTGAAGCAGGGAACAGGGAACGGGGAGCAGGGAATGTGTGGGTTCCCCTTTTCCGCCCTTTCTCCCGTCAGCAAGCCATCTTCCATTCCCCGTTCCCCCTTCCCCGTTCCCGGCCTTTCCCATGAGTCCCGAACTAGCCCTTACCGAACTGCGCGGCGGCCTGGTCGCCACCCTGTGGATCGCCGGTCCCCTGCTGGTCATCGTGCTGGTGGTCGGCGTGGTGATCGGCATCATCCAGGCCGCCACCCAGCTCAACGAACCGACCATCGCCTTCATCGCCAAGGCGGCGGCCCTGACCGCCGGCCTGTTCGCGCTGGGCAGCCTGCTGCTCGGCCACCTGGTGGAATTCACCACCCTGCTGTTCCAGCGCATCCCGCACCTGATCGGCTAGGCCCGCACCGTGGATTCCATCACCCGGATGGTCATCGACGGCCAGCAGGCCTTCGCCCTCATCGGCAACACGCTGTGGGTCATGCTGCGCATCGGCGCGATGCTGACCGCCATGCCCATGGTCGGCAGCCGCGCGGTGCCGGCGCGGGTGCGGGCGATGATCGCCATCGCCCTGTCGGTGGCGCTGGCGCCGGTGCTGCCGCCGGTGCCGGTCTGGAACGGCTTCGACGCGGCCACGGTGCTGAGCGTCGCCCGCGAACTGGCGATCGGCATTTCCATCGGCTTCCTGCTGCGGCTGATCTTCGAGGCCGGGGCGATGGCCGGCGAGATGGTCGCCCAGGGCACCGGCCTGGCCTTCGCGCAGATGAGCGACCCGCTGCGTGGCGGGCATTCCGGCGTGGTCGGGCAATGGTTCTACCTGCTGTTCGGGCTGATGTTCTTCACCAGCAACGGCCACCTGGCGCTGATCTCGCTGCTGGTGGACAGCTACAAGGCGCTGCCCATCGGCACCGCGCTGCCCGACCCGCACGCGATGGCCTCGCTGGCGCCGACGCTGGTCCTGCAGGTATTCCGCGGCGCCCTGGCGCTGGCGCTGCCGCTGACCGTGGCGATGCTGGCGGTGAACCTGGCCTTCGGCGCCCTGGCCCGCGCCGCGCCGGCGCTGCACCCGATGCAGTTGGGCCTGCCGGTCTCGCTGCTGCTGGGCCTGTTCCTGCTGGCGCTGCTGTCCGGGGACATGGGCCAACCGGTGCAGCGGCTGTTCGACACCACGTTCGACAGCATGCGGCAGGTCACCGCGCCCTGACCGCTCCCGACTGGAGCCCTCTCCTGGGACTGAAACCCCTCTCCCTCCGGGAGAGGGGTTGGGGTGAGGGTATGGGCGAAGCCTCGCACCGCACGGCTGCACGCGGCTTCGCCCCACCCCTCATCCGCCCCTGCGGGGCACCTTCTCCCAGCGGGAGAAGGAACGGCTCCAATCTGAAGCCCCTCTCCCTCCGGGAGAGGGGTTGGGGTGAGGGTACGGGGCGAA
>JAEWOJ010000017.1 GCA_023399815.1 Pseudomonadota bacterium | reverse complement strand
CGACCTGCCCGGGTAAAGCCCCGGTCGCGGCTCGCGTCGCTCCTGCACGTGCGCATGAAGCCCGTGCACAAAGGAGGAAGAAAAACGCCACCCGGAGGTGGCGTTTTTCCTGCATCAGCACCGCAGGTCGGGGCTACGTCCCCGACGCTTCGTGCACGCAGCCGCCGGGAGCGTAGCCCCGGCCTACAGGAGTGCGATCCGGCATGGCGGGTGGTCGCGCAGCATGGCAACGCTCAGGGATCGACGTCATCAGGGGATGCAGGGGCATTGGGGCGCGCCGCCGGACCCCTGACCTTCTGTAACGGGCCGACATCCACCCGGCTCCGCCAACCCTCGAAATAGTGCTCCGACATCGTGTTGAGCGTTTCGACGACACGCTCCACAGGCTGACATCCCTGATCGAAGAGCTCCATGTCCATTTCCATAGGGGCCGAATTGAGCCCGGCAATGCATAGCCTGGGGCGATATACCGGATTGCCGGCCATGGCGCTGATCTCGCGGTCGTATCTCTTCTTGGCGCGTACTGCCGCGACATCATCCCGGTACTGCTCCCGCAGCTTGGCATAAAGCGCCTCGGCCCTGTCCCGCTCCTCGACTGACGCAGCGGCATACGCACCGCTCAGCACGCCTGCGTACGTCGGGTTGTCACGCTCGGTAGACAGCGCCAGCCATGCCAGTCCCAGCGGCCGGTCCTTGGCGACTCCCTCGCCGTTGAAGTAAGCAATGCCAAGGGCATATTGGGCCGGCTTGCTTCCCCAACCGGCGGCCAGGAGCAAGAGTTCTTCGGCTTGCCGGTGGTTCCCCTTGCCCCACATCTTGCGTGCCAGGCAATAGTTGACCTCTCCGGGAAGAAACCGATAAAGCGCATCGTTGCACTGCACATTCAACAGGGGATCCCCTGTCTGCGAAGCCGCAACCTGTGCATGCGCGGCAGGAAGAACCCCTCCCGCAATCAACAGGATCCATGGCGACAGCTTCATCTTGATCGGCACGACACACCTCCCGTCGATTTTTCACGGGGACCACGAAATGGCATCGGACTTCGGCAGCGGCACATCCATCGTGCCAGATCGCCCGACCAGCGGCATCCACCAAGTACATGCGGCGCACTTGCGCCGGATTACGACGACGCCACCCTGACGGTGGCGTCGTCGTCCGCATCATTTGTCGCCCAGCTTCATTTGCCGCCCAGCTTCTCCCACAGGAAGCTGTAGGCCAGCGCCGACATGTGCGCGGCCTGGGCGTTGTTCGCCGCGCCGCCGTGGCCGCCTTCGATGTTCTCGTAGTAGGTCACGTTCTTGCCGGCGTCGATCATCTTCGCCGCCATCTTGCGGGCGTGGCCCGGGTGCACGCGGTCGTCGCGGGTGGAAGTGGTGAACAGCACCGGCGGGTAGTTCTTGTCCGCGTCGAACAGGTGGTACGGCGAGAAGGTCTTGATGAACTCCCAGTCGGCCGTGTCCGGGTTGCCGTATTCGGCCATCCACGAGGCGCCGGCCAGCAGGTGGCTGTAGCGCTTCATGTCCAGCAACGGCACCTGCACCACCACCGCGCCGAACAGCTCGGGATACTGGGTGAGCATGTTGCCGGTGAGCAGGCCGCCGTTGCTGCCGCCCTGCACGCCCAGGTGCCTGGCCGAGGTGATCCTGCGCGCGACCAGGTCCTGCGCCACCGCCGCCATATCCTCGTAGGCCTTGTGCCGGTTCTGCTTCAGCGCCGCCTGGTGCCAGCGCGGGCCGTACTCGCCGCCGCCGCGGATGTTGGCCACGACGTACACGCCGCCCTTGTCCAGCCACGCGCGGCCCATGCCGCCGGAATAGGACGGGGTCAGCGATATCTCGAAGCCGCCGTAGCCGTACAGCAGGGTCGGGTTGGAGCCGTCCAGCTTCATGTCCTTGCCGTGCACCACGAAGTACGGCACGCGGGTGCCGTCCTTGCTGGTGGCGAAGTGCTGCTCGATCACCTTGCCGCTGGCGTCGAAGAACGCCGGCATGGTCTTGAGCACCTCCGGCGGCTGCCCGATCTCGGCCAGGGCCAGCGTGGTCGAGGTCAGGTAGTCGGTGACGGTCATCCACACCGCATCGCTTTCGTCGGCGTCCACCGCGCCCACGCCGATCGTGCCGAATGCCGGCGCGCCGACGAAGTCGCTGCGGGTCCAGCCGTCCTTGGACGCTCCTGCGCATCCTGCGCTCGCGTCACCCGCGCATCCCTGTGCATCGCCGTGGGTCAGCACGCTCAGGCGATTCTTGACGTCGTCCAGCACGTTCAGCACGACGTGGTTCTTCGTCCACACCGCGCCGGCCAGCGAGGTGGTGTCGGTCGGCGCGAACAGCACGTCGAACTCGCGCTTGCCGGCCATGAAGTCGTCGAACCGGGTCGCCAGCAGCGAGCCGGCGGCGTAGGTGGTGCCGCCCACGGTCCACGGCTCGCGCAGCTCCAGCGTCAGCCACTGCCGGCGCACGTTCTTCTCGGCCGAGTTCGGCGCGTCGACCTTGGTCAGCTTGGGCGTCCCTGCGCATCCTGCGCCCGCGCCACTCGCACATCCCTGTGCATCGTCGATCAGGTACAGCTCGTTGTTGTAGAAGGCGATGGTGCGGCTGACGAAGTTGCGCTCGAAGCCGGGCGTGTCGTCGTGCACCGCGGCGATGTACATGTCTTCCGGCACGCCTTCATAGACGGTGCTGGCCGCCGCCATCGGCGTGCCGCGCTGCCAGCGCTTGACCACGCGCGGGTAGCCGGACGTGGTCATCGAGCCATCGCCGAAATCGGTGTAGACGAACACGTTGTCGCGGTCGATCCAGCCCAGCCCGCCCTTGGCCTCGGGGCGGAAGAAGCCGTCCTTGATCCATTCCTTCTTCGACAGGTCGAACTCGCGGGTGACGTCGGCGTCGGCGCCGCCGCGCGACAGCGCGATCAGGCAGCGCGTGTATTCCGGGCGCAGGCAGTTGGCGCCGTGCCACACCCAGTTCTCGCCCTCGGCCTTGTTCAGCGCGTCCAGGTCGAGCACGGTTTCCCACAGCGGCTCGGCCTTGCGGTACTCGACCAGCGTGGTGCGGCGCCAGACGCCGCGCTCGTGCTGCTTGTCCTTCCAGAAGTTGTAGTAGTAGTCGCCGATCTTCTCGACGCCGGGAATCTTGGCGTCCGAGTCCAGCACCGCGCGGATGCCGGCCTCCATCTGCTTGAACTGCGGGCTCTGCGCCAGCCGGGCCTCGGCCTTGGCGTTCTGCTCCTTCACCCAGGCCAGCGGCTTGTCGCCGGTGACGTCCTCCAGCCAGGCGTACTTGTCCTGGCCTTCATCGGCGGCCATGACGGCTCCGGACAGGCTTGCGGAAATCAGGCCGGCGGCGAGGCAGGCGGAAGTGAGTCGGGACATGCGGGCTCCGTGCGGTCATAGGCCGCGAACGCTAGCACAGCCCGGGCACCGCCTCCCCTGTCGAAGGTCAGGCGGCGGTTCGCACCGCCGCAGCGCGTCGCGGGCGGCGCAGGCGCCGGGCCTGCGGCCGCTGCCGGCTGCTCGCCGCCCGCTGCCGCGTGCGCCAGGCGGCCGGCAGGCGGAACCGGTACAGCGCCCACCACGCGCTCAACGGCATGCCCAGCAGCCACAGCGGCAGCCAGCCGATCCAGGCATTGCTGCCGCGCATGGCCGGCCACACCAGCACCAGCGCCAGCCCGGCGAACGCGGCCTGCCTGACGCAACGCAGCACGCGCGGATCGGGCGCTTCATCTTCGTTGCGGCGGCATGACGGGAGGGATGGCTTGGACATGGCGGTCTCCGGTGGCGGGTCAGGAACCGGATGCTGCCGATGCGCCATCTCACAGCCTGCGAACTGCCATTGACGCATCCATCGCCCGCCGTCGAACATGCTGCCGTCACATCCACACGGCATCCTCATCCGCAATGCGACCGATCTTCCCGCTTGTTTCCGTCCTGCTGTTGGGCCTGATACTGCCGATGGCCGCCGCGCACGCGCAGGCACCGGTGTCCACTCCGCCCTCGGAGGGCAATACCGATGGCCCGGTCGACCTGGAGCGCTTCATGGGCCGCTGGTACGTGATCGGGCGGGTACCCAACTTCGTCGAGCGCGGCCACGTCGCCAGCGTCAACACCTACACCCTGCGCGGCGGCGACAAGGTCTCCATCCGCTACCAGTACCGCGACGGCTTCGATGCGCCGGAAGAGGAGATCGACCTGCGCGCCCGGGTCGACGAGGACAGCGGCAACCGCCGCTGGCGCACTTGGTTCTACAAGGTGGTGCCGACCCACTCGCGCATCCTGGAAGTGGCGCCGGACTATTCCTGGGCGCTGATCGGCTACCCGGGCCGCGAGATGGCCTGGATCTTCGCGCGCGAGCCGGACATGGACGGCACGCTGTACCGGCAGCTGGCGCAGCGCCTGCACGACCGCTACGAGGTCAACACCGACAAGCTCAAGCGCGTGCCGCAGCACCCCGAGCAGGTCGACAGGCTGGGCTTCGAGGTTCCCAACCAGAAGTGAGCGCCGCCCCGGTCCACGGAACCGGGCCGGCTTGACCTGCATCAATCGCCGCCCGCGGGCGGCGCCCTAGCATGGCGGTTCTCCCCCAGGGACAACGCCATGCGCATCGATTCCACCGCGACGCCCGCCCCACGCCGGGGCCGGCAGCCATGAACGCCTGGCTCGACCGGCTGGTGCTGGCCTGCGCGCGCCATGCGATCGACCGGGTCGACGACGGCGTGGTGGAGCTGTTCGCCGGGCGCCAGCGGCTGGCCGCCCTCGCCGGCCGCGCCAAGGCGCACGCCGGCCTGTGCCGGCACGACCCCGAGCGCGAGCGCGCCGTGCTCGAACGCGCGCGGCAGCGTGCGCGCCGTCGCGGCCTGGAGGACGACAGCGTGGTGCCGGTGATGCAGATCCTGATCGCCCAGGCCCACCGCCGCCAGCTCGCGCCAGCCGCTTCCCTGCCCTTTCCCGAAGGCATCGCCATGTCCCTTCCCGCCCCGCCCGACCTCGCCTCCCGTCTGCTGCGCTGGCTGCCGCCGCCGCGCTATTGGCGCCCGCTGCTGTCGCGGATGCCATCCTCCGTGCATGCCCGGCTGGTCCCCCGCGTACTTGGACGCGCCATCTCCGCGCCGGCGGTGCTGCGCAGCCTGGAAGCGGTGGAAGGCCGCCGGATCGGCATCGACGTGCGCGATCTCGGCCTGCGCTGGGTGATCGAGCTGGACGATGGCCGCCTGCAGGCGGCCGACGGCACCGCCGAGGCCACGATCCGCGGCAGCGCCACCGATCTGTTGCTGCTGGCCAGCCGGCAGGAGGACGCCGACACGCTGTTCTTCCAGCGCCGGCTGGAACTGACCGGCGACACCGAACTGGGCCTGCTGCTGCGCAACCTGCTCGACCGCATGCCCTGGGAAGAGATACCGCTGGCGCTGCGCATCGCCCTGCAACGCGGCAGCCGGCTGCTGCAGGCCGCGCGCGAGGCGCACGCGCAGCAGCACTGAGCGCACACACCGCCCGCTTCCCGCGCCATGCGCAGGGAGCGGCGCATCACGCCGTCATGCACATGCCCGGTTCGCCATGCCAGTAGCCGTTGCGCTGGCCGATGCGGGCCGGCGCCACGGCGTCGCCGCGCGCCGCGTCGAAATGCCGCACCACCGCGTCCATGCCCTCGGCCTGCGGGTACAGGCGCAGGACGTCCACGCCCAGCGCGCGCAGCTCCGGCAGTTCCGGGCCGAGATCGGTGATTTCCTCGCCCTGCACCGAAATGCCGTTGATGCGCAGGAACGGACGCCCTTCGCGGGTGGCCAGCGGCATGCCGTCGGGATGGTCGATGCAGCGGAAGCCGCACTGGTCCTTCGGCACGTCCAGCGCGCGCGCGGTGAAGCAGCGCGCCGAATACGACAGCGGCAGCCGGCCCCATGCGGTCACTTCCAGCTCCGGCATCGCGCCACCCTCGGCGACGCAGGCCGCCTTCAGTTCGCCGATCAGCGCGCGGCCCTGCTCCACGCCCGGCACCCAGCGGCGCAGGCCGTCCTCGGCCAGCATCGCCAGCGCGCGGTGGTTGTAGACGTTGAGCGACGGCCCGGCCACGAACGGGCGGCCCTTCTCGCGGCACAGCTGCACCGCCGACAGGTCGTTGGCCTCGATCCAGAAACCGCCGTGCGAGACCTGCCGGTCGAGCACGCCCAGTTCGGACTCGGCCTCGATCAGCGCCAGCGTGGACAGCACGACCTGCTTGCCGGAGCCGGCCAGTTCCTCGGCCAGTGCCAGCCAGTCGGCGGTGCGCAGTTCGCGACGCTTGCTGCACACGGTCTCGCCCAGGTAGACGATATCGACCGGCCAGTGGATCGCCTCGCGGTAGAACGCCAGCGTGCGTTCGCGCGGCCAGAAATACTGCAGTGGGCCCAGGCTGAGTTTCATCGCCGTGTCCTTCAATGCCAGGCGCGGTGGTAGGGGCCCAGCGTGGTCTGGTGGCCTTCGGCATGGCGCGACAGTTCCGCCTGCCATTCCGGTCGGAGCTGCCAGCGCGCTTCGTCGGCCATGACCTGGTCGATCGCCCTGCGCCAGGTGCGCGTGACCGAACCGACGTAGGCCACGCCGCGCTGGCGGCCCTCGATCTTCAGCGCGGTCACGCCGATCCGCTTCAACCGCGGCAGCAGTTCCATCGTGTTGAGGCTGGTGGGTTCTTCCAGCGCATGGAATATCTCGTCGCCGACGGCGAAGCGGCCCTTGCACACGGTCGGGTAGCCGGCCGGTTCCTCCGGCTTGAATTCGTCGATCAGCACGTCGTTCAGGCGCACGCGGCGGCTGCCGTCGTCCTGCTCGTCCCAGCGCACGAACCTGGCCGGCGAGCACACGCCATGGCGATTGGGCGAGGCGCCGGTGACGTAGCTGGACAGCTGGCAGCGGCCTTCGACCATGATGCACAGGCTGCCGAAGGCGAACACCTCCAGCGCCACCGGCGAGGACTGGCACAGCCGCTCCACCTGCTGGATCGACAGCACCCGCGGCAGCACCGCGCGGCTGATGCCGAAGCGCTCCCAGGCGTAGCGCAATGCCGGCGCGGTGGTGGCGCTGCCCTGCACGGATAGATGCCGCGGCAACTGCGGGTGGGTGCGTGCGGCATAGTCCAACACCGCCATCTCGGCGGCGATGATGGCGTCGGCGCCGAGCGCGGCGGCCTTGTCCACCGCTGCATGCCAGTCCTTCAGGCGCACGCTGTCGGGATAGGTGTTCAACGCCAGGTAGACGCGGGCGTTGTTCGCGTGCGCATAGCGGATGCCGGCGCGCAGTTCGTCGTCGGAGAAGTTCAGGCCGGGGAATGCGCGCGCGTTGGTCTGGTCGCGGAATCCCGCATAGACCGCGTTCGCTCCCGCGTCCACCGCCGCCTGCAGGGCCGGCAGGTTGCCGGCGGGACACACCAGTTGCATGCGAAGGCTCCGGCTGCGGGAGCCCGCATGATCGTGCGGGTGGCCGCGTGCGTCCTTGACCTGGGTCAAGCCGTCCGTGCGGGTGGCTTTGACATGCGTCATGGGCGCCATGGCGGCCGCGTGTGATGCTGCATCGCAGGTGGGCAGCCGCCCATCGCCCCGGGAGAAGACGATGCCACGCACGATCCTGCTTTCCGCTTCCACGCTCGTCCTTGCCGGCGCGCTGTTCGCGCCGCCGGCCATCGCGCAGCCGGCGCACGATGCCCATGCCGCACACACGCATGTGACGCCGGCGACCGGAACGGCGACGCCGGCACAGCGCTGGGCCACCGATGCGCCGTTGCGCGAAGGCATGCGCGACATCCGCGTGGCGGTGCAGGCGCTGGACCATTACGAGCACGGCCACATGGGCATCGCCCAGGCCGGCAGCACCGTGGCGCTGATCGACGCGTCGGTCAACGGCATCTTCGCCAACTGCAGGCTGGCGCCCGATGCCGACGTGGCGCTGCACGGCCTGCTCGCGCAGTTCCTGGCCGGCGCCGAAGCGATACGCACTTCGCAGCAGGTGCCGGTGGAGGAGATCGCAAGGATGCGTTCGGCCCTGGCGCGCTACCCGCAGTTGTTCGACGACCCGGCGTGGAATGCCGCGACGGACTGAATCAGTCCGCCATCGCCACGCGCCACAGCGCGTCCACCCGCTTCTCCACCGCCGGGTCGAGCCGGATCGGCTTGCTCCACGTGCGGCTGGTTTCGGCCGGCCACTTGTGGGTGGCGTCCAGTCCGAGCTTGGAACCCAGGTTCGGCGTCGGGCTGGAGAAATCGAGGTAGTCGATCGGCGTGTTCTCCACCAGCATGCTGTCGCGCGCCGGGTCCACCCGCGTGGAGATCGCCCAGATCACCTGCGGCCAGTCGCGCACGTCGATGTCGTCGTCGGTGACGATCACGAACTTGGTGTAGGTGAACTGGCGCAGGTAGGACCACACGCCCATCATGATCCGCCGCGCATGGCCGGGGTACTGCTTGCGGATGCTGACCACCGCGACGCGGTAGGAGCACGCTTCCGGCGGCAGGTAGAAGTCCACGATCTCGGGGAACACCTTGCGCAGGATCGGCACGAACACGTCGTTCAGCGCCATCGACAGCACCGAGGGCTCGTCGTGCGGCGCGCGCCCCATGTAGCTGCCATGGTAGATCGCGCCGGCGCGCATGCGCATGCGCTCGACGGTGAGCACCGGGAAGCTGCCCTGCGCGTTGTAGTAGCCGGTGTGGTCGCCGAACGGGCCTTCCAGCGCGGTGTCGCCCGGATGGATGAAGCCTTCCAGCAGGATCTCCGCGCCGGCCGGCGCGTCCAGCCCGGTCAGGCCGCTGCGCCAGACGCGGGTGCGCGAGGCGCGCAGCAGGCCGGCGAATTCGTACTCGGACAGCGTGTCGGGGACCGGCGCCACCGCGGCCAGCAGGGTCGCCGGATCGGCGCCGATCGCCACCAGCACCGGGAATGGCCGGCCCGGATGCGCGGCCTGCCAGTCGGCGAAATCCAGCGCGCCGCCCCGGTGCGGCAGCCAGCGCATGATCACGCGGTTGCGGCCGATCACCTGCTGGCGGTAGATCGCCACGTTCTGCCGCGGCTGGCGCGTGCCGCGGGTGACCACCAGGCCGAAGGTGACCAGCCTGCCCGCATCCTCCGGCCAGCAGCGCTGCACCGGCAGCAGCCCCAGGTCGACGTCCTCGCCGCCGCGTACGTCCTCGTCGAACGCCGCCTCGTCCACCCGCCGTGGCGCCACGTGCGCCAGCTGCGCCAGTTCCGGCCACTGCGCCAGCGCCTGGCGCAGGTTGCCGGGCCAGCGCGGCTCCTTGATCGCGGCCAGCAGTTCGCCGAGTTCGCGCAGCGAGGCCAGCGGCCGCCCGGCCAGGGCCAGTTCGATCCGGCGGCGGTGGCCGAACAGGTTGCCCAGCAGCGGATGCGCCGAGCCGGTGGCCGGCATCAGCAGCGCCGGCCCCTGCGCCTGCAGCGCGCGCAGGCACAGCGCGGTGCTTTCCAGTTCCGGGTCCACCGGAATGGCAAGCTCCCGCAGCTGGCCCTGCGCGGCCAGATGCCGCAGGAAAGTGCGCAAGTCGTGGAAGGCCATGCGGCAGGCACGCTGTCGAGGAGCGACGATTCTTGCAACCGGCGCGCAGGCGTCCCTTGATGTGGATCAAGCCCGGCCGGTTCCGGTTGCGAAACCGATCCCTCGGGCAAGCGATGCCGGTAGTGCCGGCCGCTGGCCGGCATCTGCATGCACGTTGGATATGCACGGTTTGGATATGCACGGTTGCCGGCCAGCGGCCGGCACTACCGAATCGGGCGGGAAAACCCCGTCTTTCCTGCCGCCTCCGGCGCGATCAGTCGTAGTTGCTCAACGCCAGCGACAGCAGCGCCTTGGCCTGCTCGCGCAGCGACTGCGGCTCGACGATCTCCGCGTCCGAACCGTAGTGCAGCACGTCCATCAGCAGTTCGCGCGAGACGCTGTACGGCACCTTCAGTTCGTAGCGGCCATCGGCCAGGAAGCGGCCCTGCTGCTTGGAGTGCCAGTGCTCGTCGGCCACCCAGCGCGCGGCCTTGGCGCTGAACACGATGGTCGCCCAGCCCTTGGGCGCGCCGGAGAAGATGCCGTAGCCGGCGCCCAGCTGCTCGTCCAGCTCGCTGTCAGGGATGTCGCGCGCCACCTGGTCGATCACCCGCGCCTTGTGGATGCGGTCCACGGCGAAGCTGCGCAGCGCCTCGCGGCCATGGTCCCAGGCATCCAGGTACCAGTTGTCGCGGTAGTGGGTGATGCGCTGCGGCGAGACCGTGCGCCGGGTCACTTCGTCGGTCGAGCGCGCGCGGTAGTCGAAGGACAGCTGCCTGCGCTCCAGCACGCCCGAGGCCACGGTGCGGAAGCTGGCCTCGTCGAGCTTGCGGCCGCGGTGCGGGATCACCCGCACCCGCTCCACCGGCCACGACGACGCGCCGGCCTGGGCCGCCAGCAGGCTCTCGATGCGCTGCTGCAACGGCGCCAGCACCGAGGACAGCACGCCGCCGCCGGTACGCGCCAGCAGGTGCTGCGAAGCCAGCAGCGCATGCAGTTCCTCCGAGCTGAGCCACAGGCCCGGCAGTTCGAAGCGCTCGCTCTCCCCGCTCTGGTAGCGGAAACCGGCCTCGCCGTCGCCTTCCACCGGCGCCATCAGGGCGTCGCGCAGGAAGGCCAGGTCGCGGTAGACCGTGGCCCGTGAGCAGCCCAGCTCTTCCTGGAGGCGCGCCACCGTGATCGGGTAGCGGGCGGACTTGAGCTGGCGATGCAGCGCGTTGATGCGTTCGTAGCGGTCCATGGGCCCGATTATGTCCGACTCGGCGGCGCAATGGAGCGGGCCGGCCGCCCTCGCCGAGGCTTAACCGGGATGAAGCGGCCCGGCCGGCGGGACGGGCGGGCCGGGACCATCCGGTATCATGAAAACGGTTCCCGTTCCCGACTTCTCCCTGGAGACCCCCCGATGTCCCTGCGTGTTTCCCTGCTCCTGCCGTTGCTGCTGTGCGCCCCGATGGCGTGGGCGGACGACGCTTCCGACCCCGCCGCGATGACCTCGCCCTGGAGCGGCAGCGGCGGCGAGCTCGGCTTCGCCTCGGCCCACGGCAACAGCAACACCGAGAGCTTCAACGGCCGCCTGAAGCTGCGCTACACCGACGACGACTGGGTGCACAGCATGGACCTGTTCGGCCTGCGCTCCAGCGCCGAGTACAGGCAGACCGCCGACGACGGCAGTACCTACCGCAAGCGCCAGACCACCGCCAACCGCTACACCGCCAGCGCCGGCAGTGCGCTGCAGCTGGGCGAGCACCGCCAGCTGACCGCCACGGTGCGCTACGAAAGCGACGATTTCGCCACCTATGACCGCCAGGGCAGCTTCGGTCTCGGCTACGGCACCCGGCTGATCGACGGCGAGCGACTGGTTCTGGATACCCAGATCGGCCCCGGTGTGCGCCGCTCGCACAATTCCGAGACCGACGAGAACCGCACCGGCCTGATCGGCCGCGGCCTGTTCGACCTGAAGTTCGGCGTCACCGACAACACCGACCTGGTGAACACGCTGCTGGTCGAATCGGGCTCGTACAACACCTTCGCCCAGAACGATTTCGGCGTCTCGGTGGCGATGAACAGCCACTTCGCGCTGAAGGCCGGCTGGCAGGCCCGCTACAACAGCGACGTGGCCGACAACAAGCGCAAGACCGATACGCTGACCACGATGAACGTGGTCTACAGCTTCAAGTGAGAAGCCGGGAACGGGGAACAGGGAACCGGGAATGACGGCGCAACGCGGCACTTGCCGCCGGGCCGGGGGATGATCCCCCGCGGCGCGCCTTGAGCCCCCGCCGCACTTCCATTCCCCGTTCCCTTTCCCCCATTCCCCGCCTTACCGCAACAACTCGCCGGCGCCGCCGTCCAGCAGCTGGCGCGCCACGTCCCGGCCCAGCGCCTCCGGGTCGCGCCCCGGTCCCTGTGCCTGCGCACGCACGATGCGCCCGTCGGCGACACCGCCTACCAGTCCCTGCAGCCACAGGTCGTCGCCGCGCCACTGCGCCAGCCCCGCCACCGGCACGTGGCAGCTGCCGTCCAGCGCGCGGTTCATCGCCCGCTCGGCCTCCACGCAGGCGCGCGTCGGCGCATCGTCCAGCACCGCCAGCAGCGCGATCACGTCGGCCGCATCGGCGCGGCATTCCACCGCCACCGCCGCCTGCGCCGGCGCCGGCAGCCACTGCGGCGCGCGCAGGCGGTCGCGGATGCGCCCGCCCAGTTCCAGGCGCTCCAGCCCGGCGCAGGCCAGGATGATGGCGTCGTAGTCGCCGGCATCGAGCTTGGCCAGGCGGGTGTTGACGTTGCCGCGCAGGTCGCGCGACTGCAGGTCCGGGCGCAGCGCGCGCAGCTGCGCCTGCCGGCGCAGCGACGACGTGCCGACGCAGGCGCCGTGCGGCAGCGCATCCAATGTCGCGTACTGGTTGGAGACGAAGGCGTCGGCCGGGTCGGCGCGCTCCAGGATCGCCGGCAGCGCGAACGGCGCATCCAGCTCCATCGGCACGTCCTTGAGCGAGTGCACCGCACAGTCGGCCTCGCCACGCAGCATCGCCAGCTCCAGTTCCTTGAGGAACAGGCCCTTGCCGCCGATGGCGGCCAGCGAGCGGTCCAGCACCTCGTCGCCGCGCGTGCTCATCGGCACCAGTTCGACCGCCAGCCCCGGGTGCGCCTGGCGCAGGCAGGCGGCGACGTGTTCGCTCTGCCACAGGGCAAGCGGGCTCTTTCGGGTGGCGATGCGCAGCGTGTTCATGGCGCCATTATCGGCGCAGTGCTCACGGCTGGGCCAGTTCCGCCTTCAACGCCGCCACGCAGCGGCGGCTGACTTCCAGCGGCTGCGCCACCCCGCGCAATACCGCCTGCACCTGCCCGGCCGGGGTGCGGCGCAGTTCCTGCAGGCGTTGCCGGGAGACCAGGCAGTTGCGGTGGATGCGCACGAAGCGCGCGCCGAACTCCTCCTCCAGCGAGCGCAGCGATTCCTCGATCAGGTCCTCGCCATGGACGTGATGGACCACCACGTACTTCTCCTCGGCCTGCAGGTAGAACACGTCCTCCAGCGGGATCCGCCGCAGGCTGCCGCGCAGGCGCGCGCACAGCACCCGCCGCCCGGCCGTAGCCGCCGGCATCCCGGGAGCACGGCCGGCGAGGAAGGTGCGGGCCCGCTCCAGCGCCGCCGCCAGCCGCTCGGCGCGCACCGGCTTCATCAGGTAGTCGATGGCCGCCGCCTCGAAGGCCGACAGCGCGTGCGAATCGTAGGCGGTGCAGAACACCACCGCCGGGCGCGGCTCGAACCGGGCCAGATGCCGCGCCACCTCCAGGCCGTCGATGCCGGGCATGGCGATGTCCAGCAGCACCACGTCCGGCCGGGTGTGCGAGCAGGCGTCCAGCGTCTCGGCGCCGTTGCCGGCCTCGGCCACCACGGTCACGTCGCCATGGCCGGACAGCAGCCCGCGCAGGCGCTCGCGCGCCAGCGGCTCGTCATCGGCAATGAGTATCTTCATCGCCCTCCCCAGCCTCGCCTCCCTCCCCGGAGGACGCATGGTAGCCAACCCGGGCGCGGACCGGCACCCCAACGGCTCCGGTCCGCGACGCACCGCACAGCCGGCTCAGCCCTGGGCGAAGCGCGCCTGCAGCCAGTCGCCGAGGGCGTGGATTTCCTCGGCGCAGACCTGGTGCGCCATCGGGTAGCGGTGCCATTCCACGTCGAACCCCAGCCCCTTGAGCACCTGCATGCTGTGCTCGGCGACCTGCACCGGGATCACCGGGTCACCGCTGCCATGGGCCATGAACACCGGCTGCGTGGTGGCGCCTTCCACCAGCTGCGCGGCGGCGTCCACTTCCGGCAGGTAGGTGGACAGGGCGATCAGCCCGGCCAGCGGCTGCCGCCGGCGCAGGCCGGCGGACAGGGCGATGGCGCCGCCCTGCGAGAACCCGGCCAGCAGGATGCGCTCGGGCGCAATGCCGCGCGCCTGTTCGCGCGCGATCAGCTCCTCCACCTGCACTACCGACTCCGCCACGCCGGCGGCGTCGGCGCGGCTGCGGAAGTCCATGCTGACGATGTCGTACCAGGCACGCATCGGCAGGCCGTTGTTGATGCTGACCGGGCGCGTGGGCGCATGCGGGAACACGAAGCGGATCGCCGGCCAGTGCGGGCGCACCAGCTCCGGCACGATCGGCGCGAAATCATGGCCGTCGGCGCCCAGTCCATGCAGCCAGATCACCGACCATTCCGGCGTCGCGCCGGTTTCCTGTTCCACTGTTTCCAGCATCGCATGCAACTCCAAGGGACCGGGGCGCATTATGCCTGCGCCAATGCAATGCCAGCCGTTGCCATTGCCATTGCCATTGCCAGTGATTTTGCTTTTCAGCTTTTGACTTCCCCGCCGTAAAGCGAGCCGAGCACCGCAGTGGAACGAGGGGCGAAGAGGCGCACGTGTCTGAGCGAAGCGAGTTGTGCGCCGCCCCCTCGTTCCGCGAGGAGCGCAGGGAACCGATGCGGCGCAGCCGCATCGGCTCGCGTCCGGCCGTGCTTTCTTTGGGCCACGTTTCTTTGCACGAGCAAAGAAAGGTGGCTCGCTCCTGCGGAGCAGGAGTGAAAGCCTTTGCTTTTACCTACTTCCAACCAGCAACAGGAACATCGGGACTTCGCCGTCCCTCACCCCAACCCCTCTCCCGAAGGGAGAGGGGCTCAAGTCCCCCGCCAGCGGCGTGGGCGTTCAAAAGCACGCATGCAAATAGCGCGCAAGCCGTGCCGCCTCACCCCGGAGGGAGAGGGGCTTTCACCGCCGCTGCGCGCAGTTCGGCCGCCCGCACCAGTACCGCCGGCGGCGCGTTCTCTTCAGGAATCGACAGCAAGCGATGCCGGCGCAACCAGTCGCCGACCTTGCGCGACGAAGTGATACCCACCACCGGCACCGCCAACACCATGCCGATCACCACCGGCGCCATCCACGCCGCCAGCGAAGGCGACACCGCATAGGCCATCGCCCCCATCAGCAGGCCGAACACGCTCAGCCCGCCGTAGCTGCGCCACAGCGCCATCCACGAAACGCGACCGTCGTCGCGCTGCTGCGCGTCCCAGCCCGAATCCTTGCCCGCCAGCACCTCGGCCACGCCGCGCGACTGCACGTACATCACCACCGGCGCCATCAGCGCGGCCAGCACGGTTTCCAGCAGCATCGAGACGAATGCGCGCAGCGCGCCGCCGCAGCCGGTGCGCTCGCTGCGTGACGCCAGCATCGCCACGTACCCCATCAGCTTGGGCGCCAGCAGCACCGTCATCGTCACCACGAACACCCACAGCACGCCGCGCTCGTCCACGCCGCGCCAGTAGTGCAGCGGCGACAGGCGCAGGTGCAGCTCCTGCGCCAGGTCGATGCCGCCGCTGATCAGGGGTATGGCCATGCCGATCAGCATCAGCATCGCCCACATCGGCGCGGTGAAGTAGTGGCCGATGCCGACCAGCATGTGCACGCGGCTGATCCAGTGCAGGCCGGCGGCGGTGACGACCTTGGAATGCTGCAGGTTGCCCTGGCACCAGCGACGGTCGCGGATCAGCAGGTCGGTCAGCGTCGGCGGGCCCTCCTCGTAGCTACCCTGCAGGTAGGGCACCATGTGCGTGGCCCAGCCGCCGCGGCGCATCAGCGCCGCCTCGACGAAATCGTGGCTGAGCACGTGCCCGCCGAACGGCTTGCGCCCCGGCAGTTCCGGCAGGCCCGCCTGCTCGGCGAAGGCACGAGTACGGATCACCGCGTTGTGCCCCCAGTAGTTGCTCTCCGCGCCGTGCCACCAGGCCACGCCGTAGGCCATCACCGGACCGTAGACGCGGCCGCCGAACTGCTGCATCCGCGCGAACGCGGTGCGGCCGCCGACCACCGACGGCAACGACTGGATCAGGCCGACGCCAGGATGCCTTTCCATCGCCGAGACCAGCCGCACAATCACCTCGCCGGTCATCAGGCTGTCCGCGTCCAGGATCAGCATCTGCGGGTAGGCGCCGCCGAAACGGCGCACCCAGTCGGCGATGTTGCCGGCCTTGCGCCCGGCATTGCTGGCGCGGCGCCGGTAGAACAGCCGCCCGGCGCCGCCGGTGGCCGCGACCAGCCGCGCGAACACCTGCTCCTCGGCGCGACCGATGGCCTCGCGCGTGGTGTCGCTGAGCACGAAGAAGTCGAAACGGTCCAGCTGCCCGGTGGCCGCCACCGATTCGTAGATGGCCTGCAGCCCGGCCATCATCCGCCGCGGGTCCTCGTTGTAGGTGGGCATCAGCAGCGCGGTACGGCTGTGCAGCTCCGGCAGCGGCGCGTCCGGATGGATGCCGAGCTTGCGCCGCCCGCGCAGCAGCGCCTGCAGGCCGGCCAGGCTGCTGACGAAGGAAAACGCGACCCAGGCGAACAGCAGCACGAACAGGCCCAGCAGGCAGGCCTCGAGCACGTTGATGCCGCCATTGGCCAGCACCCCCGCCATCATCCAGGTCGCCACCGCGGTCATCGCCACCGTGGTCCCGAACACGTACAGGCGGCGCAGCACGATGTTCGGTGGCGAGGTGTCCTGCCACCGGCCCTGCAGGCGGCCCTGGCGCAACGACTGCTCGGGCATCGGCAACGGGCTTTCGGCCGGCAAGACCGCAATGCCGGCATCGACCACGGGGGCAAGGCTCATCGCGCGTTCCAGCAGCGGAGAGATGGCCTGCAGCGGCGCGCGAGCGGCGCCCGTGATGCGGTACGGACGGCAGCCGTGTTTCGATGGGGCACGCGGGGGTTCCTCGTCGGCAAAGCGGGAAAGCTAGACGATCGAACCTAAACAGATCGCGAAGATGCCTGCGACCGGGGCAGGCGGCTTTCCCGGAACGGCGGTTTCAGCGCGGCGACAGCAGGCCGCGACGGCGGTACCACCATTCCAGCGGCACCGTGACCAGCGGCGGTACCGCCGCGAGCAGGGCCAGCAGCAGCGCCCACAGCGGCCAGCGCTGGCGCACGCCGGCGTACACACAGGCCACCACGTAGAACAGGAACGCCACCCCATGCAGGCGCCCGAACAGCCACACGCCCATTTCGGTCGTCTGCGTGCCGTACTTGAGCAGCATGCCGACCAGCAACCCGGCCCAGGTCGCGCCCTCGATCAAGGCAGCGGCAGCGAACAGCTTTCCGGCGGGGGACATCGGCTTGGCAGGCATCGACACGTCGTCACTCGAGGGGGAGGCGGCGGATTGTAGGCGACTTAACCGGACGAGCCGACCTCACGACAAGGATCACGCGGGAACACCGGCGCCTGAAGGCGGAACCGGCAGCGCCGGCCAAGTGCGGGCCACGCGGGCCCGCACCAGCGGTTCCGCGCTGCATGGCGCCAGGAACCGCGATCATCCAAGATGGGCGATGCTCAGGTAAACGACACGCCGGTCCTGGCCTTCAGCTCTTCCAGCTCCACGCCCGGCGCAGCCTCCACCAGCTTCAGGCCGGCCTCGGTGACGTCGAATATCGCCAGGTCGGTGATGATGCGGTCGACCACGCCCACGCCGGTCAGCGGCAGCGTGCACTCGGACAGGATCTTGTGCTCGCCGTTCTTGGCGGTGTGCTCCATCAGCACCACCACGCGCTGCACGCCAGCCACCAGGTCCATCGCACCGCCCATGCCCTTGACCATCTTGCCCGGCACCATCCAGTTGGCCAGGTCGCCCTTGTCGGTGACCTGCATGGCACCGAGGATGGCCAGGTTGATGTGGCCGCCGCGGATCATCGCGAACGAGTCGTGGCTGCCGAAGTAGCTGGCGCCGGCACGCGCGGTGACGGTCTGCTTGCCGGCGTTGATCAGGTCGGCGTCGATCTCGGCCTCGGTCGGGAACGGGCCGATGCCGAGCAGGCCGTTCTCCGACTGCAGCCACACGTCCACGCCCTCGGGGATGTGGTTGGCCACCAGCGTCGGCAGGCCGATGCCCAGGTTCACATAGGCGCCGTCGGTCAGCTCGCGCGCGGCGCGCTGCGCCATCTCGTCACGGGTCCATGCCATTTTGGTTGTCTCCAGTATTCATTGGCTGTAGTGGCCATCCATGGCGCGGATCACCGCTTGGTCAGGCCCCTGCCCGGCCATCCATGGCCGGGCGTTCGCAAACGCGGTCGATGCCGATAGGGCATCGACCAGGCGCGTTCACCCACCCGCGCGAATGGTGCGCTGTTCGATGCGCTTTTCCGGCGTCGCGTTCAAGACGATGCGGTCGACGTAGATGCCCGGCAGGTGCACCTGGTCCGGGTCGATCGCGCCGACCGGCACGATCTCCTCCACTTCCACCACGCAGACCTTGCCGGCCATCGCGCAGGCCGGGTTGAAGTTGCGCGCGGTCTTGCGGAACACCAGGTTGCCGGCCTCGTCGGCCTTCCACGCCTTGACCAGCGAGACGTCGGCCTGCAGCGCGGTTTCCATCACGTAGTGCTTGCCGTCGAACTCGCGGGTTTCCTTGCCCTCGGCCACCACCGTGCCGTAGCCGGTGGCGGTGAAGAACGCGGGAATGCCGGCGCCGCCGGCGCGCAGGCGCTCGGCCAGGGTGCCCTGCGGGTTGAACTCCAGTTCCAGCTCGCCGGCCAGGAACTGCCGCTCGAATTCCTTGTTCTCGCCCACGTAGGACGAAATCATCTTGCGGATCTGGCGGGTCTCCAGCAGCTGGCCGAGGCCGAAGCCGTCGACGCCGGCATTATTGGAGATCACGGTCAGGCCCTTGGCGCCGGAGTCGCGCAGGGCCGCGATCAGCGCCTCGGGAATGCCGCACAGGCCGAAGCCGCCGACCGCCAGGGTCTGCCCGTCGGCGACGACGCCGTCCAGGGCCTGGGCCGCACCGGCAAACACCTTGCCGCGCCGCCCGCTCAGGGTTGAAGGATCGCTCATCGCATCATGCCCACAGTCAAAGGATGGCGGCATTCTAGCCCCAGTCCATCGCCCACCCTCTTGGACCTTCGTCCAGCCGGCAGACAGCCCCCGCATCGCCGAACGACTAAACTGGGGCCTTTCCACGCATCGACAGGTTGCCTGCATGCCCTTACCCGCGTTCAAGGCCTACGACATCCGCGGCCGCGTGCCCGAGGAACTCAACGAAGACCTCGCACGGAAGATCGGCAAGGCGTTGGCGGCGCGGATCGGCGAAGGCCCGGTGGTGCTCGGCCACGACGTGCGCCTGACCAGCCCCGGCCTGCAGGAAGCGCTGGCCGCCGGCCTGCGCGGCGAGGGCCGCGAGGTGATCGACATCGGCCTGTGCGGCACCGAGGAGGTCTATTTCCAGACCGACCACCTGGGCGCGGCCGGCGGGGTGATGGTCACCGCCAGCCACAACCCGATGGACTACAACGGCATGAAGCTGGTCAGGGAGCAGGCGCGGCCGATCAGCTCGGATAGCGGCCTGTTCGCCATTTCCGACGCGGTGGCCGCCGATAAGGCGCCGGCCGAGGTGCCGCGCGCCAGCCAGGTCGAACGGCACGACAAGAGCGCCTACATCGCGCACCTGCTGTCCTACGTGGATGCCGCCGCGCTCAAGCCGCTGAAGCTGGTGGTCAATGCCGGCAACGGCGGCGCCGGCGCCATCGTCGACCTGCTCGCCCCGCACCTGCCGTTCGCGTTCGTGCGCCTGTGCCACGAGCCCGACGGCAGCTTCCCCAACGGCATCCCCAACCCGCTGCTGCCGGAGAACCGCGCCGCCACCGCCGAGGCGGTCCGCGCGCATGGCGCGGACTTCGGCATCGCCTGGGACGGCGATTTCGACCGCTGCTTCTTCTTCGACCACACCGGCCGCTTCATCGAGGGCTATTACCTCGTCGGCCTGCTGGCGCAGGCGATCCTGGCGCGCAATCCCGGCGGCAAGGTCGTGCACGACCCGCGCCTGGTCTGGAACACGGTGGAGATGGTGGAAGCGGCCGGCGGCATGCCGGTGCTGTGCAAGAGCGGGCACGCCTTCATCAAGGAGAAGATGCGCGCCGAGAACGCGGTCTATGGCGGCGAGATGAGCGCGCACCACTATTTCCGCGAGTTCGCCTACGCCGACTCGGGCATGATCCCATGGCTGCTGATCGCGCAGCTGGTTTCGACCAGCGGCCAATCGCTGGCCGAACTGGTCGAGGACCGCATGGCCGCCTATCCGTGCAGCGGCGAGATCAACTTCAAGGTGGCCGACGCCAAGGCCGCGGTCGAGCGCGTGATGCGGCATTTCGCCGCGCAATCCCCGGTGCTCGACCATACCGACGGCATCAGCGCCGACTTCGGCGACTGGCGCTTCAACCTGCGCAGTTCCAACACCGAGCCGTTGCTGCGGCTGAACGTCGAGTCGCGCGGCGATGCCGCGCTGATGCAGGCGCGCACCGATGAAATCTCCGCCCTGCTTTCGGCCTGAGACCCTGCCATGAACGACATCACCCCTGTCATCCTTTCCGGCGGGTCCGGTACCCGCCTGTGGCCGCTGTCGCGCGAGGCCTATCCCAAGCAGTTCCTGCCGCTGGCAGGCGAACGGACCATGCTGCAGGCCACCTGGCAGCGCGTGGCGGACATCGCGGCCCATGGTCCGCTGGTGATCGCCAACGAGGCGCACCGCTTCGTCGCCGCCGAGCAGCTGCAGCAGGTGGGCGCGCAGCCGCAGGCGATCATCCTCGAACCGATGGGGCGCAATACCGCGCCGGCCATCGCCGTCGCGGCGCTTGAAGCCACCCGCGCTGGCGACGATCCGCTGCTGCTGGTGCTGCCTTCGGACCACGTGATCGCCGACGAGGCCGGCTTCCGCGCCGTCGTGCAGCAGGCCGCGCCCGCCGCGCACGCCGGCAAACTGGTCACCTTCGGCATCGTCCCGACCGGCCCGGAAACCGGCTATGGCTACATCAAGGCCGCGCCCGGCGAAGGCGCGCGCGCGGTCGAGCGCTTCGTCGAGAAGCCCGACCTGGCCACCGCCACCGACTACGTCGCCAGCGGCCAGTACCTGTGGAACAGCGGCATGTTCCTGTTCCGTGCCTCGCGCTATCTGGACGAACTGGCCCGCCTCAACCCGGCCATGCTCGAGCGCAGCCGCGCGGCTTGGGAGGGCGCACGCCGCGATGCCGACTTCACCCGGCTCGACGCCGGGGCGTTCGCGGCGGTGCCGTCCGACTCCATCGACTACGCGGTGATGGAGAAGACCGCCGACGCGGTGGTGGTCGCGCTGGATGCGGGCTGGAACGACGTCGGCTCGTGGACCGCGCTGCGCGACGTCTCCACCCAGGATGGCGACGGCAACGCCCATCGCGGCGACGTGATCGCCATCGATTGCCGCAACACCTACGCCTATGGCGAACGGCTGGTGGCGCTGGTGGGGCTGGACGACGTGATCGTGGTGGAAACCGACGATGCGGTGCTGGTCGGCAAGGCCGACCGCATGCAGGAGGTCAAGGACGTGGTGGCGCGGCTCAAGGCCGAGGGTCGCAGCGAGGCCACCTGGCACCGCAAGGTCTACCGCCCGTGGGGCGCCTACGATTCCATCGACAACGGCGCGCGCTTCCAGGTCAAGCGCATCACGGTCAAGCCCGGCGGCACGCTGAGCCTGCAGATGCACCACCATCGCGCCGAGCACTGGGTGGTGGTCAGCGGCACCGCCGAGGTCACCCGCGGCGACGAGGTGCTGCTGCTCGGCGAGAACCAGAGCACCTACATTCCGCTCGGCGTGACCCACCGCCTGCGCAACCCCGGCAAGCTGCCGCTGGAACTGATCGAAGTGCAGTCCGGCAGCTACCTCGGCGAGGACGACATCGTGCGCTTCGAGGACACCTACGGGCGTTCCTGAAGCACCGAACACCCGCGCATGACCGCCTGCCTTTTGTTGTAGGAGCGACGTCAGTCGCGAGAGGCTTTCCCGGTGAAGTCTCTCGCGACTGGCGTCGCTCCTGCAAAGTGCTGCAGGTCGGGG
>JAEWOJ010000073.1 GCA_023399815.1 Pseudomonadota bacterium | reverse complement strand
CCCGCCTGGTCGGCGCGGATGATGCAGTTGCCCGTGGCGAGGAAGGCCAGCGTGCCGCCGCTGGTGATGGTGCATACCGATGCGGAGGCCGAGCTGAAAGTCACCGCTCCGCCGGGGGCCGTGGCCGCCAGCGTCGGCGTGGTGCCGAAGGCCTGCGCGCCGGGATCGGCGAAGGTGATGACCTGTGCCATCACCGTGGTCACGGCGTTGGAGGCCGCCGACGATGGGCCGGTGCCCACGCTGTTGGTCGCGGTCACGGTGAAGGTGTAACTGGTGCCTGCATCCAGGCCGCCAACCGTGATCGGCGAGCCGGTGCCGGCGAACGGGCCGCCCACCACCGACGGGTTGGGGGTGACGGTGTAGCCGGTGATCGCCGCGCCACCCGTGCTGGCGGGAGCGGCGAAGGCCACCGACACCTGCCCGACACCGGTCACCGTGACCGTGCCGATCGCTGGCGTGCCCGGGACCACCGCGTTGACGGTGAAGGTGCGGCTGACCTGGGTCGCCACCAGGTAGCTGCCATTGCCGGCCTGGTCGGCATTGATGGTGCAGCTGCCGGCGGTGACGAAGGTCAGGACGCCGCCGGAGGTGATCGTGCACACTCCGGTCGTGGACGAGGTGAAGGTCGGGGTCAGTCCCGAATCGGAGGTCGCGGTCAGGGTCGGTGTGGTGCCGAAGTTCTGCGCACCGGGGTCGTTGAAGGTGATGGTCTGGGTCGCCGCGGGGGTGACGCTGTTGGAGGCGCTCGAGGCAGGGCCGGTGCCGGCGCTGTTGTCGGCGGTCACCGTGAACGTATACGGCTGCCCGTTGGTCAGCCCGGTGACGACGATCGGCGACCCGGCACCGTTGACCGGCGCCACGTCCGCCGGGCTCACGGTCACCGTGTAGCCGGTGACGGTACTGCCGCCGGTGTTGGCCGGCGCGGCGAAGGCGATGCTGGCCTGGGTGTCGCCAGGCGTAGCCACGACGGACGTGGGTGCGCCAGGCACGACTGCATTGACCGTGAACGTGCGGCTGACCTGCGTCGCCGCCAAGTAGCTCGAATCGCCGGCCTGGTCGGCCAGGATCGTGCAGCTACCCGTGGTCACGAAGCCCAGCACGCCCTCGGAGGTGACCGTGCATACCCCGGTCGTGGACGAGGTGAAGGCCACATCCAGCCCGGACGTGGCCGAGGCACCGCCGTTCAGGATGCGCAGGTCCGGGCTGGTGCCGAAGTCCTGCGAACCCGGATTGACGAAGGTGATGCTCTGCGGCGCGGCCGGGACGACCGCGCTGGAATCCCCGGAAGCCGCGCTCGTGCCGGCACTGTTGGTGGCCGTCACGGTGAAGGTGTAGTTCACTCCGTTGGTCAGCCCGGTGACGGTGATCGGCGAGCCCGAACCGGTGCCGGTATTGCCGCCCGGATTGGCGGTCACCGTGTAGCCGGTGATGCTGCTGCCGCCGGAACTGCCCGGCGCGGTGAAGGTGACCGTGGCCTGCTGATCGCCAGCGGTGGCCGTGCCGATGGTCGGCGCGTCGGGGACGATGGCGTTGACGGTGAAGCTGCGGGTCACCGTGGCCGCTGCGTTGGTGGACGTGTTGCCGGCCTGGTCGGCGTCGATGGTGCAGGTGCCGGCGCTGACGAAGGTCAGCACGCCGCCGGAGGTGACGGTGCACACGCTGCTGGTGGACGAGCTGAAGTCGATGGCAAACCCGGTCGCACCGCCCAGCGTGTAGTCCGAACTGGCGGTCAAGGTCGGCGTGGCGCCGTAGTCGTAGTTGGCCGGCTGGGGGAAGCTGATGATCTGGTTGGCCCGGGGGGTGACGCTGTTGGAGGCACCTGAGGCCGAACCGGTGCCGGCCCCGTTGGTCGCCGTCACCGTGAAGGTGTAGGCCGTGCCGTTGGTCAGCGAGCCCACCGTGATCACGCACGCCGTCGGCCCGGCGCAGGTGCCGGTGGCCCCGTCGGGGCTGGCGGTGGCGGTGTAGGTCGAGATCGCCGAGCCGCCGTCGCTGACCGGCGCGGTGAAGGTCACCGTGGCCTGGCCGTCGCCCGCCGTGGCCGTGCCGATGGTCGGCGCGCCCGGCGCGGTCGGGATGGCGACGGTGTGGGTGCTGCCGCCGTTGTAGGACGGAATGCTGTTGCCGGCATTGTCGACGACGTTGGTCGAACCGTTGAGGTTGACCCCGAGCGTGCCGGTGCCGCTGATCGAGGCGATGGTGACGTCGATCGCGCTGCCGCTGGAGGTCGACACGCTGGCGATGATGCCGGTCGCGCTACCGGTGCCCACCAGGGTGAAATCGTCGGTGGAGACATTGTTCACCGGCTCGCTGAAGGTCACCGTGAACGTCACCGAGCTGTCGGTGCTGGTGGGCGAACCGCTGACCACGATGCTGGTGACGCTGGGCGCTACGCCGTCGATGACGAGGTTCTTGTTCGCGCCCAGCGAGTTGGCTGCTCCCGGCGTGGCCAGGATCAAGGCGGCATCGTTGCCGGCCGCGTCCCTGATGGTGCCGCCATTGAGGGACAGCGAATTGGTGGCCACGTAGTCCAGGTCGGCACTGCTGTCGCCGGACTGCACCGTGTAGTTGAAAGTCAGCGTGCTGGTGCCGCTGCCGCTGCTGTAGCTGACCCCCCGGTCGGTGGTACCGGTCTCCAGCACCAGCTGCGGCGTGCCGCCGCCGGTGTTGACCGTCACCACCTCGCTGAAGTTGACCTGGATCGAAAGAGTGTCGCCGGCCTTGTAGGTGCCGTCGGCCGTACTGGACGTGACCCCGGAAACCGTGGGCGCCACCCCGTCGATGACGATGTTCGTGTTCGCACCCAGCGAACCGGCCGTACCGGGCGATGGCAGCGTCAAGACCGCGTTGTTGCCCGCCACGTCCTTGATGGTGCCGCCGTTGAGGGCCAGCGCAGTGGTCGCCGCGTAGTCCAGGTCGGCACTGCTGTCGCCGGCCTGCACCGTGTAGTTGAACGTCAGCGTATTGGAGTTGGAGCCGCTGGCGTAGTTGACCGTGCGATCAGTGGCGCCGGTTTCCAGGGTCAGCTGCGGCGTGCCGGTGACGAGCACGGCCTCGCTGAAATTGACCTGGACGGAGACGACGTCATCGGCCTTGTAGGTTCCATTGGCGGTGCCCGCCATCACGCCCGTCACCGTCGGCGGCGTGGTGTCCGGCGATACCGCAGGCTCGAAATCGAGATCGTCCAGCGCCACGCTAAGGTTGGTCCCGGAAATCACGAAGTGGGTGATGTTCTGGAAGTGCGTGTTGCCGGACAGGTCGAGATTGGTTTGCGTTACGTATTGGTTCGGGGTGTTGAAAACGAGCGCCGTGCCGGGTGTGGCGCCGTCATAGGGAGTAATGGTGATGCTCGCATCGGAAATGATGTCGAAGCTCAGGCGGGCAAGCCTGAAATGGCTTCCATCGGATGCGCCGACCTGGACGCTGGACAAACCCCACTGCCCAGCGGAGTCGAAGACCAGTGCGGAATCGGAACCGCCGCTCGCCAATTCGGTGTAGGCGGGGTTGTTCGTCACCATGTGGCTGTAAACGCCGGCAGTTCCCGTGACGGTGTAGGCGATGCCATCGAGCGTGAAGCTGTTGCTGTTGTTGACCGTATAACCGGGGTTGTCGTCGTAGTTCTCGTCTGCGGGCGCCGCCGCCATTGCCGTGGTCGCCAGGGACATTCCCGCCATCAGGGCCAGCGCGGCAAGGCCGCTTTTCAGGCGTGGCACGAGGCTGCTTTTCGGAAAAAAGCCACCTGGAACGATGTTCGACATGCGTTTCCCCTGTGCAATATAAGCCGAGGGGCGGCCCGCCCACCGGCGGCCCGCCCACGAATGAGTTCTTTCAATTCCCCAACCGAGGAAAGCAGCCGAATCCGATCACGCCCGCCCTCCGGGCCTGTCCCAACCTCGGCATTCCTCACGCCCACTCACGCAGGTATGACGAATTTAACAGTCTGCGATCCATTCCCGGAAGCGGTATCCACGGCCATCCGCCAGTTCCCGGGGCATTCCCGGAACGACGCCCCGTCGCTCCCTTCCGCCCGCTCCGGCAGGCGATGCACGGCGCACCACACCGTAGCCGGTGCCGGGGCACGGTGAACGGGTCGAACGCCTCGCAGACGCGGATCAGCGTGCCGGGCCGGCGTTCCAGCCGGCCATCCCCGTCCGCAGGTGATCAGCCGGGGCTGGTCGCGCGGCAGGCGCGCGCGTCCCCTGCACCGGTCCTCCTCGCCCGTCCGGCATCGGGCCGCCGCTCCTTGCGCACCCGCATGCTACGGCGCGGGTACGGGCGCCGCGAAGCCCGCCCCGGTGCGCTCAGGGCACGAACAGGTAGTAGTCGTGCGCGGCGCGCGCCAGCTGGGCGATGGCCGCATCGCGCGCTTCGGTCGAGGCGCGCGACTTGACGAACACCGTGGCCACGACGTGGCCGCGCCCGTTCGGCAGTTCGATCACGCCGACGTCGTTGATCACGTCGCCGACCGTGCCGGTCTTGTGCGCCACCGGCGTGCCGCTGGGCAGCATGCCGCGCAGGCGCGCGGCGCCGGTGCGGGTGTCGAGCATGATCTGCTGCAGCACGCGGGTCGATTCCGGCGACAGGATCTCGCCCTTCCAGGTGCGCTGCAGCAGCTGCGCCATGGCGCGGGCGCTGCTGGTGTCGCGCGGGTCGGCGTTCCAGGCGTCGGTATTGAGCCGGCGCTGCGCCTCGCTGCGTTCGCCGCGCGAGAGCTCGCCATAGGCGGCCGGGCCCAGCGGCTGCGCGTGCGAGGCGGCGTCGCCGTAGTAGTTGGCCAGCAGTTCCCAGATGTAGCGGTCCACGCGCAGGCCGTCCGCACCCAGCGCGCGCATGCGCTGCTGCACCGCCTCGGGACCGCCGCCGGTGCGGATCAGGATGTCGGTGGCGTTGTTGTCGCTGACCGTGACCATCATGTGCAGCAGGTCGCGGACGGTGATCGCCGAGCCGGCGCTAAGGTGGGTGTCCATCGGACCGCCCATGTCCGGGTAGATGTCGTCCGGTCCCAGCAGCACCTGCTGTTGCAGGCTCAACCGGCCCTCGTCGACCAGCTTGAGGATGTGCACCGCCACCGGCACCTTCATGGTGCTGGCCATCGGGAACGGCCGGTCGGCGTTGACGTACACGGCGCGTCCGCTTTCCAGGTGCACCAGCGCCGCCCCCACCTCGCCCGGCAGCTGCGCCGCCAGGCGCTCGGCTTCGGCCTGCAACGCGACCGGTGGCGACGACGGCCGCGCCTGCACCATCACCGGCGCGGCGCACAGGCTGCCCAGCAGCAGGGCCGATGCCAGGACGGAAGCCCGCAGGCGCGGGGAACGACGGACAGGAACGGTCATGGAAGATCCTCTTGCGGCGGAACGGAGGCGAAGATGCAGCCGGCATGGTAACGGCATGGCCGGCGCGCGGCGCGCGGAAACGACAAGGGCCGCCCGTTGCCGGGCGGCCCTTGTCTTTACCCTATCGAACGATGCTCAGTGCTCGGCGGCCTTGCTCGCGCCGATGCCGGTTTCGGCGCGCACCTGCTGCGCCGGGTAGGCCGCACGCTCGGCCTTGGCGCGCGCGCTGTTGTCCAGCACCGAGAACAGCCAGATGCTGACGAAGGCGATGGTCATCGAGAACAGCGCCGGGCTGGTGTACGGGAACGGCGCGCTGCCGGCCGGGTTGCCCAGCGTGTCCACCCAGACCGACGGCGACAGCAGGGTCAGCAGCAGCGACGAGGCCAGGCCGAGGAAGCCGCCGATCACCGCGCCGCGGGTGGTGCAGTCCTTCCACAGCAGCGACAGGATCAGCACCGGGAAGTTGGCCGAGGCGGCGATGGCGAAGGCCAGCGACACCATGAAGGCCACGTTCTGCTTCTCGAAGGCGATGCCCAGCAGCACCGCGACGATGCCCAGCGCCACGGTGGTGATGCGCGAGACGCGCAGCTCCGAGCCTGCCGGCGGCTTGCCCTTCATGATCATCGTCGCGTACAGGTCGTGCGACACCGCCGAAGCGCCGGACAGGGTCAGGCCGGCGACCACCGCCAGGATGGTGGCGAAGGCGACCGCCGAGATGAAGCCCATGAACAGGTTGCCGCCGACCGCCTTGCCGACCAGCACCGCGGCCATGTTCGGGCCGCCCTGGATGGTGCCGGTGACCGGGTCCGCATACTCGGGATTGGTCAGCACCAGGGCGATGGCGCCGAAGCCGATGATGAAGATCAGGATGTAGAAGTAGCCGATCCAGGTGGTGGCCCAGAACACCGACTTGCGCGCCTGCTTGGCGTCGGGAACGGTGAAGAAGCGCATCAGGATGTGCGGCAGGCCGGCGGTGCCGAACATCAGCGCCATGCCGAAGGAGATCGCCGAGATCGGGTCCTTCACGAAGCCGCCCGGCCCCATGATCGACAGGCCCGCGGCCGCCGCCTCCTCGGCGCTCTTGCCGCCGTTGGCCGCGATCTGCGCCTTGACCTGCACCGCGGTGGAGAACAGCTTCTCGAAGCTGAAGCCGAACTTCCACATCACCATCAGCGCCATGAAGGTCACGCCGAACAGCAGCAGGCAGGCCTTGATGATCTGCACCCAGGTGGTGGCGGTCATGCCGCCGAACAGCACGTAGACCATCATCAGCACGCCGACCAGCACCACCGCGATCCAGTAGTCCAGGCCGAACAGCAGCTTGATCAGCGCGCCGGCGCCGACCATCTGCGCGATCAGGTAGAACAGCACCACCACCAGCGTGCCGGAGGCGGCGAACAGGCGGATCGGCTTCTGCGCGAAGCGGTAGCCGGCCACGTCGGCGAAGGTGAAGCGGCCGAGGTTGCGCAGGCGCTCGGCCATCAGGAAGGTCAGGATCGGCCAGCCGACCAGGAAGCCGATGGCGTAGATCAGGCCGTCGTAGCCGTTGGCCATCACCGCCGCGGTGATGCCCAGGAACGAGGCCGCCGACATGTAGTCGCCGGCGATCGCCAGGCCGTTCTGGAAGCCGGTGATGCCGCCGCCGGCGGTGTAGAAGTCCGACGCCGAGCGGGTGCGCGCGGCCGCCCACTTGGTGATGCCCAGGGTGGCGAGCACGAACGCGGCGAACATGACGATCGCGGTCCAGTTGGTGGGCTGGCGCACGGTCTGGCCGATGTCGCCGCCGGCCGCCAGCGCGGCGCCGCTGACGGCGAGCAGGGCCAGCAGCGCGGCCGGACGCAGCAGGGAGGCGCGGGTCATTGCACGTCCTCCACGATCTGGTGGGTCAACTGGTCGAACTCCTTGTTGGCGCGGCGCACGTAGATGCCGGTGATGAGGATGGTGAACACCATCAGCCCGAGCGCGATCGGGATGCCGATGGTGGTGATCCTGCCCTCGGCGATGGGCCGGGCCAGGAACGCCTTGTCGAAGGCGATCAGGCCGATGTAGCCGTAGTAGCCCAGCAGCATCAGCACGGTCAGGAACCAGCCCAGGCGGTTGCGCGACCGTCGAAGGCGCTTGTAGGCGGGATGGGAGGCGATCCGCTCAACACGGGGATCGACGGAAGCATTCATCGGGATTCTCCAGATTTCGGGAATACGGCCGCGCTGGCGTGCGGTGCGCGCCGGCGCGATGGCATGAGTGCTCCCCGTGGGGGTAGGGAGATGGTGCGTGCTGCGTTTCCTGCGATGGCGCCGGCGCCATGGCGGCGCCGGTGCCGGGTACTCAGAAGCTGTACTTGGTGGTGAACTGCACGCGGCTGATGTCGCCCTTGCGGCCGTCCTCGATCTCGCGCACGCCGTACATCAGCTCGGCGCCGATATCGACCTTGGGCATCGGCGTGTAGAACACGTTGCCGCGGATCGACTGCACGCTCTTGGTCACCAGCGGGCCGGTGATCGAGGCGTCGTTGTCGTAGTCGCTGCGCGCGTAGATCAGGTTGGTGCGCAGCTTCGGGGTGAAGGCATGGCGCCAGCCGACGTAGCCGGCGATCACGCCGGTCGGGTCGAGCTCGTCGCGCACCGCGTCCCAGGCGCTGTCGCCGGTGATGCCCAGGCCGATGTAGCGGGCGATGCCCTCGCCGCCGGTGAGCTGGTAGTGCAGCGAATCGCTGCCGCCGAGCACCCACTTGCCGCCCAGGGTCAGGCCGCCGCCGGTGGAGGTGGCGTGCGCGCCGGTGGCCTGGTTGTCCACCTTCAGCTGGCGCAGCAGGCCGGCCACGCCGAACGTGCCCCAGTCGCCCTTCCAGCCGTAGCGCACGGTCAGGTCGGGCAGCGAGCCGCGGTCGGAGTTGCCGGCGCCGACCAGGGTGGTTTCCGGGTTTTCCAGCGAGGCGCTGAAGCCGCCCTGGGTGTAGCGCACCTGCGCCTGGCGCACGAAGATCACGCCGTCGGTGGGGCCGACGAAGTCCACCGCCTCGGGAATGGAGGCCACGTCCATGAAGTTGGACCAGGTCTGGCCGGCCAGCCAGTTGTTCCAGTACATGTAGGCGTGGCGCAGGGTGACGCCATAGGTGTTGGTCGCGGTCTGGTTGCCGAGCGCGTTGCCGAAGAAATCCATCTCCACCATCGCGCCGGCCTTGTCGCCGTTCTCGGCCACGTGGTCCACGCCCAGGTTGAAGCGCGAGAACTTGGCGTGGGCGTTGTAGTCCACGTCCGAGGCCTTGCCCGAACCGCCGGCGCCGTGCACCGGGGTCTGCCCGGGCAGGTACAGCGCGCGGCCGGTGGCGTCGTCGGCCAGCTGGCCGTCGCCGGTGCGGGTGGCGAGGAAATCGGCCTTGATGAAGCCGCCGAACTTGAAGGTGGTGCCCGGCGTCGCGCCCGGGGTGATGCTGGTCGCCTGGATCGGCTGCTTGCCGGCCGGCACCTTCGGCGTGGCGGCCACGGCCGCCGCCTGCTCGGCGCGCGCCTGCTGCACGTCGCTCTGCGTCTGCGCGATGGCGCCCTGCTGTTGCTGCTGGGTGGACAGCAGCAGCTGCACCTGCCGCTCCAGCTCGGCGACGCGGGCCTCCAGCGCCTTTTCCTTCGCGGTATCGGCCAAGGCCATGCCCGGCGCCAGCAGCGCCACGAACAGCGCGGCGGCAAGAGGCCGGCGCACCATCGTTCCCCGTCCGGGGAGCGGGTGGCCCGCTCGTTTCAACACGTGTCTGTTCATCAGGTCTGCCCCTCTCCGGCTGGCGTTGATGGCCGCGTCGGTATGCACGGTCAGCGGCAGGGTGCGCGGCCTGCGCCGCGGGCGGCTATTCGCCATTAGTCGAAGGCGGCGGGGTATTCGACCATCGTCTAAGCCCCGGGGCAGCGCGCGACAGGGGCGATACGGCACACTTGGGACGTCCCGGGTGCGTCGCAGGATGCGGCCGCCCCCATTGGTTACAAGTGCAAAGGTGAGGGTGTTGCCATGGCTGATCTCTATCCCGTCGATCCCGCGTTCGCCGCCAAGGCGCGGATCGACAAGACCACGTACCAGCAGTTGTACCGCGAATCGGTGGAGAACCCCGACGCGTTCTGGGCCAGGACCGCCGAGCGCCTGGACTGGTACCTCAAGCCGACCCGGATCAAGAACGTCAGCTACGACCTGGCCGACTTCCGCATCAAGTGGTTCGAGGACGGCGAGCTCAACGTCAGCGTCAACTGCCTGGACCGCCAGCTGGCCACGCGCGGCGACAAGACCGCGCTGCTGTTCGAGCCGGACAGCCCCGACGCGCCGGCGCAGCACGTCACCTACCGCGAACTGCACGAGCGCGTGTGCAAGCTCGGCAACGCGCTGCGCAACCTCGGCGTGCGCAAGGGCGACCGCGTCACCATCTACCTGCCGATGATCGTCGATGCCGCGGTGGCGATGCTGGCCTGCGCGCGCATCGGCGCGATCCACTCGGTGGTGTTCGGCGGGTTCGCCGCCAACTCCATCGCCGACCGCGTCGGCGACTGCGGCAGCAAGCTGATCATCACCGCCGACGAGGGCCTGCGCGGCGGCAGGAAGGTGCCGCTGAAGGCCAACGTCGACGCCGCGCTGAAGCTGCCCGGCACGAATACCGTTGAAACCGTGCTGGTGGTGCGCCATACCGGCGCGGCGGTGGACATGCAGGCCCCGCGCGACCGCTGGTTCCACGACGTCGTGGACCCGCAGCCGGCCGAATGCGAGCCCGAGCGCATGAACGCCGAGGACCCGCTGTTCATCCTCTACACCTCCGGTTCCACCGGCAAGCCCAAGGGCGTGCTGCACACCAGCGCCGGCTACCTGCTGTTCGCCGCCTACACGCACGAAGCGGTGTTCGACCTGCGCGAGGACGACATCTACTGGTGCACCGCCGACGTGGGCTGGGTCACCGGCCACAGCTACATCGTCTACGGCCCGCTGGCCAACGGCGCCACCTCGCTGATGTTCGAGGGCGTGCCGAACTACCCGAACACCTCGCGCTTCTGGGAGGTGATCGACAAGCACCAGGTCACCCTCTTCTACACCGCGCCGACCGCGATCCGCGCGCTGATGCGCGAGGGCGAGGAACCGGTCAAGCGCACCTCGCGCAGGAGCCTGCGCCTGCTCGGCAGCGTCGGCGAGCCGATCAACCCGGAGGCCTGGCGCTGGTACTACGACGTGGTCGGCGATGGCCGCTGCCCGATCGTGGACACCTGGTGGCAGACCGAGACCGGCGGCATCCTGATCTCGCCGCTGCCCGGCGCGATGGACCTCAAGCCCGGCTCGGCCACCCTGCCCTTCTTCGGCGTGCAGCCGGCGCTGGTCAATGCCGACGGCGAGATCCAGGAAGGCGCGGCCGAGGGCAACCTGATCCTGCGCGACTCGTGGCCGGGCCAGATGCGCACCGTCTACGGCGACCACCAGCGCTTCATCGACACCTATTTCCGCACCTACCCGGGCAGCTACTTCACCGGCGACGGCTGCCGCCGCGACGCCGACGGCTACTACTGGATCACCGGCCGCGTCGACGACGTGATCAACGTCTCCGGCCACCGCATCGGCACCGCCGAGGTGGAAAGCGCGCTGGTCAGCCACCCGAAGGTGGCCGAGGCGGCGGTGGTCGGCTTCCCGCACGACATCAAGGGCCAGGGCATCTACGCCTACGTCACCCTGGTGGCCGGCGAGGCGCAGACCGACGAGCTGCTCAGGGAACTGGTGGCGTGGGTGCGCAAGGAGATCGGCCCGATCGCCGCGCCGGACCACCTGCAGTGGGCGCCGGGCCTGCCCAAGACCCGCTCGGGCAAGATCATGCGCCGCATCCTGCGCAAGATCGCCGAGAACGCCCCGGACCAGCTCGGCGACACCTCGACCCTGGCCGACCCGTCGGTGGTGGTTTCGCTGGTGGAGGAGCGGAAGGTGCGGTGAAGCCGCCAAGATGAGGCCGCGCAAGCGGCGCTGCTTTCCCTTCTCCCCCCGGGAGAAGGTGCCCCGAAGGGGCGGATGAGGGTACGGGCGAAGCCTCGTGTAGTGAACATCGCGCGGCTTCGCCCCAACCCCTCTCCCCAACCCCCCTCCCGGAGGGAGAGGGGCTTTGATATTTCGCCATTTCCAGTTCGCCTGCCCATGCCTACCCTCCTGATTGCCGACGACCACCCGCTGTTCCGCGAAGCGCTGCGCGGCGCGGTGCAGCGGGTGATTCCCGGCGTGCAGCTGCTGGAGGCCGACAGCGCCGAGGCGCTGTACGCGCTGGCCGAGCAGCATCCCGACGCCGACCTGGTGCTGATGGACCTGAACATGCCCGGCGCGCAGGGCTTCAACGCGCTGGTGCACCTGCGCTCGCTGCACCCGCAGCTGCCCATCGTGGTGGTGTCCGCGCGCGAGGAGGCCACGGTGATGCGGCGCGCGCTCGACCATGGCGCATTCGGCTTCATCCCCAAGTCGGCCGACTCGGACACCATCGGCCACGCGCTGGGCACCATCCTCGACGGCGAACGCTGGGCGCCGGCCGAGGCGCACAACGTGCCGCCCACCGACCACGAGGAACGCGAGGTCGGCCAGCGCCTGCGCGAGCTGACCCCGCAGCAGTTCCGCGTGCTGCAGATGCTCGGCGCCGGCCGCCTCAACAAGCAGATCGCCTACGACCTGGGCGTGTCCGAGGCCACCATCAAGGCGCACGTCACCGCGATCCTGCGCAAGCTCGGCGTCACCAACCGCACCCAGGCGGTGCTGATGGCCGGCAAGCTCGCCATCGACGACGACAGCATCGTGCTGCCGCCGGAAGAGGATTGAGCCGGGCCTGGGCCGCTGCCGGAGCGGCGCGATGCCGCTCCGCGGAAAGAACAGGGTTCAGGCCGCGCGCGATGCGCGTGGCGCTTCGCCCGGGACAAGCACGAAGGTCTCCGCCGCCGCAGCCAGTTCCTGCGCCTGCTCGCGCATCGCCAGCGCCGCCTGCGAGGACGCATGGGCGACGTTGCCGCTCTGGCGGGTGCCCTCGCCGATGCGCCGCAGCAGCCGCTCGACGTCGTCCACCGCGCTGACCTGGCGCGCCGAGGCCGCGTCGATGCGTTCCATCGCCGTCACCACCTGCTGCACGCGGCCGCCGATGTCCTGCATCGCCTCGCCGCTGCTGTCGACCAGGCGCGCACCGGCCTCGACCTGCTGCAGCGAGGCATCCACCAGCGTGCGGATCTGCTGCGAGGCCTCGGCCGAGCGCTGCGCCAGCTGCCGGACTTCGCCGGCGACCACGGCGAAGCCGCGGCCATGGCTGCCGGCGCGCGCCGCCTCCACCGCCGCGTTGAGCGCCAGCAGGTTGGTCTGGAACGACAGGCTGTCCACCGTGGCGACGATCTCGCGGATGTGCCGCGAGGACGCGCGCAGCCGCTCCATGCCGGCGACCGCCGCCACCGTGGCCTCGCGCCCGCGTTCGGCGGCGGTGCTCGCGGCCTGGGAGATCTCCGCGCTCTCTCGCGCGCTGCCGGCGTTCTCGCGCGCCTCGCCGGCCACCGAGCGCACCCGCTCCAGCGCGTCGTGCACGTCGTCCACCTGCTGCCGCACCTGGCCGGACAGATCACGGGTGCCGCTGGCCATGTCGTCCACCGCCGCCTGCACGCTGCCGGCCGACTGCTGGATGCTGGAGACGATGGCGCCGACCTGGCGCATCGCCACTTCCAGCCCCTGCCGCAGCCGCGCATAGATGCCGTGGCCGTCGCTGCGCATGCGCGCGCTCAGGTCGCCACGGGCGAAGTGGCCGATGACGCGGGTGGCGTCGCCGACCTGCGTCTGCACGCTGTCCAGCAGCGCGTTGATGCGCCCGGCCAGCTGCAGCACGAAGCCCTGCTTGTCGGCCAGTTCGATGCGCCCTTCCAGGTCGCCCGCGGCGGCCGCGGCCACCACCGCCGCGACCTCGTTGGCGATCACCCGTTCCAGGCGGCGGTCCTGCCATTCCATCGCCAGCCCCAGCAGCCGTTCCTGCTCCAGCACCGGGCTGGCGCGCAGCAGGAAGCCGGTGTTGCCCAGCTCCACCTCGGCATCGACCGTGCACCCGCCTTCGCGCGCCTCGGCCAGCACCGCGGCCACGCCGGCGCCGAGCGCCGCCACGTCCGCGCCGGTGTCGATCCGGGTCTCGATGCCGGCCTGCGCGAAGGTCTGCAGCAGCGCGTCGTTGGCGTAGACCACGCGCCCCTCGGCGTCGGTCACCAGCACCGCGGCGCGGGCCACATCCAGCGCCTGGCGCACGCGCTGGTTGGCCTGTGCGGCGACGCGCTCGGCGGCGATGCGCTCGCGCAGGCTGGCCTGCATCTGCATCAGCGCCGCGGCGAGGCGGCCGATCTCGTCGTCGCGGTTGCGCACCACCAGGGTACCGTCGAGGCGATCGTCGGCGATGGCGTGGGCGAACGCGGCGGCATCGGCCAGCGGCCGGTCGATGGCCCGCAGCAGCAGGAGCAGCAGGGTCACCAGCAACAGGCCGACGACCAGCACGGTGGCGGCGAAGGTGGCGTTCATCCAGGTGCGCGCGGACGCCTGCCCGGCGCGCTGCTCCTGCAACGCGCTGCGCTGGCCCTGCTGCAGCCGCTGGATCACCGGGCCCACCTGCGCGGCGTAGTCGTCCAGCGCCTGGGTCTCGCTGTCCACGCCGAAGCGCGCCGCCGCATAGGACAGGAACATGTCCTGGTAGCGCTGCATCGCCTCGCGCACCTCGGCGCGGACGCTCTCGGGCATGCGCGCGCGCTGCAGCAGCAGCTCGAACGGCATCGCCTGCGCGCCCAGTTCGTCGGCGTACTTCTGCTCGCGGCGCAGGATGAAGTCCTTCTCGTGGCGGCGCATGCTCAGCATCGACACCTGCAGTTCCGGCTCGCGGTAGCCGCCGATCAGGTTCTCGACCGTGTGCACCGCCTCGCGCAGTCCGCCCTGCATGCCGCTGTCGGCATCGTGGCCGAGTTCGCCGATGCGCTCGTCCAGCAGCTGCGCCGATTCGAGGTAGGCGGCCATCGCCGTCGCCAGTTCCGCCGGCCAGGACCCGGCGCCCTGCTCCGGCGTCAGCGCCCCGCGCAGCTGCGCGCGCGCCTTGCCGAACGCGTCCCCGGCGGCGGTCGAGAACGACATGGCGTACTCGGCCTGCGCGCGCCGCGTCTCGGCGAACGCGCGGGCCAGGTTCTCCAGCCGCGCCGCCTCCTGCTGGTAGCGTTGCAGGCGCTGGTCGGCCGCACGCATGCCGGCGCTGAGCCAGGCGTAGGCCGAGCCGATGACGACCAGGCCGACGACCAGCGCCAGCAGGCTCAACCGCAGCTTCTGGGCGATTCCAAGCGGGAACTTCATTGCATGACTCCGGGCACGGGAACGCGCCGTGGCCGGTCGCGTTCGCGGGTTCGTGTTTTCGCGCGTGGGCAGGTGGCGCCGGCGCGTGCGGCGCAATGAGGCCAGCCGGCGATGACAGGGACATGTCAGGCCGCGCCTGTCGTCCCGGGGCCCTGTGCTAAAATCCGCGCTCCCTTGGGGAGTAGCCTGCTTCCAGCACCTGGAAGCGCACGCGTCAACACACTCGACCATTGCGTCGTGGCGCGTGCAGCCATACCCGGTTGGCGAGACCAGTGGCACGCGTGCGCAACGTTCAGGTTGGGCGCGCCGCGTGCCGTTCGTCTCCGCCCGGCCAGGAACCCCCGATGTCCCCGATCTCCATCCTCCTCGTCGGCTTCGCGATGTCCACCGATGCCTTCGCCGCCGCGATCGGCAAGGGCGCGGCGATGCGCCGCCCGCGCCTGCCCGATGCGCTGCGCGCCGGCCTGATCTTCGGCATGATCGAGGCGATCACGCCGGTGCTGGGCTGGCTGCTGGGCCGCGCCGCGTCGCGCTACGTCGAGGCCTTCGACCACTGGATCGCCTTCGCCCTGCTCGGCGCGCTGGGCGTGCACATGATCGTGGCCGGCCTGCGCCCGGCGGCGGACGACGACGCCAGCGAGGCCGACGACACCCGCCACCACCGGTTCTGGACGCTGGCCGCCACCGGCCTGGCCACCAGCATCGACGCGGCGGCGATCGGCGTGAGCCTGGCCTTCCTGGACGTGCACATCGGCGTGGTCGCGCTGGTCATCGGCCTGTGCACGCTGGTGATGGTCACCCTGGGCATCATGCTCGGCCGCATGCTCGGCGCCCTGGTCGGCAAGCGCGCCGAGATCGTCGGCGGCGCGATCCTGATCGTCATCGGCGCCAGCATCCTGTACGAGCACCTGCACGGCGCGGCGTGACGCAGGCGCTGGCTGCTTCCGCTCGCGGCAAGAACGTCGAAAGCACCCCTCCCCAACCCTCCCCTTTCGGCTTTGCCGAAAAGGGAGGGGGCACAGCCTCGCGTAGGTCGGCCCTGCGTGGCCGACGCAAGCCGTGCCTGACGCCGCGCACGTCGGGGGCGTAGCCCCGGTGGCGACGCGTCATGCCCCTCCCCTGCGCGCAGCAAAGGGGGAGGTTGGGAGGGGGTGCTTCAAGTCTCCCAGCGAACGTCAAAAGCACCCCTCCCCGACCCTCCCCTTTCGGCTCCGCCGAAAAGGGAGGGAGTACGGCGTCAGCGCAGCGCGGTCAGGAAGGCGCGCAGCGAGGCCGGCTTCACCGGCTTGGTCAGCACGCGGTAGCCGCGTTCGCGCGCATGGCGCTTCAGTTCGTCGCGGCCATCGGCGGTGAGCAACGCGCCGGGCAGCGGCCGGCCCGCGGCCGCGCGCAGTGCGACCAGGGTGTCGAGGCCGTCCATGCGGTCGTGCAGGTGGAAGTCCACCAGCATCACGTCCGGGCGCTCGGCCACCTTCTCCAGCGCCATGTCCACAGTGCTGGCGGCGATCACCTGCACCTTCCAGCGGCCGAGCAGCGCGCGCATGCCGTCGAGGATCTCCTGGTCGTTGTCCACGCACAGCACGCGCAGCCCGGCCAGCGCGTCGTCGCCGCCGAAGGCCGTCGCCGCGCGCGGCGGCGGCACCACCGCCGGTGCCGGCACGTGCGGCAGGGTGATGGAGAACATGCTGCCGCGGCCGGGCTGGCTGCGCGCGTTCAGGCCGTGGCCGAGCAGGCGCGAGATGCGCTGGCAGATCGACAGGCCCAGGCCCAGGCCCTGCTCGCCCCAGTCGAACGGCTGCTGGTAGCGGTGGAACTCGTTGAAGATCTGCTGCATGTGGTGCTCGGGGATGCCCGGGCCGGTGTCCCACACCTGCAGCTCGACCTGCGCGCCGCGCACCCGCAGCGCCAGCACGATGCGGCCGCTGCGGGTATAGCGCAGCGCGTTGGCCATGAAGTTCTGCAGCACGCGGCGCAGCAGGCGGCGGTCGCTGCGCACCCACGCCTGGCGCGCGAACACGTGCAGGCGCAGGCCGCGCCCGGCCGCCACCGGCGTGTACTGCGCGGCCAGTTCGCGCACCAGCACGGCGGCGTCGAAATCGGTGACGGTGGGCCGCAGGCCGCCGGCGTCCAGGCGCGACACGTCGAGCAGGCCGTCGAGCAGTTCCTCGGCCGCGCGCAGCGAGGCGTCCACGCGCTCGGCCAGGTGCCGCTGCTCGTCGTTGTCGTCCAGGCTGTCGCGCAGCGCCGAGGCGAACAGGCGCGCGGCGTTGAGCGGCTGCAGCACGTCGTGGCTGATCGCGGCCAGGAAGCGGGTCTTGGACTGCTGCGCCGCCTCGGCCACCTGCGAGCGCTCGGCCACGCGCTGCTCCAGGGTCTCGTTGGCTTCCAGCAGCGCCTGCTCGGCGCGCTTGAAGTCGGTGATGTCGTTGTAGCTGGTGACGTAGCCACCGCCGGGCAGCGCCTGGCCGCGCAGCTCGATCACCTTGCCGTCGGCGCCGGTGCGCTCGAACACGTGCGGCGTGCCCGCGCGCATGTGGCCGATGCGGCGGGCGATCTGCGCCTCGATGTCGCCCTCGCCCAGTTCGCCGCGCTCGGCGTTGTAGCGGATCAGGTCGGCGACCGGGCGGCCGACGTAGAGCATGCCGTCGGGATAGCCGAACATCTGCTGGTAGCGGCGGTTCCACGCGGTCAGGCGCATGTCCGGATCGACCACGCTGACCCCGGCGCTGATGTTCTCCAGCGTGGTGGACAGGATCTCGCGGTTGAAGCGCAGTTCCTGCCCGGCCTCGTCCAGCACCGCCACCACTTCGCCCAGGTCCATGCCGGAGCCGCGCAGCAGGCTGGTCAGCAGCAGGCGCGCCGAGGCCGCACCGATCGATGCGGCCAGCAGGCGTTCGGTGAACTGCACCCAGGGCCGGTCGGCGGGAACCTGCGGCTGCAGCTCGCGCCCCAGCGACTGCGCCTGTTCGAAGAACGAGCGCCGTGCATGGCGCTCGCCAACCACGCGCGAGGCCAGCGCCAGCAGGTCGCCGACATGCACGTGGCCGGGCCAGCCGGCGCTCACCGAAGGCCGCTGCGCATAGGGGTCCAGGAACGGTGCAGCACGCAGGCGCTCGTCCACGGCGGGCCGCCAGCGTGCCGAGACCAGCATCATCGCCGCGGCGTTGACCAGCAACGACCAGAACGTGCCGTGGGTCAACGGGTCCCACCCGCTCATGCCGAACAGCTGCTGCGGACGCAACCACGCCACCCCGAACAGCCCGGACTGCAGCCAGCCGGCGTCCATCCATCCTGCCTGCGTCAGCGCCGGCAACAGCAACGTATAGATCCAGGTGGCGAAGCCGAGCACGATGCCGGTTTCCACGCCACGGCGGCTGGCACCACGCCAGTACAGGCCACCGATCAATCCCGGCGCGAACTGCGCCACCGCGGCGAAGGCCATCAGGCCATACGACGCCAGCGTGCTGTCGTTGCTGCTGCTGCGGTAGTAGCTGTAGGCCATCAACGCCAGCAGCAGGATCGCCAGCCGGCGTATCCACAGCACCCGCGAGGCGACATCCGCCGCTTCCTCGTGGTCGCCGCTGCGACGCAGCAGCACCGGCATCACCAGATCGTTGCTGACCATGGTGGCCAGCGCGATCGAGGACACGATGACCATGCCGGTCGCCGCCGAGAATCCACCCACATAGGCGATCAAGGCCAGCACGTTGCGGCCTTCGGCCAGCGGCAGCGCCAGCACCATCGCGTCGTCGGCGACGCTGCCACCGGTGCCGAACAGGGTGACGCCGGCGGTGGCGATCGGCACCACCATCGCCGAGATCAGCACCAGGTAGCCCCCGAACATCCAGCGCGCGCGCCGCACGTCGCGGACATCCCCGCATTCCACCACGGCCACGTGGAACTGGCGTGGCAGGCAGACGATGGCCAGGAAACTGAGCAGCGTCTGCGAAATGAAGCCTACCGGCGGCAGCGAAGTGAACAGCGTATGCGCCGATTCCACCACAGCATCGGTGCGCTTGCCCAGCCATACATAGGCGAATACGCCCACCGCCACCATCGCCAGCAGCTTGATCACCGATTCCAGCGCGATGGCCAGCATCATGCCGTGGTGGTGCTCGGTGGCGTCCACCTGGCGGGTGCCGAACAGGGTGGCGAACAGGGCCATCAGCAACGCCACGTACAACGCCGGATCGCTGAAGTAGCCGGTCGGTCCGTTGTTGCCGGTCAGCACCTGCAGGCTCATCGCCACGGCCTTGTACTGCAGCGCCAGGTACGGAACGATGCCGACCAGCGCGATGAAGGCCACCAGCGCCGCCAGCCGCCGCGAACGACCGAACCGCGAGGAGATGAAATCGGCGATGGACACCACGTTCTGGCTGCGCGCGATCAGTGCCAGGCGTTCGATGATGCGCCATCCGAACAGCATCATCAGCAGCGGGCCGATGTAGATCGGCAGGTAGCCGATACCACTTCGCACGGCGGTACCTACCGCGCCGTAGAAGGTCCACGACGAGCAGTACACCGCCAGCGCCAGGCTGTAGACCACCGGGCGCAACCACGGCCGGTCCGGATACATCGGCCGACGGTCGCCCCACCACGCCACGCCGAACAGCAGCGCGGCGTAGGCGACCGAGACCAGCAGCAGGATCCAGCTCGAGACCAAGGGCCCGTTTCCTAAGGCAGGGGTGGCGACAGTGTAGAGGGTTGTGTCGTGATCAGCCCATACGGCTCGGACGTGCCCGTGGGCTCATCCACCGATCGATCTGCAGATAACCTGATATGCGATTGTGGCAATGCCCGATAGGGTCAAGCGCAGAATTCCCTGTTCCGGAGATTCCATGCCGCAGATCAACGCGTCCCCCCTGACCGAGCGGCTCCAGAACCGACTGGCGCACAACCTGCCAGCCAGCCTTTCCGGGCGCGACGCATTGAGCAGCCGCTTGGGCAGCGTACTGCAGGAGATCGCCAACGCTTCGTTTGAACCCCATACGCACATACCGGCAGATGGCATGGGCGAGCTGGGCGAGAGTGAAACCCTGCACGCGCTGCACACGGCCCTGCAGCTTCCAGTAGAGGGTGAAGCGGCTGAACTTTCAGCCGTGGAACGGCAGACGGTACGCTTCGTCGCGCATCTTCGTGACATCTGTGCCGGCGGCGACCATCTTGTGACATCGAACATTGCCCTGGCACTGGCGCATCATGAAAGCGCGCATGTGAGCCGCAATCTCGTGAATGAGGTCCTGCGTGAGCTGGGTACACTCCCGGTCCCTTACGTCGTCACCCCAGGCGATCGTCGGCAGGCCACTGCCGCGGCCATCGTGGAAAAGCTCATCCTCACCTGCAAGGAGAAAGGCCTGGTGCCAAGCCACGCCCAGCTTTTCGCCGTGCGCGAACTTGCCCCGGCGAATCCGGGGCATCCGGCGCGTATCGCCTTCCGGATCGCTGCCTGGAACGATAAGGCACCGCCGCCGATGGTGCCGGTGACGCCGCCGCCGGGCGTTGAGCCGGCGACGTATGCCACCCATGCCCCGGATCTCTCACAGGCACCCTGCCAGATAAGCTGGGTCATATGAGCTGATCACCACCGACGGCGACACGGGGGTCCGGTCCGCAGCGGATGCCTGCGGGCAGGCGTCCTTACTCCGCCGGCACGCCCATTTCCTGCAGCAGGGCCGGCGCCGGATACACCTTGGCCAGCAGCCAGCGCAGGTAGCGCATGTCCACGTGCACCGCCCGCTTGTAGCGCGGATCGAACCACCAGCTGGCGCTCACCGACTCCCAGTTGCTGTCGAAGTTCAGGCCGATCAGTTCGCCCTTTGCATTGAGCACCGGTGAGCCGGAATTACCGCCGGTGGTATCCAGGTTGGTGAGGAAGTTGACCGTCTGGGTCTTCAACGCCGGATCGGCGGTACTGCCGAAGTCACCCTTGGCGATCGCATCCAGGAGCGGCCTGGGGGCATCGAACGGATAGGCATTGGTGTTCTTCTCGACAATGCCGGCCACCGTGGTCACCGGATCGAAGCTCACCGCATCGCGCGGGTGCAGTGCTTCCACCTTGCCATAGCTGATGCGCAGGGTCCGGTTGGCATCCGGGTACACGGCGCGGCCCTGCCGTGCACGCCAGGCGAACAGCGCCTGCATGTAGGCCGGACGCAGGCGCAGGTCTTCGCCGTCACGGGTCTTCTTCTCGTCTTCCAGGCGCAGCTGTGCGGCCACCAGGGGTGCAGCCGCCGCCAGCAGCGGATCGTCTGCCAGCGGCCGGCCTTCACGGGCAGCGGCAAAGCGCGACAGGCGTTCGTTCTCCTCGCCCAGCCGGGTGTCGGCATAAAGCGAATCCAGCGCGCTGGCCAGCTGCTGCGGCGTGCGCCCGAACGCGGCATCGAATTCCTGCACCCGCTGCGCGTCGGGCAGCTTCTGGTAACGGGTGAACAACGTGGTCAGCAGTGCCTTCTCCACCTGCGGCGCATAGCGGCGCTGCACCTGCCGCAGCACGCCTTCCAGCAGTTGCTGGTCGCGCTGCTGGTAGCCGGTTTCACGCTGGGCGTCAGGCCTGGCGGATTCAATCCGCAGCCGTTCCAGCAGCATCGCCGAACGCAGCAGCTGGCTCTGGCCGGCGGCCAGGTCCAGCAGCAGATCGCGCTCGCCTGCCGCCGCGCCAGCGGACAGGTTGGCCGCCAGTGCCTGGATGTCGGCACGGTATCGGGGGTCGGTGGCCGCCAGCATGGCCTGCTCGTCGGCCGCACGCTGCGCCTTTGCATCGCTGCGCAACAGGCCTTCCAGCTCGCCGGCGGCACGCTTGCGGTTGTTCTTCAGCGATTGCAGCTGCGATGCGTAACGCGTGCGCGCCTGCTCATCACCTGCACTGGCCGCCTCGATGGTATCGATCAGTTGCTGGAACACCTCCACCCGTCGCGGCAGCACGGCATCGATCTGGCTGGCGAACTCGGCAGCGGTGCGGTGCCGGTAGGTGATGCCGGGATAACCGGCCAGCATCGCGTAATCGCCGGCCTTCGGCCCTTCCACCGACATCTTCAGGTGCGCCGGCGGCTGGTAGGGAACGTTGTCCGGACTATAGGCGGCCGGCTTGCCATCCTTGCCTACATAGGCACGCAGCAGGGTGAAATCGCCGGTATGGCGCGGCCACATGAAGTTGTCGATCTCATCGCCGTAATTACCGATGGCGCGCGGCGGTGCGTACACCAGACGCACGTCGCTGATCTCCAGCTGCGAAATACGATAGAAATCACTGCCGTAGTACATGTTGGCGACCGAGCAGCGTACGCTGCCATCGCGCTCGCAGTCGGCCACGATCCGCTTGCTGGCCGCATCCACGGCATCGAAATAGGCGCGACCGGACTTGCCACGCGCATCCTTCAGGACATCATCGGTGACCTTGTCGAACCCGACCGTGACCAGCAGACGGAAATCCGGGTTGGATGGGCGCTCGTCGGCACGTCCGTTGGCGATGAAGCCCTCGTTGATCAGGTTATGCTCCGGCGTGCTGTTGTACTGGATCACCCCCATCGCCACGTGATGGTTGGTCAGCAACAGTCCGTCGCCGGACACGAAAGAACCCGTGCCACCGCCGGCCCGTACCACCGCGCTCAGCGGCGGCGCGGTGACATCGGCCAGGCGCGCCGGGTCGCCCTTGAAACCGGCGTCCTTGAGCGGTCTGGCCAGTTCCGGCAGCTGGGTCGGCATCCACATGCCTTCATCGGCGTGGGCGGCGGCAGGCAGGCCCAGGGCCAGGGCGATGGCGAGGACGTTACGGACGGGCATTGGCGTTTCCGGCAGTACAGAACAGTCCGCGACCATAGCCGTTGCCGCGTTCGCGGACAACGGCCGAAGGTTGGGTATGCAGGATCCGCGGCGACGGCCGGCCAGTGGCCGGCCTTACTTTTCCTTTCGCCAGTTCAGCGAGCCGCGGTTCTCCACCGTGCTCGACTCCACTTCCACATCGAAGCCGCGGCTGAGCAGGTATTTCAGCGTCAACACCGAGCCGCTGCCGACCAGCGAAACGCCATAGCCCACATACAGCTTCGGCGAAATGTACTTGCCCACGCCAAGCACCGAACCGCCCAGCGCGCGCGACTGG
>JAEWOJ010000068.1 GCA_023399815.1 Pseudomonadota bacterium | reverse complement strand
CCCGCCTGGTCGGCGCGGATGATGCAGTTGCCCGTGGCGAGGAAGGCCAGCGTGCCGCCGCTGGTGATGGTGCATACCGATGCGGAGGCCGAGCTGAAAGTCACCGCTCCGCCGGGGGCCGTGGCCGTCAGCGTCGGCGTGGTGCCGAAGGCCTGCGAACCGGGGTTGGCGAAGGTGATCGTCTGCGACGCCACGGGCGTGACGCTGTTCGATGCCGCCGAGGCCGCGCCGGTGAGCGGGGCCGCGTTGGTCGCCGTCACCGTGAAGGTATAGGCCGTGCCGTTGTCCAGCCCCATGACGGTGATGGGCGATAGCGCGCCGGCGGCGGTGGCGCCGCCGGGACTGGCCGTGACCGTGTAGCCGGTGATGGCCACGCCGCCGGTGAAGGCGGGTGCGGTGAACGTCACCGAGGCTTGGCCGTCGCCCGCCGTGGCCGTGCCGATGGTCGGCGCGCCCGGTGCGTTATTGCCGACCAGCACGTTCGCCGTGGCTCCCACGCTGTTGAGCGTCAGCATCGCGTCCGTGCCGCCGGCATTGGTGATGCGGCCGCCGTTGAGGCCCAGGCTGCCGATCACGATGCCGTTCTCATCGACCTGCCCGGCCAGCACGGTGTAGCGCATCATCATGCTGCTGGGCGTCGGGCTGGACACATAGGCGGCCTGCGCCGTGGTGCTGCCGATGACGAGCGCGAGTTGCGGCTCGCCGGTGATGACGATGGGCTGGTCCCACTGGATGGTGAGATCCAGGTTCTGGCCCGCCGAATACCTTCCGTCGGCCGGCACCGCCACGCTCGTCACCGCAGGGGCAGGATAGGGCATGACGCTGTTGGAAGCGTTCGACGCCGGCCCGGTACCTGCGCTGTTGGTCGCGGTCACGGTGAAGGTGTAGGACGTCCCGTTGGTCAGGCCGTTCACCATGATCGGCGAGCTGGCGGCGGAGCCGGTGAGTCCGCCCGGGTTGGCGGTGACCGTGTAGCCGGTGATGGCTGCGCCACCCGTAGCGCCCGGCGCGGTGAACGCCACCGTCGCCCAGGTGTCGCCGGGCGCGGCCGCGCCGATGGTCGGCGCGTCCGGTACCACCGCGTTGACGGCGAAGGTCTGGCCGACCTGGGTCGCCGGCAGGTAGCTGCCATTGCCGGCCTGGTCGGCATTGATGATGCAGCTGCCCGCAGTGATGAAGGTCAGCATGCCGCCGCTGGTGATGGTGCACACCGTCGTCGTGGCCGAGGTGAACGTCACCGCCAGGCTGGAAGTGGCGCTGGCGGTCAGCGTCGGCGTGGTGCCGAAATTCTGCGCGCCGGGGTTGGCGAAGGTGATGGTCTGCGCGCTCTTGGGCGTGACGCTGTTCGATGCCGCCGAGGCCGACCCCGTGCCCGCACTGTTCGTCGCCGTCACCGTGAAGGTGTAGGCGGCGCCGTTGGTCAGGCCGGTGATGGTGGCCGTGCAGGCCGTCGGACCGGCACAGCTGCCGGTCGCGCCGCCGGGGCTGGCCGTGGCGGTGTAGGTGGTGATGGGCGAACCGCCGTTGCTGGCCGGTGCGGTGAAGGTCACCGCAGCCTGTCCTTCGCCCGCCATGGCCGTGCCGATGGTCGGTGCGCCCGGCGCCACCGCATTGACGGTGAACGTGTTCGACGCCGTGGGGGCGGCATTCCAGGCGCCGTCGCCTACCTGGTCGGCATTGATGGTGCAGCTGCCCGCCGCGACGAAGGTCAGCGTGCCGCCGCTGGTGATGGTGCACACCGTCGTCGTGGTCGAGGTAAACGTCACCGCCAGGCTGGAAGTGGCGCTGGCGGTCAGCGTCGGCGTGGTGCCGAAGTTCTGCGTACCGGGATTGGCGAAGGTGATGGTCTGGTTGCCTTTGGGCGTGATCGAATTGGAAGCGCCCGATGCCGTGCTGGTGCCGATGCTGTTGGTCGCCGTCACCGTGAAGGTGTAGGCGGTGCCATTGACCAGGCCGGTGACGGTGGCCGTGCAGGCCGTCGGGCCGGCACAGCTGCCGGTCGCGCCGCCGGGGCTGGCCGTGGCGGTATAGGTGGTGATGGGCGAACCGCCGTTGCTGGCCGGTGCGGTGAAGGTCACCGCAGCCTGTCCGTCGCCCGCGGTGGCCGTGCCGATGGTCGGCGCGCCGGGTGCGGTGGGAATCGCCACGTTATGCGCGCTGCCGGCGTTGTAGGCCGCCGGCGGGCTGTTGCCGGCGGCATCGGCGATGTTGGTGGAGCCGTTGAGATCGAGCCTGAGCGTGCCGATGCCGCTGATGCCGCCAACGGTCACCAGGACCGATGCACCCGTGGCCGCCGAAACGCTGGCGATGGTGCCGCCGGCCGTGTTCGTCGCGGTCAAGACGAAATCGTCGGTGGAGATGTTGCCCACCGTCTCGCTGAAGGTGACGAGGAAGGCCATCGTGGTGGCGCTGGCCGCAGGCGATCCATCCGGCGCGATGCTGCTGACCGCCGGCATCGTGTTGTCCACCACGGCGTTGCTGGTGTCCGCCGTGGTGGTGGCATTGCCGGCGTTGTCTCTGGCGGTGACGCTCACGTTGCGGTTGGCGACGCCGTCCAGCGAGCCCGCAGGCAGCAGATACGTGGCCGTCCATGTGCCGCCGCCGTTGAGGGCTGCCACCGCCGAGCCACCGCCGAACGCGCTGAAATCCACCGTCACGCTGCTGATCGTGTCGCTGTTGTTGTCGCCGCCGGCGGTGTTGTTCCACGCAACGGTCACGGTGTCGCCGATCCTGTACGCACCGCCGGTGCCGGAAGCGCCGGAGAGGCTGATCCTGCCGTCGGTAACCGTGGGCGAAATATTGTCCACGACGGCATTGGTGGTGTCCGCCGTGGTGGTCGAACCGTTCGTGTTGGTGGCCGTCACCGAAACGTTGCGGTTGGTCGTGTCGATGGAACCGGCGGCGATGGTGTAGGCAGCCGTCCACAGTCCGCTGTTGTTGCTGGCCGCCTGGTTTGAGGGGCCGCCAAACTGGCTGAAATCCACCGTTACATTGCTGACGCCGCTGTTGTTGTCGCCGCTGGCGGTGTTGTCCCACGTAGCGGTCACGGTGTCGCCGATCTTGTAGGCGCCGCCGGTGCCGGTGGCACCGCTGATATTGATCCTGGCGTCGGTGACGGTGGGTGGCAGCAATGCCACGACCGTGTTGGTCACCGCGCGACCGGAGAAACTCGCAGCCGCGTTGTACCCCAGGTCGTACACGCTGTCGGATGCGCTGTCATAGTCCAGGGTCACCGTGGTGCCGCCCGTGATGGCCGGAGTCACGGACAGCGACAATCCGGTTCCGCCATCGGGAGTTATCCCGGTAACCGTCAGCGGTGTTCCATTCTGCTTGACGGTGAACTCGGAGCCATCGCCCAAGTAGTCGAGATCCTCCGACCACGTCATGTTGACCTTCGTGCCATCGCTGGACGTGACGGCGCTCTGCAGCGTGGGCGGCGTGCTGTCCGGCAGGGTGCAGGTGATGGTGATGTCGATGACATCGCCATCGTTCAGTTGTCGGAATGTGTAGAAATCGATTGGGCTTGTTGCACAGCGTGTCTCTTGCTGTGCTGTGACGGAATCCATATAGCCCACCGAATACCAGCCCGGCGTCGTCCCCAGATCGACCGTGTAGTTGGTCACGTTACCGTTGAATGTCGGCCAGGCAACACCTACAGCATTGTTCTGGTCACCGTTGGCGGGGCTGCGCCGGAAAGCCAGCATGCCCGGGTTTGTATGTCCCAGCGCGAGATATTCGGCATGCGTCTGGTAGGTCACCCGTGCCGTGATCGCCGCCTGTGCCGGCGCGGCCAGCGCCAGCAGCAGCAAGCACCCGGCCCACCAGAAGCGCAGGAGGGAGTGGGACGACCGGGTCTTGGTGCGGGAGAGAAGCGTCATGGCGGAGTTTCCATTCGGAAGCGATGGCGCCAACGCTTGCCGGGCAAGGATTGGCGGTTCAACAGCGGAAAACGGTTCAGCGTGGGGGGCGGGCCTTGCCCGCGAATGCTGCAAGCCGAAGCAGGCATTCGCAGGCAAGACCCGTTCCATGGATTGCGGATTCAGGAGGGGCGGAGCAGGTATTCCGGTTGCGGGCGGCATGGCCCCGAGGCGCCTGGCGCGCGCTCGCGGATGGGCAGGCCCTGTCCCAACGGGAGGAGCCACGCCAGCGCCCCGCCCCACCGCGACAGCCCCAAGGCGACGGCCACGCCGCACCGTCGCATCACGGCGCGTTTCCTGCCTTCCCGCATGACGTTCCCCTGTATGGCCTGTACGGCAAAACCGGGGTGCCTTGCAGCGCCCCGGCCTTCTGTCGATGCCTGTCTACCCTAGCTACCGCAAAAAGCGGCGGTTTCCGATCATCAGGCCGGACAACGCGCCGGCCACCCCTTCGGAGCCCCCATCACACTGTGATGAGGTTAACAATTCGTCCTGGTGCCGGGAAGCACCCCTGCAGGATTTTCGAGTCGCCCCGCAATGCAGCCATCTGCCCGGGCGGGGTTTGCCCCGTTGCGGCATTATCAGGCGCCGCGCCTCTCACATAGGTTGCCGAACCCATGAAGATCCAGTCCGTCTCCCCGATCCTTTCGGTAACCGACCTTGCACAGTCGATGGATTTCTATCGCCATGCGCTCGGATTCGACCTGGCATGGTCGTGGGGTGAGCCACCCGACATTGCTGCCGTCTGCCGGGACGGCGTCGAAGTCGTTCTCACGCAGCGTGCAGGCGCCAAACCTGCGGGCGCAGCACATATCCATCTCGGCGTATCCGGCATAGATGACTACCATGCCGCCCTCGTAGATGCGGGCGTCACCATCGTCGTCCCCATCGGGGACCGGCCATATGGCATGCGGGATTTCCGCATTGCAGACCCGAGTGGCAACGAGCTGAGCATCGGGCAGGCCATTGCAGGCGAGGCCTGACAAACCGCTCAAGCCGACGCCGCTTCGCGGAGCGGCTTGATCCAGTCGATCCCGCCGGTCGCGTCGCCCGGCAGCACGGCGGACGACGCCCCCGCCTTCGGAGGCGTCGTCCGGCCGCGCTCAACGGCGCCTGCCTTCCTTCGTCGGCGCGGCCAGCCAGCGATCCAGCCAGTCCTCGCTTTCGGCGAGCATGGTCATGATCGATTCGCGGGCGCGGTAGCCGTGCGATTCGTTCGGCAGCATCACCAGCCGCGCGGTGCCGCCCAGGCCCTTGACCGCGGCGAACATGCGCTCGCTCTGCATCGGGAAGGTGCCGGAGTTGTTGTCGTCCACGCCATGGATGAACAGGATCGCGTCCTTGATGTCGCCGGCATAGTTGAACGGCGACATCTTCAGGTAGGTGTCCTGCGCCTGCCAGTAGTTGCGCTCCTCGGCCTGGAAGCCGAACGGGGTGAGCGTGCGGTTGTAGGCGCCCGAGCGCGCGATGCCGGCCTTGAACAGGCGCGTATGCGCGAGCAGGTTGGCGGTCATGAACGCGCCATAGGAATGCCCGCCGATGGCGATGCGCTCGCGGTCGCCCACGCCACGCCGCACCACTTCGTCCACCGCCGCCTGCGCGCTGGCCACCAGCTGCTGGATGTAGGTGTCGTTCGGTTCGACGTCGCCCTCGCCGACGATCGGCATGGTCGGGTCGTTCAGCACCACGTAGCCCTTGGCCAGGAACACCTGCGGGCCCCAGTAGCTGATCGCGTTGAAGCGGTACGGCGAGCCGCTGACCTGGCTGGCATCGGCGGCCGACTTGAACTCGGCCGGGTAGGCCCACATCAGCACCGGGCGCGGGCCGTCCTTCTTCGGGTCGTAGCCGGGCGGCAGCAGCAGGTCGGCGGTGAGCTCGACGCCGTCGTTGCGCTTGTAGCGGACCTGCTCCTTCTTCACCCCGCGCAGCTGCGGCAACGGATGCGCGAAGTGGGTCAGGGCCACCGGCGCGGCGTCGGCGGCCAGCGCGCGGGCGAACAGGTTGGCCGGCACGTCGTTGGATTCGCGGTAGGTGAGGATGCGCGCGCCCTCGCCTTCGATGATCGACACCGGCATCTCGTAGTACGGCGCCTGCGAGTGGAACAGGCGCTCGCTCTTGCCGGTCTGCAGATCGACGCGGTCGAGGAACGGGCGGTCGCCTTCCGGCGAGGCGCCTTCGCCGATGCGGTAGAAGCTGTTGCCGTCGGCGCTGAACTGCAGGCGCGTGCGGCCGCGCTCGTCGGCGCGCAGCAGCGGTTCGCCGGGGTCGGCGTAGCGGTCGTCGCTGGAGCCTTCGACCAGCAGCACCGGCGCCTGCGCCGGGTCATCCGGGGCGATCCTCCACTGCTTCTGCTGGCGGGTCTTCCACCAGTACTCGTCCAGCAGCGCGACGTCGCCGCGGCCCCAGGTGATGCCGGCATAGCGCGCGGCCAGCTGCGCCAGCGTCGCCGGCGGCTTGTCGAACGGCGCGGCCTGCATCAGCACCGCGTCGCGGATGGCCGCCACGCGCGACGGATCGCCGCCGTCCTGCGCCTCGGCCCAGACCAGGGTGGCCGGCGCGTCGGCGCGCCAGCTGATCGAGCGCACGCCGGTCGGCACCGCGTCGTTGCCGGTCGGCAGGCCTTCGACCAGCGGCAGCTTCGCCACGGTGTGCGCCACCCGGCCCTGCGCGTCGAGCACCTCGATGCGGCGCGGGAAGCTGCTCACCGGCACCGCGTAGGAGAATGGCCGTTCCACGCGCTGGCTGAGCAGGTAGTTGCCGTCCGGCGAGGGCGACAGCCCGAGGTAGAAGCCCACCGCGCCCAGCGGCTGGCGTTCGCCGTTGATCGCCACCCGCACCGGCTGCGCCTGCAGGTAGTACTCGAACAGGCGCGCGTCATGCTCGTTCTTCAGCAGGTCCTGGTAGGTGCGCACCGAGCGCACGCCGGTGCCCGCCTCGGTCTGCTGCACCGCCGGGCCGGTCGGGACGCCGTCGCCCACCGGTGCGGCGCCCTGCGCGGCCGGGCGCTGCATCACCAGCAGCGCGTCGCCGCCCGGCAGCCAGGCATAGCCATTGCCGACCACGCTGTTCAGCCGCTCGGCCACGCGCCGAGCGCTGCCGGCGGCCACGTCCACCAGCCACAGCTCGTTGCTGCCGCTGGCCGGGTCCACCTGGTTGAAGGCGAGGTATTTCTGGTCCGGCGACCATGCCAGCGACGCCACCGACAACGGCTGCGGCAGGCCGTCGATCTGGCGCTCCCTGCCGTCCACGGTGGAGACCAGCCACAGCTTGCTGCCGAACGAGAAGCGGCTGTCGGAGAAGGTCCTGGGGTTGATGCGCAGGCCGGCCAGCTTCAGCTCCGGCGCGGCGACCTCGGCGATGGACGGCAGCGGCGGGGTCTGCAGCATCGCCGCCAGGTCGCGCCGCGGCGACAGGCGCAGGGTCGGCGCGCGCGGGGCGTCCACCACCGCCTGCAGCGCGGCCGACGGCAGCCGGTAGCCC
>JAEWOJ010000105.1 GCA_023399815.1 Pseudomonadota bacterium | reverse complement strand
CAAACCGCGCCTCCCCCGCTTGGGGCCGGGGCCGGCCTGGGCCCGGCACTACCAGGTGACGTTTGGCCGCGCGCCGAAAGCGCGGGCTTCATCCAGCCAACGGCAGCTCGCACAGGAACAGCACCGCGTGGACCCGGTGCAGCTCCCCGGCGTGCTCGTGCATGAACACGCGCAGGCGCTGCTCGGTATCCAGCAGTTCCAGGCACTGCGGGTGGCGCATGCCGCCCAGTTCCGGGTGATGGTGCGAGAGCCGCTCGCCCGGCAGGTAGCCGGAGCTGACCGGGTAGAGCATGGCCTGCATCAGCCCGGCCCTGCGCGCGACCGCCAGCAGGTGCTGGGCGTGCGCCGGTGCGCCGAGGTGGTGCCAGAAGCGCGTCGCCCTGGCCCGGGCGGCGGTCGGGAAATACAGCCGCAGCGCGGCCAGCGGACGCGGCTGCCCGGTGCCTGCGCTCATGGCGCCTTCTCCTCGCCGGAAGCGCCGGTCGTGTCGGCCGGTTTGTCCTTCCGTCGGAGAAACTGCGCCAGCTCGGCGATGCGCAGGCCCTCGGGCACGGCGGCGCGATGCCGGCAGTGCTTGCCCTGGCCCACGCGCTGGGCGTGGTAGATGCCGGTATGGCCGGAGAACAGGTAGGCGGTGATGCAGCCGATGGCGGCGAGCGGGCCGATCTCGGCGCCGAACAGTTCCATCGCCATCAAGGTGGTGGCGATGGGCGTGTTGGCCGCGCCGGCGAACACCGCCACGAAGCCGATGCCGGCCAGCAGCGGGAACGGCAGATGCAGCAGCGGCGCCAGCGCGTTGCCCAGGGTCGCGCCGATGTAGAACAACGGCGTGACTTCGCCGCCCTTGAAGCCGGTGCCCAGCGAAACCACGGTGAAGCCGAACTTGGCGAGGAAATCCCACGGCGCCATCGGCTGCCGGAAGGACTGCTCGATGGAGGGAATGCCGAGGCCGATGTACTGGTACGCATCCAGCGCCCACACCGCGACGGCGACCACGATGCCGCCCACGGCCGGGCGCAGCGGCGCATAGCCGATCGCGCGCTTGACCAGCGCGCCGAGCCGATGGGTGGCGGTGGCGAACAGCATGCCGACCAGGCCGAACACGATCCCGGCCGCGACCACCGCCATCACGCTGCCGAAACCGACCGGGACGATCCCGCCCATCGCATAGTGCGTGTGGTGCACGCCCCAGGCCAGGCACACCCGGTCGGCGACGATGCCGGCTACCGCGCACGGGAACAGCGCGTCGTAGCGCATGCGGCCGATGGCCAGTACTTCCAGCCCGAACACCGCGCCGGCCAGCGGCGTGCCGAACACCGAGGCGAAGCCGGCGCTCATGCCGGTCATCAGCAGGATGCGGCGGTCCTCGCGCTGGATGCGGAATACCCGGGTGAGCTGGTCGGCCAGCGCGCCGCCCATCTGCACCGCAGTGCCTTCGCGGCCGACCGAGGCGCCGAACAGGTGCGAGACCACGGTGGCGCCCAGCACCAGCGGCGCCATGCGCAGCGGCACGACCTTGTTGGGGTCATGGATCTCGTCGATGATCAGGTTGTTGCCGCCATCGACTGCCTTGCCGAGCCGGAGATAGATCCAGCCGACGCCGAAGCCGGCCAGCGGCAGCAGCCAGACGATCCAGCGATGGCTTTCGCGCCAGCCGGTGGCGTGGTCGAGGGCGACCAGGAAGACGGCCGAGGCGCTGCCGGCCAGCAGGGCGACGGTACCGGCGATGACCAGCCACTTGCCGATGTACGGCAGCAGCTCCAGTTGTTCGGATCGGGAGAAAGGGCGCATGGGTCGGGTCTGCTCGAAGGAATCGGGCCGACCAGCGACGGGGCGCGGACGCGAACGCCTGCAGCCCGGCGCTGGCCGGGTGTCTGCAGGCGTCATCAGCAGCATGGGATCGCTGCGGTTGAAGGAGGAACGCCATCTCCTTGGCGGGCGATTATGGCAAGGGCGCGCGCGGCCCGTCCAGAAAGATCGCCCGAAAAGCCGGTCTCCGGTGTTTCCCCGCCACCACGTTTGCGGAAGGGCGGCGCAGTGTGCCGCCCGGAGGTATTCGCAAGGCCCGTGGCAGGCCACGGCGGGCCGCGTGGCGCCGCCGCAACGTGGCCCTGCGCGGCCGGTCAGCGCTTGCCGCTGCCCAGCAGGCCGCTGCCGAGCTTGATCAGGTCGGACACGCCGAACTGGCCGTCGCCGTCCTGGTCCAGCAGGCTGCCGAGCAGGCCGCCGCCGACGCCGCCCTGCTGCACCACGTGCTGCTTCTCCTGGCCCAGGATCCGGCTCAGGTCGCCGGCATTGGCCTGGCCGCCGCTGGACATGCGCTGGGCCAGGTAGGCCATCACGATCGGGGCGAGGATCTTCAGCAGCTGGCCGGCGCTGTCGCTGCTCAGGCCGGTGGCCTGCGCCAGCCCGGCCTCGGCGCGGCCCTGGCTGCCGCCGAAGATGTGGCCGAGGATGCCGGCACCGTTGGCGGCCGGGCTGTTGCTGCCGCCAAGCACCGTGCCGAGCACGCTGCCGATGTCCAGGCCGCTGTGGTTGTTCTGCAGCGCGCCGAGCAGGGCTTCGGCGCCCTGCGGCCTGGCGGCGTTGTTGCCCAGTGCGCCCATCAGCAGCGGCAGCGCCGCGCCGATGGCGCCGGAGGCCTGCTGGCTGTCCAGGCCCAGTTGCTGCGACACCTGCTGCAGCGGGGCACCCTGCAGCTGGGAAAGGAGGTCGTCGGTGAGGCTCATTGCGGCGTGATCCTTGCGGGTGGGGTGAACACCGGCATGGTAGCGCCGTGGGAGCAGGGCGGGTGGATAGTGCCCCATCGCGGGAGCGCAGGGCGTTGCCGATGCGGTTCCGGCGGCAGCGCCTGATCGTTGCCCGAACGGTATGGCAGGTAGTGCCGGCCGCTGGCCGGCAACCTCCCGCTCCACACATTAATGCAGATGCCGGCCAGCGGCCGGCACTACCAGTTCCA
>JAEWOJ010000097.1 GCA_023399815.1 Pseudomonadota bacterium | reverse complement strand
GAAACCGCTTGTTGGCCTGGATTTGCGTGGTGGCCGGCCTGCGGCGGGCACTACCGGAACCTGGCGGTTACCCGGAGCGCCGTGACTGCTGGCGGTTGCCACTGCCTGCCGGCGCCGTTACCGTCGGCCGCTGTTCTGTCTGATGGGATCGTTCGATGAAGCGCAAACCGCTTGCCGCCGCCATGGCGCTGGGCATGAGCCTGGCTGCCGCCGCCAACGCCAACGAGGGCATGTGGATGCCCACGCAATTGCCGGAGCTGGCGAAGACGCTGAAGGAGGCCGGTTTCAAGGGCGACCCGAAGGGGTTGGCCGACGTCACCGCGCCGCCGCTGAGTGCGGTGGTGCGGGTGGGCGGCGGCACCGGTTCGTTCGTCTCCGGCGACGGCCTGCTGCTGACCAACCACCACGTCGCCTACGGGGTGATCCAGTACAACGCCAGCAAGGAACACGACACCATCAACGACGGCTTCATCGCCCAGGGCCGCGACGACGAGCGTGCGGCCAACCCGGATTACCGGGTGCTGGTGACGGTGGGCTTCGACAAGGTCACCGACGACGTGCTCAGGGACGCGCGCGGCAAGACCGGCCGCGCCTACTACGATGCCGTGGAAAGCGCGCGCAAGCGCATCGTCGCCGACTGCGAGGCCGAGGGCGGCGTGCGCTGCTCGGTGGCCAACATGTACTACGGCAGCGACTTCTACCGCATCCGCCAGCTGGAGCTGACCGACATCCGCCTGGTCTATGCGCCGCCGCGCGCCATCGGCAACTACGGCGACGAGATCGACAACTTCATGTGGCCGCGCCACACCGGCGACTTCACCCTGCTGCGCGCCTACGTCGGCAAGGACGGCAAGCCGGCGCCGTACAGCAGGGACAACGTGCCCTACCACCCGCCGGCGCACCTGAAGATGTCGCTGGACGGCCCGAAGGAAGGCGACTACGCGATGCTGGCCGGTTATCCGGGCATCACCTACCGCCTGCGCACCGCCGCCGAGTTCGCCAACCAGATCGACACGGTGCTGCCGCGCCGCGTGGACGTGTTCCAGCAGCTGATCGACGTCATCGAGGCGCAGGGCAAGGACAACGCCGATGCGCGCACGCGCTACGCCTCGCAGCTGCAGTCGCTGAAGAACAACCGCAAGCGCGCCGCCGGCGAGCTGGAAGGCCTGCTGCGCAGCGATGCCAAGTCCCAGCGCGCCGCCGACGAGCAGGCGATGCTGGCGGCCACCGACGCCAAATACAGGGCCGACATCGACGCGCTGTTCGCCTCGCTGGCGGCCGAGCGCGCGGCGGGCGAGCGCGAGCTGCTGGTGGGGCTGATGTCCAGCCAGACCCAGCTGCTGCGCTCGGCGCTGCTGCTGGAGCGCCTGCGCATCGAGTCGGCCAAGCCCGACGCCGAGCGCGAGAGCGGCTACCAGCAGCGCGACCAGGCGCTGATCGAAGGCGTGCTCAAGCAGGTGCAGCGCCGCTACGATCCGGCGGTCGAGAAGGCCCTGCTCACCGCGCTGCTCACCCGCTACCAGCAGCTGCCCGACGACCAGCGCGACGCGCGCTACGACACCCTGTTCGGGCGCACGCCGGAGCAGCTGCGCAAGGCGCTCGATGCGCTGTACGCGGGCACCCGGCTGGGCGACGAGGCGCAGCGCCTGTCGCGCTTCGAGGCCGCGCGCAAGGGCGCCGCCATCGAGGCCGATCCGCTGGTCTCGGCGGCCGCCGCGCTGGTGACGGCCCAGCTCGCCGCCGAGCGCGAGGGCAAGGAGCGCGAAGGCGAGCAGCTGCGCCTGCGCCCGTCCTACATGCAGGCGCTGTTCGCGTGGCGCGCCAGGCAGGGCCGTGCGGTGTATCCGGACGCCAACAGCACGCTGCGCATCAGCTACGGCAAGGTCGAGGCGCTGCACCCGCGCGATGCGGTCGGCTATTCGCCGGTGACCACGGTGACCGGCATCGTCGAGAAGAACACCGGCACGGTGCCGTTCGACGCGCCCAGGCCGCTGCTGGCGGCCATCGCCAAGGGCGACTTCGGCAGCACCGCCGATCCGGCGTTGAAGACGCAGACGGTCAACTTCCTGACCAACCTGGACACCACCGGCGGCAACTCCGGCTCGCCGGTGCTCAACGCCAAGGGCGAACTGATCGGCCTGAACTTCGATTCCAACTGGGAGTCGGTGAGCGCCAGCTGGTGGTTCGACCCGCGCTACAAGCGCGCGGTGCACGTGGACATGCGCTACCTGCGCTGGCTGCTGGCCAAGGTCTATCCGGCGCCGGCGCTGCTGGCGGAGATGGGACTGCCGCAGGAGTGAGGCATGATCGGGTGGGCTGCGGCCCACCCGATTCGTTTCAGCAGCAACCACATGCCGTTGCTTCCCGCGCCGATGGCGCCTGTTCAAGCGACGCGCGGGACCGCTGGCTAGAATGCTCGCGGGGAAGCATCGGATCTTGGGGAAGCAACGGGTGGAGATGACGCAAGCGCGCGCGCCGACGGCTGCGGATTGCCGGCTGGACGGCGTCCGCATATGGGTGGTGGAAGACGACCCGGAATGGCGTGGCATGGTGGTCGACGAACTCCAGCACCACGGCGCGCACGTGCGCGGCATCGACAGCGTCGAAGCGCTCTACCGCGAACTGGCGGTGGACCGCTGCGACATCCTGGTGCTCGACGTCGGACTGCCCGGCGAGGACGGCCTCAGCGCCACCGGCCACCTGCGCCGCACCGATGGCATGGGCATCGTGCTGGTGACCGGCCGCAGCGGCACGGCCGACATGGCGCATGGGTTGTCGATGGGCGCCGACGTCTACCTGCCCAAGCCGCTGGAGCTGCCGGTGCTGGTCGCCGCCCTGCACAGCCTGCACCGCCGCATGACGTTGTCGGCGCCGGCCCAGGACGCGGCGGTGGCCGTTGCCGCCAGCGAGAGCCGCAAGGACGCCGCGACGTGGAGCCTGCGCGCCGATGGCTGGGACCTGCATGCACCCAACGGCAGGGCGCTGACCCTGACCGCGGCCGAGCGCGGCTTCCTGCGCGAACTGTTCTCCGCCCACGGCGCGGCGGTGGATCGCGAACGGCTGATCGCCGCCGTCACCGATCAACCCTGGGATTTCGATCCGCACCGGCTGGAGGTGCTGGTGCACCGCCTGCGTACCCGGGCGCGCAACGCTACCGGTGTCATGCTGCCGGTGCGTTCCATGCGTGGCGTCGGCTATCTGCTGATTTCCGAGCAGATCGACGCCGGCTGAGGAGCGAGGCAGCGGTCGCCCGCGGTGGTCGCTGCTTCGCTTCGCGATCTTCATGACGCCGGCCGGGTGCGATCGCGCGGCGTCGCAGGCGCGCCTGGCCGCGTACGCGCGACGAGTGAAGTTACGAGAAGAACAGAGAGCGTTTGATACTGCCGGTGCGCCGGCTCCCGCCCAGAATCCCCGCGATACGTTGAAGCCGCACACAGGCGGTTGGCGTGCCTTGGGGAAGCGGCATTGGAAAGAGAACGGGACGGGCAGCCGGCGGAGCAGGAGCGCAGGCTGGACGGCGTGCGGATATGGGTGGTCGAGGACGATCCGGAATGGCGTGACATGGTCGTCGCCGAACTCGAACTGCATGGCGCCGTGGCGCGCGGAATCGGCAGTGTCGAGGCCCTGTACCGCGAACTGGCGGTGGACCGCTGCGACCTCCTCGTGCTCGACATCGTCCTGCCAGGCGAGGACGGGCTGAGCGCCACTGGCCACCTGCGCCGGATCGACGGCATGGGCATCGCGCTGGTCACCGGGCGCAGCAGCGCGGCCGACATGGCGCACGGGTTGTCGATGGGCGCCGATGTCTATCTTTCCAAACCGCTGGAACTGCCGGTGCTGGTCGCCGCTCTGCACAGCCTGCACCGGCGCATGGCCGCGCAGGCCGACGCCGCCGGACGCGCGATGCGCAGCGCGGAAGCCTCCGCGGTTGCCGAGGCCAGTCCCGGCTGGAGCCTGCATGCCGCCGGCTGGGAACTGCACGCACCCAATGGCCGCGTCCTGACCCTGACCGCCGCCGAACGCGCCCTGCTGCGCGAGCTGTTCGCGGTGAAGGGTGCCCCGGTCGGCCGCGAACAGCTGATCGCGGCGCTCACGCCCGCGCCCTGGGACTTCGATCCGCACCGGCTGGAAGTGCTGGTGCATCGCCTGCGTTCCCGCACCCGCGCCGCCACCGACATCACGTTGCCGGTACGCGCCCTGCGCGGCATCGGCTACCTGCTGGTATCCGGCCAGTCCTGACGCTGCGTGCCTCGCGCCGACAGCGGGCGCCGCGCTCTCCGGAAGCGTGATGGCGGTCATTGTCGTGGCATTCGTGAGTGTTGGAGAGAAAGTGAAAGCAGCTGCTACTGCCTTCGCCTTCCCCCCTGTCGAGAATGCCGCCCGGATGTCCCGGAAGGGGCATTGCGCGCGTGCCGCGAATGGCACGCACCACACCGGAACACCGCAAGGCCCGCGCTTCCCAGGAGGCCGGGTGGGGCGCAACAGCTGCAAGGCAGGGGAAAACCCGTGTATCACCAATCACACGATCAGGCCGATCGCGCGACGTCTTCGCGCACGCATGCAAATGGATTTGCCGTCCGCGCAATGAAGACCGTCGGCCTGCTGGCCGTGATCGGGTTCATGGCGCCTGCGGCGCAGGCCGCCGTGACCGCGACGCAGGTGACCACGGCGCCGGACATCGGCATCGGCCAGGACGTGAACGTCACCGTCGACTGGACGCGCACCAGCGCCGGCGGCGACACCATCACCATCGTCATTCCCGCGCAGCTGCAGGCGAATCCGCCCGCACCCCCGGCCGGCTGCACCTACACCGCGCCGAACATGGTGTGCTCGACGGCGGCCGGCAGCAGCGGCACGGTGACGTTCCCCGTGCGCGGCGTGACGGCGGGCGGTTTCAACCTGACCGCCACCGGTACCTCGGGTCCGCCGGCGGCCTTCTCCGGCAACGTGCGCAACGCCGGCGACCTCACCGTCGGCAAGACCCTGACCGTGCCGGCCAGCGGCAATCCGCTGACCGGCGGCGACAGCACGTTCCGCCTGGCGCCAAACATCGCCGCCGGCGGCAACAACGTGCCGGTCGGCGGCAACATCGTCATCACCGACAACCTGCCGGGCAACGCCGCGACGGGGTTCGTGGTGACAGGGATCACCTTCGGTGGCCCATTGACGCCCAGCTGCACCGCGGTGGCCACGGCCAACAGCAGCCGCGTGCTGACCTGCACCTATACCGCAGGCGGCTCGGCCATCACGCCGGCCCAGCTCAACGCCAGCTGGATCGACGTCACCGGCAGCACCCGCAGCTATGGCAGCTTCGTCAACGCCGCGACCGTCAGCTCGGGCAACACCCTCTACATCGACCTGGTCGCCGGCAACAACACCGCCAGCCTCAACTACAACACCGAGCCGGCCACCGACCTGGCGGCGACCATCACCACCTCGCTCAGCAACAGTTCGGCCTCGCCCTCACCGGGCCTGAGCAGCCAGAGCGTCACCATCGGCGTGACCAACAACGGGCCGATGGCGTCGGCGGCGGACACGGTGGTGGAAACCATCGTGCCCGCAGGCTTCACCCTGGGCGTCCTGCCGGCGGGCTGCACCTCCGCGGCCGGCAGCCTGACCATTTCCGCGCCGGTGAGCGGCGGCACCCAGACCGGCACCTGGAGCGGCACCAGGGTCAGCTGCACCGCGAGCGCGCTGAACGTGGGGCAGTCCGCCACGTTCGCCATCCCCGTCACCCTGGACAACGTGCGCCGCACGGGCGAATACCTGCCCGCGAAGCTGACCCTTCCGGCCGGCCAGGACGATGGCCAGCCGAACAACAACAGCGCCACCCGCCGCTACTGGATGGCGCCGTCGGCGGCCGACCTGGGCCTGAGCAAGAGCAAGCCCGCCAAGGTGGCGCCGGGACAGTCGATCAACACCACCCTGACCGTCACCAACCGTGGTCCGGAAACGGTCAGCTGGAGCGCCGCCCAGCCGCTGCGCGTGGTGGACTGGCTCGACCCGCGCGAAATCACCAACGCCACGGTCACCGCCACCGGTGGCTGGGTTTGCGCCGTCACCCCGTCGTCGCCGCGCCCGGACGGCCAGAACCCCAGCCAGACCACGCGGGTGTCCTGCGAGCACGCCGGGCCTGGCACGATGACGGTCGGCCAGTCGCGCTCCTTCAGCTTCTCCCACACCGTGGCCGATGCCGCGACCCTCGGCCCCAATCCGGTGACGCTGACCAACATCGCCTGCACCGGCAGCGAGGTGCTGCGCCTGCTGGGCTTGAACGAGAGCAATGGTCCGCAGCCGGCGGATCCTGAGGACAGCGGCGCCACCGGCGGCATCGGCGAGACCGGCACCAACGGTCAGGACTGCCAGTCGGCCAGCGGCATCGGCACCACCATCGAGGACGTCCGCGTCGGGATCCGCAAGGAATCCTCGGTGAACGGCACTGCCTGGTTCGACGACGTCGCCAGCGCGCCGACGCTGGCCGCCGACGACAACGACCTGCACTGGCGGATGACCATCACCACCGCGGCGGCGCAGGCGACCATCCCGAACCTGCAGGTGAAGGACGTGTACGCCGGCCTGATGCGGGCCTACGCCGCGGCGCCGAACTACGTCACGCCGAACATCAGCTTCGCCTACGACCTCTCGCAGGCGCCGGGGGCGACGCACAGTTGCCCGGCCAGCATTTCCGGCAACCCCAACTCGTACGGCAACACGGGCGATACCACCGAGTCCGGCAGCACCTACGAGCAGACCTGCAACTTCAGCAACGTGCCGGCCGGCGCCACCATCGTGGTCACGGCCACGCTGTCGCGCCCGCTGGGCGTGCCCAGCGGCCAGTTGAACAACACCGCCACGCTGGATTCGAGCAACGCCTTCCTGAAGGACCTGAGCGGCGGCAACGTGCTGAGCGATGCCGCGCGCATCAACGTGCTGCCGCGCGCCGACGTGGCCATGGCCAGCAAGACCGTGACCACCAGCATCCCGGCCAGCGGCGGCAACAACCCGATGGCCTCGGTGGGCGAGATCGTGCTGTTCACCCTCGTCGCCCGCAACCAGGGCCAGGACCACATCGCCGCCGGCAACTTCCGCATCACCGACAGCCTGTACACCGGCGCGGCCACGCTGGCGACGCCGGCGTTCGATGTGCTGGAAGTGAAGGCCGCCGATGCGGCGAAGATGAACTGCGCGGCCAGCAACCTGGCCAGCGGCGCCATTTCCTGCGTCAACATCGCCACGATCTCCCGCCACGAGGTGCAGACCGTCACCGTGCGCGCGCGCGTGAAGAAGCCGCCGACCTACAGCGGCGCGCTGGGCGACAAGCTGTACGAGAACGTCACCAACACCGCCCACGTCCACCTGGACAACATGTGCGAGTACCGCGCCGACGGCGTGGCGAACTCGACCTCCTGCGGCGACGCCAATGCGCTGGCCAACAACACCGCTTCGGCCGTGTTCGACGTGACCGTGCCGTCGTTCGACCTGCAGCAGACCAAGGTGCCGGTGTTCCCGGGCGGGCAGAGCGAGTTCCGCGCCGGCGATGACCTGCGCTACCGCTTCAGCATCCGCAATGCCGGCCCGTCGATCGCCGAAAACATCGAGATGACCGACGCGCTGACCGTGCCGGCCGGTTTCACCCTGGCGCTGCAGGGCACGCCGCAGAACATGAACGCAGGCGCCGCAAGCGCCGGCTACACCCTGGTCGGCAAGGCCGTGACCTGTACGCAGGCGACACCGAGCGCCGATACCGTGTGCAGCTTCGGCACGCTGGACGTGAACGAAGAGGTCAACTTCGAGCTGGTGTTCCATCCCACCGGCGCGTCCGCCGTGCCGGTGATCTTCGGCAACGCGGTCCATGTCTGCGCCGACGAGACCAACAGCTACGAGTCGTCCGGCAAGTGCACCAGCGATCCGCTGCAGGCCGGCAACAACCTGGCCGCGATCAACAACGTGCTGTTCCCGAGCACCGACCTGGAAGTGGTGAGCAAGACCGCCATGGTGTCGCCGGCCGACATCGGCCAGGACGTGCCGTGGCAGATCGTGCTGCGCAACAACGGCAGCTCCACCTCCACCCAGATGCGCGTGGTGGACACGCTGCCGGCCGGCTTCGAGTGGATCGCCACCACCGCGCCCAGCGTCGGTACCCCCAGCGGCAGCGCCACGCTCACCGCCACCGGCGGCAACCTGGCCGTGCTGGCCGGCCCGCCGGCCTCGCCGGACGCAGCCGACGCGTGCTACGTCTCCAACGGCATCACCAGCGTCACCGGTCCGGCCCAGCAGCAGGAAATCACCTGCCACGTCAACGGCAACTTCCCGGCCGGCAGCGGCTACACCCTGACCCTGCATGCGCGTCCGAAGGCGGGCGTCTATGCCGGTCCATGGCTGACCAACGTCAACAACCACGTGGCCGTGTCGGTGGGCAAGGATGCGGACAACGAGGACCTGGCCAAGGACAGCGACCCGACCAACAACGACAAGGATGGCCCGGTGCAGGTCAAGAACGGCGCCCGCATCGGCGGCCGCGTGTTCTTCGACCAGAACGACAACGGCGACGTGGATGGCGCCGGCGATACCGGCATCGGCGGCGTGACCCTGACCCTGACCGGCAACGACCTCCATGGCAATCCGGTCAGCGTGACCACCACCAGCGCCGCCGGCAGCGGCGACTACCTGTTCGCCAACCTGCCGCCTTCGGACAGCAGCGGCTACACCATCACCCAGGACCAGGCCACGGTGCCGGGCACCTATACCGGCAACGGCATGCCGCAGCCCAACACCGCGCGCGCCAACCGCAATGGCACCAGCAATGCGCAGGTGACCAACAAGGGCACGGCCGGCAATACCGCCACCACCAGCGTCATCGGCGGCATCGTGGTGGAGAGCGGCGCCGATGGCGTGCAGTTCGATTTCCCCGAATTCGTGGGCCGCTCGCTATCCGGCTATGTCTATGTGGACCTGAACAACACGCAGGTGCGCAATCCGGGCACCGACCAGGACATCGCGGGCGCCGTCATCGGCCTGCTGGAGTGGGATGGCGCCGATTACGTGCCGGTGCTCGATGGCGGTACCCCCGTCACCGCCACCACCGACGGCAATGGCTTCTACCAGTTCACCGGCCTGCGTCCCGGCCAGACCTACGCGCTGCGCGAGGTGCTGCCCGCCGCCCCGGTCGGCGTCACCTACGTCAACCAGCCGCTGGCGGTGAACCCCGGCCAGATCAATGGCGTGGCCTGCGCCCCGGCCGTCTGCGTCGCGCAGACCGGCCACGCGGGCGATGCCGCCACCACCGACCGCATCGAAGGCATCGTGCTGGCGGCCGGCAACGGCACCCAGTTCAACTTCGGCGAGATGGTGACCACCACCATTGGCGGCAGGGTCTACCTGGACCGCGATGACGACGGCGATTTCGACCCGGCCACCGATGCGCCGATCGGCGGCGTCACCATCGTGATCGAGGAAGAAACCGCGCCGGGTACGTGGACACAGGTGCACACCCAGGCGACGGATGCCACCGATGGCAGCTATGCCTGGGACGAGGCCGTCGTCGGCAGGAAGTACCGCATCCGCGAAACCCAGCCCACCGGTCTGGCCAACGGCAAGGAGAACGGCACCATCAACGGCGGCACGCCCGACGTGGTGGTGATCAATGCCCTGCCGCTGGCGGGTTCCACCGGCAACGACTTCGGCGAACTGGCGGGCTCCATCGCCGGCCGCGTGTGGCTGGACGCCAACAACAACGGCGTGTTCGACCCGGGTGAAACCGGCATTGCCGGCATTGCCGTCAGTCTGCCTGCCGGCACGCTGGACGCGCTGGGCAACGCGGTGGCCAGCGCGACCACCGACGCCAATGGCGACTACCGCTTCGACACCCTGCTGGCCGGTACCTACACCGTGACCGAGCAGGCCGCGCAGCCCGTGGTCAACGTGGGCGGCAGTCCCGTCACCACGCTCAACGGCATCACCGTGGCCGGCACCATCGGCGGCAGCACCGCCGGTACCGCCACCCCGGTGTCCACCACGCCGTCGGCGGTGTCCGCCATCGTGCTCGGCGCCGGCGCCCATTCGGTGCAGAACGACTTCGGCGAAACCCTGCCGGTATCGGTGTCGGGCGTCGTGTTCTTCGATACCGACAACAACGGCACCCAGAACAGTGCGGCCGATACCGGCATCGCCGGCGTGACCATCGAACTGAGCGGCACCGATGACCTCGGTCCGGTCAGCCGCACCGTCACCACGGCCGCCGACGGCAGCTTCAGCTTCGATGGCCTGCGCCCGGGCAGCTACACCCTGACCGAGCCGACCCAGCCGCCGGGCACCGTCAATGGCATCACCACCGCCGGCAGTGCCGGCGGCAACGCCACCGGCATCGCCACCACGCCGAGCGTGATCGGCAACATCAGCCTGACGGTGCCGGGCAGCAGTTCGGTCGACAACCTGTTCGGCGAGATCCCGCTGAACAGCTCGATCGCCGGCCAGGTGTGGATGGACATCGACAACAATGGCGTCGTCGCCGGCGGCGAGCCGGGCATTGCCGGCGTCACCGTGGAGCTGAGCGGTACCGACATCGCCGGCAGCACGGTCACGCGCACCACCACGACCGATGCGCAGGGGCGCTACTCGTTCACCGAACTGGCGCCGGGCACCTACAAGGTCACCGAACCGACCCAGCCGGCCGGCACCCGCAACGGCCAGACCGTGGCCGGCAGCACCGGCGGCAGCGCCACCCCGGTGGCGACCGTGCCGTCGGCGATCAGCAACATCGCGCTGGGCGCCAACCAGGATTCGACCGACAACAACTTCGGCGAGATTCCGGAGAACAGTTCCATTTCCGGCCGTGTCTGGCTGGACGGCAACAACAATGGCGTGGTCGATGGTGGCGAGGACGGCATCGCCGGCGTCACCGTGCACCTGGGCGGTACCGACGCGACCGGTGCCCCGGTCAGCATCGACGTGGTGACCGATGCGCAGGGCCGCTACCTGTTCCCCAACCTGTCGCCGGGCACCTACGTGGTGACCGAGCCGACCCAGCCGACCGACACCTTCAACGGCCGGACCGTGGCCGGCAGCACCGGCGGCAGCGCCACTCCGGTGGCGACGGTGCCGTCGGAAATCGCCGGCATCGCACTGGGCATCGACCAGCATTCGATCGACAACAACTTCGGCGAACTGCGTGCCAGCGCGATCTCGGGCCGCGTGTTCAACGACAACAATGACGACGGCAAGGTGGATCCGGAGGAAACCGGCATCCCCAACGTGGAGGTGGTGCTGACCGGCACCGACGACCAGGGCAACCCGGTCAGCGTGACCGTGACCACCGACGGCGAAGGCCGCTACCGCTTCGACGACCTGCGTCCGGGCACCTACGTGGTGACCGAGCCGACCCAGCCGCCGGAAACCAGCAACGGCCAGACCGTGCCGGGCAGCAGCGGCGGTACGGCGACGCCGCGCGAGACCGTGCCCTCGGCGATCAGCGCGATCGTGCTGGAACCGGGCGTGGAGTCGGCGGACAACGACTTCGGCGAAATCCCGTACATCAGCTCGCTCTCGGGCCGGGTGTGGCTGGACGGCAACAACAACGGCGTGGTGGACGCGGGCGAGGAAGGCCTGGCCAACGTCACCGTGCGCCTGGGCGGCACCGACGTGACCGGCAAGCCGGTGACGGCCGAGCTGACCACGGACGCCGAAGGCCGCTACACCTTCGACAAACTGGCGCCGGGCACCTACACGGTGACCGAGCCGACGCAGCCGGCCGATACGTTGAACGGCCAGACCATGGCCGGCAGCACCGGCGGCAGCGCCACCCCGGTGACGACCGTCCCGTCGGAAATCGCCGGCATCGTCCTGGGCGCGAACCAGCACTCGATCGACAACAACTTCGGCGAACTGCGCGCCGGTGCGATCTCGGGCCGCGTGTTCAACGACAACAATGACGACGGCAAGGTGGACCCGGAGGAAACCGGCATCCCCAACGTGGAGGTGGTGCTGACCGGCACCGACGACCAGGGCAACCCGGTCAACGTGACCGTGACCACCGACAGCGAGGGCCGCTACCGCTTCGACGACCTGCGTCCGGGCACCTACGTGGTGACCGAGCCGACGCAGCCGCCGGAAACCAGCAACGGCCAGACCGTGCCGGGCAGCAGCGGTGGCACCGCGACGCCGCGCGAGACCATGCCGTCGGCGATCAGCGCGATCGTGCTGGAGCCGGGCGTGGAGTCGGTGGAGAACAACTTCGGCGAAGTCCCGAACATCAGCTCGCTCTCGGGCCGGGTGTGGCTGGATGCCAACAACAACGGCGTGGTGGACGCGGGCGAGGAAGGCATCGCCAACGTCACCGTGCGCCTGGGCGGCACCGACGTGACCGGCAAGCCGGTGACGGCTGAGCTGACCACCGATGCCGAAGGCCGCTACACCTTCGACAAGCTGGCGCCGGGCACCTACACGGTGACCGAGCCGACGCAGCCGGCCGATACGCTGAACGGCCAGACCGTGGCCGGCAGCACCGGCGGCAGCGCCACCCCGGTGACGACCGTCCCGTCGGAAATCGCCGGCATCGTCCTGGGCGCGAACCAGCACTCGACCGACAACAACTTCGGCGAGCTGCGCGCTGGTGCGATCTCGGGCCGTGTGTTCAACGACAGCAATGACGATGGCCGCGTCGATGCGGGCGAAACCGGCATTGCCGGTGTCGAGATCGTGCTGAGCGGCACCGACGACCAGGGCAATCCGGTCAGCGCGACGACCACCACCGATGCCGAAGGCCGCTACCGCTTCGACGGCCTGCGTCCGGGCACCTACGTGGTGACCGAGCCGACGCAGCCGGCCGAGACCCTCAACGGCATCACCACCGCCGGCACCATCGGCGGCACCGCGGTGGGCACCGCCACGGACAAGGCGACGACGCCGTCGGCGATCAGCGGCATCGTGCTGCCGGTCGGCGCGGAGTCGGTGGAGAACAACTTCGGCGAGATCGGCGATTCGCCGGACATGCGGGTGAGCAAGTCCTCGGCCACGCCGAAGTTCACGGTGAACAACGTGGCGACGTACACCATCCGCATGCGCAACGCCGGCCAGAAGCCGTCGGTGGGCGAGTACGTGGTGCGCGACCGCCTGCCGGTGGGCCTGACCCTGGCGGAAGTCCCGTCGGGCAATGGCTGGACCTGCACCGGCGCGGTGGGCGAGAGCCGCTTCGAATGCCGCAGCAACGACGTGGTGAATGCCGGCGCGACCTCGGCCGCGGAGATCACCGTGCGTGTGAACGTGGCCGCCGAGGCTGCCCAGGCCGGCACCGTCAACAACGCGGTCATGGTCGAGGGCGGCGGCGAGAACGAACTTCGCATCCCGACGCCGGCCGAGCGCGGTGCGTTCGAGGGCGACGTGACCGATCTGCCGGTGTGCGACGCCGGCGTGACGCAGAACGCCTGCCGCGTGCCGAACGAGGTGCAGCTGTCCGCATCGGTTGGTGGCACGGTGTGGTTCGACATCGGCAGCGACGACACGCTGCTCGACGGTGGCGACCAGCGCCTGCAGAACTGGATCGTGGAGCTGGTGGACCCGGCGACCGGCAGCGTGGTCAAGACCACCACCACCGCCGCCGATGGCAGCTACCGCTTCGGCGACGTGATCCCGGGCGTGAAGTGGAACATCCAGTTCCGCGACCCGACCTCGGGCGTGCTGTGGGCCTGGCCGGTGAACAATGAAAATGCCGCCGGCACGGGCGTGCCCTGCGACGCCGACACCGCCATCGCCAACGGCGGCGCCAGCGCCTGCCGCACCAGCGAGAACGGCGCCAGCCAGCTGCAGGTCGTGCTCAAGCCGGGTACCCACCTGCCGCAGCAGAGCCTGCCGGTGGATCCATCGGGCGTGGTGTACGACGCCAGCACCCGCGACCCGGTGCCGGGCTCCATCGTCACCCTCGCCCCGGTGGGCGTGTGCAACGGCTACGACCCGCTGACCGCGATCCTCAATGCCGGCACCGGCGGCTACACCGTCAACGGCAACGCGATCTCGATGACCGTGGGCAGCAACGGCTACTACCAGTTCGTGTTCGGCCCGGCCGCGCCGGCGCGCTGCGAGTTCCAGCTGACGGTGACGCCGCCGGGCGGCTACCGGTTCGTGTCGTCGATGATCCCGCCGCAGGATGGTTCGCTGTCGCCGGCCGGTACCGCCGGCACCACCCACGCCGTGCAGCCGCAGGCGAACGCGCCGACCGGTGCGGTGGGCGTGCCGACGCAGTACTGGCTGAGCCTGTGGTCGGGCTCGGGCACGGCGGGCATCGTGCACAACCACATCCCGCTGGACACCGCCGAGGCCACCGGCCTGGTCATCACCAAGACCGGCGACCGCCAGGTCGCCGAGATCGGCGACACCGTGCAGTACACGATCACGGTGCGGCAGACCGCGGGCAGCGCGCTGGCCACGGTGAACATCGTCGATACCCTGCCGCGCGGCTTCACCTACATCGACGGCACCGCCCGCATCGGTGGGCGCGCGCTGGCCGATCCGCTCGGCAGGCCGGGCCCGCGCCTGGGCTTCGACCTCGGCCCGATCGACGTGGGTGGCCAGCTGGCGCTGACCTACCGCGTGCGCGTCGGCGTCGGCGCGCAGCAGGGCGACGGCATCAACCGCGCGCAGGCGCACGGCTGCTCGATCGCCGGCGGCTGCATCGATCCGGTGGGCCTGAACCCGCTGCCGGGCTCGATCCCGTCCAACCGCGCGCAGTACCGCGTGCGCGTCAGCGGCGGCGTGTTCACCGACGAGGCCTGCGTGCTGGGCAAGGTGTTCGTGGACTGCAACAACAACCACGTGCAGGACGAGGAGGAGCTGGGCATCCCCGGGGTGCGCCTGTACTTCTCCGACGGCACCTGGCTGATCTCCGACTCGGAAGGCAAGTACAGCTACTGCGGCCTGCCGCCGAACAGCCACACGCTGAAGGTCGACCCGTCGACCCTGCCGGTCGGCGCGCGCCTGACCACCAGCTCCAACCGCAACCTGGGCGACGCCGACAGCCTGTTCCTGGACCTGAAGAACGGCGAGCTGCACCGCGCCGACTTCGTCGAGGGCAGCTGCGCCAACCCGCTGCTGGAGCAGGTCAAGGCCCGTCGTACGCAGGGTGAGGTGCGCGCGCCGGAAACCGAGCCGGGCCAGTCGCCGCTGCGTTTCGAAAGCAAGCCGCTCCGTGCGCCGCAGCAGGCCACGGACTCGGCCAACCAGAGACCGATCGTGGAACCCAGACCCAACCCGCCCGCGGCATCGGCATCGCAGGAGGTGCAGCCATGAACCGCCGCACCTTCCCGCGCCGCGCACCGCGCCTGAGCCTGCTGGCCTGCGCGCTGGCGACCGCGACGCTGCCGGCCCTGGCCCAGGACGTGGGCTCCAGCACCCGCTTCACCCCGGTGCTGGGCGATGCCTCCACCCTGTACCCGCGCGCGCCGGCCAGCGCCGACGCCGCGCCGGAAAGCCTCGCCGCCCGTTCCGGCAGCGTCGACTACGGCCTCAACCGCGGCGTGGACCTGGTCCGCGTCGAGGTGGACCGCGACGGCGTGCCGGCCGACGGCCAGACCCCGGTGCACGTGCGCGTGCAGCTGTTCGACGCCGACGGCAAGCCGCTGGCCGGCCGCAGTTACGCGACCATCGAGAACAGCGGCGGCCGCATCCGTCTGCCGGGTTCGCGCACCGACGAGTTCGGCCCCGGCGCCGCCGATGCCGACAAGGTCACGCCCGGCGTGCAGCTGGCGGTGGACGACGGCGTGGCCGAGTTCGACCTGCTGGCCCCGCACGACCCGCAGGACGTGGTGCTGCGCGTCACCGCCGGCGGCCGGACCGCCGAGGGCGTGATCGGCTTCCTGCCGGAAATGCGCGAGCTGCTGGCCACCGGCCTGATCGAGGGCGTGGTCAACTTCCGCAACAGGTCCAACGCCGGGCTGATCTCGCCGGTGCAGCACAACGACGCCTTCGACCGCGACATCCGCCGCTGGGAAAAGCAGTTCAACAACGGCAAGGCCAATGCCGCCGCGCGCACCGCGTTCTTCGTCAAGGGCCGGATCAAGGGCGAGTACCTGCTCACCGCCGCCTACGACTCGGACAAGGACGTGCGCGGCCGCCTGCTGCGCGACATCCAGCCGGAGGAGTTCTATCCGGTCTACGGAGACTCCTCGCTGCGCGGCTTCGACGCGCGTTCGGCCGAGCGCCTGTACGTGCGCATCGACAACAGGCGCAGCTACCTGCTGTACGGCGACTTCCAGACCGGCGACACGCTGGCCACGAGCACCGGCATCGGCGGCAGCGGCCCGATCCCGCAGCGCAGCCTGAGCACCTACAACCGCACCGCCACCGGCCTGGGCTGGCACTTCGAGAGCGAGCGCGTGCGCAGCAACGTCTTCGCCATCGAGGATTCGCTGCGCCAGGTCATCGAGGAATTCCGCAGCCAGGGCAGCGGCCCGTACGCGCTGCGCAACAACGCGGTGCTGGAGGGCAGCGAGCGGGTGGAAGTGATCGTGCGCGACCGCAACCAGCCCAGCCGCATCGTCTCGGTGCGCCCGCTGGCGCGGCTGGTGGACTACAGCTTCGAGCCATTCTCCGGGCGCATCCTGCTCAACCAGTTCATGCCCTCGTTCGACAGCGACCTCAATCCGGTGTCGCTGCGCATCACCTACGAGCTGGACCAGCAGACCGAGAAGTTCTGGGTGGTCGGTGCCGACGGCCAGTTCAAGCTGACCGACAGGCTGGAGGTGGGCGCCTCGGCGGTGGAGGACCGCAACCCCTACGCCGAATTCAGGATGGGCAGCGTCAACGCCGGCTACCGCTTCGGCGAGAACACGATGCTGGTGGCCGAGTTCGCGCGCACCCGCAGCGAGGTCAACACCAGTTCGTTGAACCAGGTCACCTCGCAGGGGTTGAAGGACGTCACCGGCGAAGTTGAAGGCGACGCCTGGCGCGTGGAGTTCGCCCACGACGGCGCCAGGTTCGACGCCCGCCTGTTCGCCGCGCGCACCGACCCGGCGTTCAACAACCCGGCCTCGCCGCTGTACGGCGGCCGCGGCGAGTACAACGCGCGGCTGAGCTACGCGGTGGGCCCGCGCCTGGAGCTGTACGTCGAAGGCCTGCGCAGCGAGGACCGCAACCCCGATGGCGGCAAGCGCGAGGCCGGCGGCGCCGGCGTGCGCGTGGGCGCCACCGAGCGGCTGACCCTGGACTTCGGCCTGCGCAGCATCCGCGAGACCATCGGCGTCACCTCGCCGTGGTCGACGGGTACGCCGTTCGGCCAGGCCAGCGGGCTGACCGGCGGCTTCGCCACCGGCATGGGTGGCGGCGCGCTGGGCTACGGCCAGCAGGCGCTGGACCCGGCCACCGGCCTGATGGTCATCAACGGCTCTTCCAGCGGCAGCCCGATCACCAGCGACCTGCCGGTGGGCACGAGGCTGGAATCGGACAGCGCCCGCGTCGGCCTGGGCTACCGCTTCAGCGAGAAGTTCAGCGGCGGCGCCGAGGTCGAGCAGAGCGTCAACGGCGAGGACCGCCACCGCATCGCCGCCGGCGTGGACTACCAGGCGTTCGAGCGCAGCCGCCTGTACGGCCGCTACGAGAAGCAGACCGGCCTGACCAGCGCCTACGGCATCACCACCACCGACCGCGAGGCCGATGCGCTGGTGTTCGGCGTGGACAGCAGCTACCTGCGCGATACCCAGGCGTTCAGCGAGTACCGCCTGCGCGACGCCATCAGCGGCCGCGACGTGCAGGCCGCCTCGGGCATCCGCAACAACTGGGACATCCGCGAGGGCCTGCGCCTGAGCAGCTCGGCCGAGCGGGTCAACGTGATCGCCGGCGACACCGGCGACAGTACCGGCCTGGCGCTGGCGCTGGACTACAGCGCCAACCCGCTGTGGCGCGGCGCGGTGCGCGTCGAGCACCGCATCTCCGAGGACGTGCCGCACACCGAGGCCAACGAGGCGTTCGACACCACGCTGCTGCAGTTCATGGTGGCGCGCAAGCTCAGCCGCGACTGGACCCTGCTGGGCCGCAACTACCTGCTGGCGACCAACTACGAAGAACGCGGCGACGTGCTGCAGGACCGCTTCCAGCTGGGCCTGGCCTACCGCGACACCGACCGCAACCGGGTCAACGCGCTGATGCGCTACGAGTACAAGCTCGAACGCGACGAAAGCGGCCTGACCCTGCTCGACGGCCAGGTGGTCAACGGCACCAGCCAGGACGTGCGCACCCGCGCCCACATCGTCTCCACCCATGCCGACTGGCATCCGTCGCGGCCGTGGTGGCTGACCGGGCGCATCGCCGGCAAGTGGCAGCGCGACCAGTTCGCCTATGGCGACGGCACGCGCGTGGACAGCAGTTTCCGCGCGGTGCTGTTCTCCGGCCGCATCGTCTACGACATCACCGAGAACTGGGACATCGGCGTACTCGGCTCCACCTTCCGCGGCCAGTCCGGCGCCAACCAGTACGCCCATGGCGTGGAAGTGGGCCGGCTGCTGCGGCAGAACCTGTGGCTGTCGGCCGGCTACAACTGGACCGGCTTCGAAGGCGACCGCGACCTCAACGGCTACGAGTACACCCAGCAGGGCCTGTTCCTGCGCCTGCGCTTCAAGTTCGATGAAGACCTTTTCCGCCGTGACCCGGTCCGCTACCGCGACCCGGCCCGCTGAGGACGACCCGATGAAATCCACGCACAACCGCTTCCCCCTGTCCCGCGCGCTGCTGGCGACCGCCCTCCTGTCCGTCCTGGCCGGCACCGCCGGCGCCCAGCAGACCCGGCTCGCCCCGCAGGAAAAGCGCATCACCGACGAGGCCATCCACGCCGACCTGCAGGGCTACGAGGCCACGCAGGGCCGCATCAAGGCGCTCAACGACGGTGGCCGCCCGGTGCGCGACTACCACCTGTCCAAGGCGCAGTGCTGGCTGGACGTGTCCTTCCACGAATACACCCGCAACGACCGCAGCGCGTTCCCGCAGGAAGCGCTGACCGAGTCGGAGAAGCTGATCGTGGACATGGAGAACGGCGTCTCGCCGATCCCCACGGACACTGCATTGGTCAACAACGCCAGGTACCTGCGCGACGACCTGTGGCAGCGCCTGAAGGCCATCCACGGCACGCCGGGCTTCACCTGCGCGCAGCAGGCCGTGGCCTGCGGCGAGGTCGAGCTGGTCCACGCCGGCAACGAGTTCAACCAGCAGCAGTGGCGCCACTCCAAGCCCTACATCCAGATCGCCGAGGACCTGGTCAACGACGCCGAGGCGCTGGCGCGCCAGTGCGGCCCCGCGCCGTCGCCGTCGGTCCCGGCGCCGCCGCCCGGCCCGCTGGTCGCCAACGTGCTGTTCGAATTCGACCGCGACGGCTACAGGGACATCCGCACCTACTCGCTGGAAAGCGTGGACCGTGCACTGGCGACCCTCAAGGCCGAGGACCGCGAGCTGGCCGGCGTCGCGCTGGTGGGCCATGCCGACCGCATGCAGGGCCGCGGCTTCGACTACAACCAGGCGCTGTCCGAGCGCCGCGCCGAAACCGTGCGCGCACTGCTGATCGGCCGCGGCATCGACCCGGCCAGGATCCGCTACGAGTACCGTGGCGACACCCAGCAGGTGCAGCAGTGCGAGGGCGTCACGCCGCGCACGGCGCTGCTGGAATGCCTGCTGCCGAACCGCCGCGTCGAAGTGCGCTTCGAGCTGGCGAGGTGAACGCCGCCTCGCGGGGACGCAGGCGTGCGCCCCGCGGGGATCAGGAACGATCGCCCGACGCGCTGGCGCCGGGCCGACGCTGCATTGGCTTGGCCTGCGGCGCCGGCACGGCGTCGCGGAGCGGTGCCCAGGACATCGGGCGGCCGCCGCCGATCACGATCCAGCCCTGCGCCAGCGCCTGTTCGGGGTCGTGCAGGATGCTGTAGAGATCGACATCGCGGCCTTCGGGGAGTCCCCACAGGCCGGCCCAGGTGCCCAGGCCGCTGCGGCGCGCCACCTGCAGGGCGCGGCTGGCCGCGCGCAGGGTATCGGCATTGTCGGGCGCGGCGCCGGGGAACAGCGGGTGCGGCGCCACGCCGGCCGACATGCTGGGCGTCAGGCATTGGCCCGGGGCGACGTCCACCTGCAGGCGTTCTATGCACCGGCACAGGTGCGCGGCCAGCGCGAACGCGGCGGCCTGCGAGGTGTTGCAGCGGACCACCAGGAACGTGGCGCCGCCCCAGCGCGCCACGTGGTCGTGCTGGTCGCAGTTGCGCACCAGTTCATCGGCCACCGCGCGCAGCAGCACGTCGCCGGCGGCATGGCCATGGCGGTCGTTGAGCGCCTTGAAGCCGTCGATCTCCATCAGCAGCACGGCGCTGCGCTCGTCGCCGGTGGCGGTCGACGTGGCCGCATCCAGCACGCGCTCGGCTTCGCGCCGGTTGGGCAGCCCGGTGAGCGCATCGGTGGTGCCGAGCTGGCGCAGGCGGCGCTGCTGGCGACGCATGCGCAGGTACAGGCCCGCGCCGGCCAGCAGCAGCATCGCCGCCACGGCCAGCGCGGCATTGCGCAGCAGGCGGTCGCGGCTGGCTTCCTGGGTGGCGTTGATGCGGATCGGGTCCAGCGCCTGCTCGGCCCTGGCCTGCAGCCTGGCCAGCCGGTCGAGGCTGTCGCCCGTCATGCGCGCCTGGTCGACCTGCCGCGCCTGCTGCAGGTAGCCGCGGGCCCGCGCCGTGTCCCCCAGCGCCATGCTGGCCTCGGCCAGCAGGTCCAGGCTGTCGCGGATGCTTTCCGGGAACTTGCCGCGCTCGGCCACCGCCAGCGCCTCCACGGCCAGTTGCCGGGCCTCCTCCGGCACGTCCTGCTCCAGGGCGATCCGCGCCAGGCGCTGCAGGGTGACGACCTGCCCGAGCGGATCGTTGCGCTGCTGCCACGGCAGCAGGGCGAGGAACGCGGCCTTGGCCGCGTCCAGCCGGCCGCCGGCGTGCAGCACTTCGGCACGGTGGCCGCGGATGCGGTACAGCATCACGTCCTGGCCGGACAGCCGGTTGGCGATGGACTCGGCGCGATCGAACGCCTTGCCCGCCTCGTCGTAGCGCTTGAGCCGCAGCAGCGTGTAGCCGTGGTTGTAGTGGAGCATCACGTCCTGCGGCACGGGCGGCCGCCGCAGGTGGTCGGATAGCTCGACCGCCCGCCGCTGGTAATGCAGCGAGCCTTCCGGATCGTCCATCTGCTCGGCGTGGACCAGGGCGATGCCGGTCAGCGCGGTGATCTGGTTGCCGACGTCGTTCTCGGCGATGCCACGCTCGAGCATCGATTCGAGCAGTTTCAGCCCTTCGTGGGTCTGGCCATTGCGCTGCAGCAGCGTGGCCGCCATCTGCAACGCGCGGTTGCGCTCGACGGGCGCCAGCCCGGGCGTTTCCAGCAGCACCTTCAGCCGCGCCGCCGCGTCCAGGCTGCCACCGCCCTGGCCCAGCAGCTGCAGGGCGAAACCGCGACAGCTCACCGCGCCGATTTCCACCGCCGGCGACAACGCCGGCATGGCCAGCAGCGCGTCGGCCATGGCCAGGGCTTCGCGCGGCGAGCCGTGCATCGTCGAATGGCAGCGCCCCACCCGTTCCATCAGCCGCGCGCTGTCGTTGGCCGGCGCCTGGCCGATCGCCGCCAGCGCCAGCAACAGGCAGGGCAGCGTGCGGCGGGAACGGGCGATGAGGACGCGGGGCAGGTGGGGCATGGCTTCAGGCGTTTCCCGACGGGAGAAGGTCCGTGCACAGGACGGCGACTCCGGCACGCCCCCGACAGCAGGTGGCCGGTACTATAGCCGCATTGCTTTCACGCCAAGGCCGAAGTGCTTCCAGGTGATGCGGCTGCATGGCCGCTCCCTCGGCGCGGGGTGGCGTGGACGTCCGCCGTGGCCCGCATCGACGCTCCCGGCCGCCATGCGCCCTCGTCACGGGAGGTGGCCCGGGTCTTCGAGCCGGCCGGTGGCCGCATCGGCGGCGGCAAGCCGGCGCAACCGGCGCTGCTGGCGGCGCATGCGCAGGTACAGGCCCGTGCCGCCGAGCAGCAGCGCCGCCACGACGGCCAGTGCGGCATTGCGCAGCAGGCGGTCGCGCTTGGCTTCCTGGAGCGCGTTGACGCGGGCCGGGTCCAGCGCCTGCGCCGCCCGGGCCTGCAGCCTGGCCAGGCGGTCGAGGCTGTCGCCCGGCAGCCGCACCGGACTGGACTGCTGCGCCCGGCGCAGGTAGTCGCGGGCCTCCGCCGTATCGCCCAGGGCCACGCTGATCTCGGCCAGCAGGTCCAGGCTGTCGCGGACGCTGGGTGGGAACCTGCCGCGTTCGCCGACCGCCAGCGCCTGTTCGCCGAGATCCCGCGCTTCCTCCGCCGCATTCCGGTCCAGTGCGATCCGCGCCAGGCGCTGCAGGCTGGTGGCATAGCCCCACAGGTCGTTCTGCCGCTGCCAGGGAAGGATGGCGAGGAGCTCGGTCCTGGCGGCGTCCAGCTGGCCATCGACGCGCAGCATCTCGGCGCGATGGCTGCGGATCAGGTACAGCAGCGTCTCCTGGGTGGAGAACTGGCGCACGATGGCTTCGGCACGGTCGAACGCCTTGCCCGCCTCGTCGTAGCGCCTGAGCCGCAGCAGCGCGTAGCCGTAGTTGTAGTGGAGCGTCGCGTCCCGCCGCGCCGGCGGCCGCTGCAGGTGCTCGGCCAGCGCGAGGGCCTGCTGCCGATAGCGCAGCGTGCCTTCCAGGTCTTCCATCTGCTCGCCATGGATCTGGGCGAGGTTGCTCAGCGTGGTGATCTGGCCGTCGATGTCGCCCTCGGCGACGTCGCGCTCCAGGATCGACTCGAATATCCGCAGCGCCTCCTCGATGCGGCCGTTCCGCTGCAGCAGCAGGGCGAGCCAGCGCCGCGACTTCTTGTACTGGCGGTCCTGCGACAGCCCGGGCGCCTGCAGCAGCGTCCGCAGCCGCGCCACGGCCTGCTGGCTGCGCTCGCCCTGGCCCAGCGTGTGCAGGGCCAGGGCGCGGCAGTTCACCGCGGCGATCTCCACCATCGGCGGCAGGGCCGGCTGGGCCAGGATGCGGTCGGCCAGCGGCAGGGCCTCATGGGGCGAGTTCTGCGCCAGCGAGATGCAGAGCGTGGACTGCGACTCCAGCCGGTCCGCATCGGCCCCCACCGCCTGGCCGCGGGCGGGAGCGGCCACGGCCCATGCCAGCAGCAGGCACGGCAGCACGGGCGGCAGGCGACGGGCGATGTGCGACGGGGGCATGGTTCTGCGGCGACCGGAGGCTTCGACCGGGAACCGCATGGGCGCTTCGGCCAGGATGGTCCGTAATATAGCGGCAGACCCTCCACCTATCGCGCGGCGCCGCGCCGGGAATTCCATCCGATGCCTCCCCGATCTTCCCGTCCCGGCGATCCGGCCGGGCCGCGGCAGGACGCGCCGTCCGCCGCTCGCCGATGGGCGGCACCCGTGGTCGACGCCACTGAGGTGCGCGCGGTGAAAATGCTGCGGCGCCTGCTGCTGATGATGGCCGGATACCAGCTGCTGGCCCTGCTGTGGAGCGCGCCGTCGGCGGACACGCTGGGCACCGCCCTGACCATCGGCGGCCTGCTGGCCTGCCTGGCCTCGCTGGAACTGCTGCGCCGCCGCCGGCTGCGCCTGTCCGCCGCGCTGTTCGTGGTGCTCAACCTGCTGCTGGCGTCGGCGGCCTACGGCTACTGGGGCCTGCGCGCGCAGATGCAGGGGCAGCTGCTGCAACTGCTGCCGGTCCTGCTGGCCGGCGTGCTGCTGGGCCGGCCTGCGCTGTGGCTGGCGGTGGGATGGCTGTGCGGGCTGCTGGCGTTGGGCGCGTGGCTCGACGCGGCGGCCGGCTTCTACCACCCGCTCCGGGTCACACAGACCCTGCGCGACCTCGCCCTGGCCGCGTTCGGCGTGCTGATGGCCGGCTTCATCCTCGACCAGTCGATGTCCGCGCTGCGCGACAACCTGCGCATCGCGCAGCAGCGCGGCGCGGCGCTGGCGCGCAAGCGCGACGAGCTGCAACTGGAGATGCAGGAGAAGGAGCGCTCGCGCGAGCAGCTGGTGCACGCGCTGAAGATCGAGAACGTGGGCCGGCTGGCCAGCGGCGTGGCGCACGACTTCAACCACCTGCTGACGCTGATCCTGGGCTACGCCGGCAAGGGCCGCCGCAGCGACGACCCGGAGGCGCTGAAGGTGGCGTTGCTGGGAGTGGAATCGGCGGCGCGGCGCGCTTCGGCGGTGACCCGGCGGCTGCTGGATTTCAGCCGCCAGGAGGTGGCCCGGCCGCAGCTGCTGGACGCGGCGCAGGCGGTGGCGGCGATGGAGCCGATGCTGCGCCAGCTGTTCGACGAGCGGGTGGCGTTCGCGCTGGATACCGGAGACGTGCGCTGCCAGATCCATTTCGACCCTGCGCAGCTGGAACTGGTGCTGCTGAGCCTGGCCGCCAACGCGCAGCAGGCGATGCCCGATGGCGGTACGTTCGGCCTGGCGCTGTCCAACCCCGGGGACGAGCTGCATGTCCAGGTGCGCGACAGCGGGCACGGCATGAGCGAGGAAACGCGGTCGCGCTGCCTGGAGCCGTTCTTCACCACCAAGCCCAGCGGCCAGGGCACCGGCCTGGGCCTGGCGGTGGCGGCCAACCTGGTCGCCGCGGCCGGAGGGCGCATCGACGTGGACAGCGCGCCGGACCGCGGCACCTGCTTCCACCTGTGGTTGCCGGCGCGGCCGCTGCCGGCCGAGGCGCCGCGCCCGGACGACCCGGGCGTGGCCATTCCCTATTGACCCTGTCGAGCCGCCGCCCATCGCCTGCTCTCCACTTCGCGTGGAGTGTGGCTTGATGCCTCGGTGGGGCGGGCGCCGCTCTACACTGCGTTCCGGCCAACCGGGAATCCGTCCTTGATATCGAGCTGGACCCTGCTGCTGGTGTCGCTGGGCTACGCCGCGCTGCTGTTCGGCGTGGCGTGGTGGGGCGACCGCCGGCCGATGTATCCGGATCGTCCCTGGCTGCGGCCGGTGGTCTACAGCCTGGCGCTGGCGGTGTACTGCTCGTCGTGGACCTTCTACGGCGCGGTCGGCACCGCGGTGCGCTACGGCATCGGCTACCTGCCTATCTACCTGGGACCGCTGCTGCTGCTGCTGTTCGGCTGGCGCATCATCGAGCGGCTGGCGCTGATCGCGCGCAGCGAGAACGTCGTCTCCATCGCCGACTTCATCTCCTCCCGCTACGGCCGCTCGCGGCGGCTGGCCGCGCTGGTGGCGCTGATCGCGCTGATCGGCGTGGTGCCCTACCTGGCGCTGCAGTACAAGGCGGTGGCGATGAGCCTGCAGGTGCTCACCGGCGGTGCGGGCGGCGGCGGCGTGCTGACCGACCCGGCACTGTACGTGGCGCTGCTGATGGCGCTGTTCGCCACCCTGTTCGGCACCCGCCAGGTGGATGCCACCGAGCACCACCACGGCATGATGCTGGCCATCGCGCTGGAATCGATGATCAAGCTGCTGGCGATGGTGGCGGTGGGTGTGTTCGCCTATGCGTGGCTGTCCGGCCGCGGCACCGCGCTGGTGCCGTCGGCGCGCACGCTGTTCGAGGGCATGCCGCCGGTCGGCTTCGTCTCGCAGACCCTGCTCAGCTTCCTGGCGCTGATCTGCCTGCCGCGCCAGTTCCACGTAGCGGTGGTGGAATGCGGCGACGTCGGCGACGTGCGCCGCGCGCGCTGGCTGTTCGGCGGCTACCTGGTGCTGATCTCGCTGATGATCGTGCCCATCGCGGTGGCCGGCAGCGCCCTGCTCGGCAGCGGCGGCGTGGCCGACGACGCCCTGGTGCTGGCGCTGCCGATGAGCGACGGCAGCACCGCGCTGGCGCTGGTCGCCTACGTGGGCGGCTTCTCCGCCGCCACCGGCATGGTGATCGTGTCCTCGATCGCGCTGGCGACGATGATCAGCAACGACCTGGTCATGCCGCTGCTGCTGCGCCGCGGCGGCGACCACCACGTGGCGGCCGACGTCGCCTCGCGCGTGCTGTGGATACGCCGCCTGGCGATCCTGCTGCTGGCGCTGGTGGCCTACGGCTATTACCGCGGCAGCAACAACGACACCATGCTCGCCACCTACGGGCTGATGGCGTTCGCCGCGGTGGCGCAGTTCGCGCCCGGCCTGATCGGCGGCCTGTACTGGCGCGGCGCCAGCCGCCGCGGCGTCGGCACCGGCATGGCGGTGGGGTTCGGCGTGTGGGTGTACACGCTGCTGCTGCCGGCGCTCAGCCACGGCGGCTGGCTGGACGTGGCGCTGGTCGAGCACGGGCCGTTCGGCGTCGGCTGGCTGCGCCCGCAGCAGCTGTTCGGCCTGAGCGGCTGGGACCCGCTGACCCACGGCACGTTCTGGTCGCTGCTGCTCAACGCCGCCACCATGCTGCTGGTGTCCATGCGCTGGCGCCCGGGCGTGGCCGAGCGGCTGCGCGCGGCGCCGTTCCTGGAGCCGTACGCGCAGCGCCCGGCGGTGGCCGGCGACTGGCCGGCGCACGTCAAGGTGCGCGACCTGCTGGCGCTGGCCACGCGGGTGGTGGGCGAGC
>JAEWOJ010000065.1 GCA_023399815.1 Pseudomonadota bacterium | reverse complement strand
GAAACCTCGCTTTGCCGGGTGTTTTTGGGGTTGCGGGCCTGGGGCGGGCACTACCCCCCAGCGCGTTCGCAGCTGAAGCTAACCCTGCGGAAGCAATAGTCCGCGCAGCCGGCTCAGCTCCACTTGCCGTCGCGGGTCTCGATCATGATGTGGCCGTTGGGCTGCAGGACGGCACGCTTGATGTCGCCGACTTCGGAGCAGCCGGCCAGCCGCATCGCCACGTCGAAATCGCTGTCGCTGACCAACTGCCGGCGCAGCACGTCGCGGAACACCTGGCCGTCCTCGGCCAGCAGCGTCGGCCTGCCCTCGGCCAGCCAGCGGAAGCGCAGCGAGCGCGAGGACAGCCATGCCACGCCCCAGTTCAGCGCGCACAGCGTGCAGGCCATCACGCAGGCGCCGGTGACCGAGTTGTCGCCGCCGTTGATGCCGTTCTGCACGGTGTTGCCGATCAGGATCAACAGGATCATGTCGAACGGCGTGAACTGGCCCACCGCGCGCTTGCCGGACATGCGCATCAGCACCGTGACCAGCAGGTACATCGCCACGCCGCGCAGGACGAAATGCCACCAGGGAGCGGACAACTGGAAGAGATCGGACACGGCAGGCTCGCGCTCGGGACAGGAAGGATGCGATCTTCGCATGGCCCGCCACCGCGCCAAAAAAAGCCCCGCCGACCAGGGGGAGGTCGACGGGGCGGGAGGAGCGGCGATTTGGGGAGGAATCCCCGCTCCGAGATCTGCTCCAGGGGATGGGAGAGATCCGCGACAGGCGTTGCACCTGTCACGGGCTATATGACCACTCCAGACATTGATGGTTCGTGAAGAGTGCGGTCTTTTTTACAGGGTGATTAAGGGGTGATTCATTCCCGCCGCATCGCCTGTATCGATGAATGCGCATTGCGTTACGCAACGTTCCATCGACGGCGTTTCAAGCGTTAAGTAATTGGAAATCCGTGCCGTTCGTCGCAAACGAAACGGCTCCGCCCACCGCGCGAATCCCTTCGCGCACTTATCCCGGCACTGTCACCCGCGCCCGGCGAAATGAATGGCCGTGAGCGCTTTTCCGCGCCACGTACCACCACTCCGATCAAGGCACGCACCGCATCGCCATACGTCGACGAAACGGCTGGCCTTCAGTGCGCCTCGTCCCAGTTGTCGCCGACGCCGCTGTCCACCACCAGCGGCACCCGCAGCGACGCCGCCGCGGTCATGCGCGACTCCACTTCGGTGCGCAGCGTGTCGATGAAGTCCGCATCGGCCTCGAACACCAGTTCGTCGTGCACCTGCAGGATCATCTGCGCGCGCTCGCGGTGGTCGGCCAGCCAGCCGTCCACGCCGACCATCGCGCGCTTGATGATGTCCGCCGCGGTGCCCTGCATCGGCGCGTTGATCGCCGCGCGTTCGGCGCCGGCGCGCAGGCCCTGGTTGCGGGCGTGGATGTCGTTCAGGTACAGGCGGCGGCCGAACAGGGTTTCCACGTAGCCCTGCTCGCGCGCCTGCACCCGCATGCGCTCCATGAAGTCGCGCACCGCCGGGTAGCGGCTGAAGTACAGCGCCACGTAGTCCTGCGCCTGGCCGCGGTCGATGCCCAGGTTCTTGGCCAGGCCGAAGGCGCTCATGCCGTACATCAGGCCGAAGTTGATCGCCTTGGCGGCGCGGCGCTCGTTCGGCGTGACCTCCTCCAGCGCGCGGCCGAACACTTCGGCGGCGGTGGCGCGGTGCACGTCCATGCCCTGCTCGAAGGCGCGGATCAGGCCGGGGTCCTCGGACAGGTGGGCCATGATGCGCAGCTCGATCTGCGAGTAGTCGCAGGCCATCAGCTTGCGCCCCGGCGGCGCCACGAAGGCCTTGCGGATGCGGCGGCCGTCGTCGGTGCGGATCGGGATGTTCTGCAGGTTCGGATCGGACGAGGACAGCCGCCCGGTGGCCGCGCCGGACTGGTGGTAGCTGGTGTGCACGCGGCCGGTGTCCGGGTTGACCATTTCCGGCAGCTTGTCGGTGTAGGTACTGCGCAGCTTGGCCAGGCCGCGGTATTCCAGGATCACGCGCGGCAGCTCGTGCTGGTCGGCGATGGCCTCCAGCGCCTCTTCGTTGGTGCTGGGCTGGCCCTTGGGCGTCTTCACCAGCGCCGGCAGGCCGAGTTCGTCGAACAGCACTGCCTGCAGCTGCTTGGGCGAATCGAGGTTGAAGGTATGGCCGGCCAACTCGGTGGCCTTCTGCTGCGCGGCCAACATGCGCACGGACAGGTCGGCGCTCTGCCGCCGCAGCTCGGCGCCGTCGATGCACACGCCGTTGGCCTCGATGCGCGCCAGCACCGGCACCAGCGGCATCTCGATCTCGCGGTAGACCTTCTCCAGCGCCGGTTCGGCCGCCAGCCGCGGCGCCAGCGCGCGGTGCAGGCGCAGGGTGATGTCGGCGTCCTCGGCGGCGTACTGGCTGGCCTCGTCGATGCCGACCTGCGAGAACGAGATCTGCTTGGCGCCCTTGCCGGCCACGTCCTCGAACTTGGTGGTGGTGTAGCCAAGATAGCGCTGCGCCAGCGAATCCATGTCGTGGCGGGTGGCGGTGGAATTGAGCACGAAGCTCTCCAGCATGGTGTCGTCGGCATAGCCGCGCACCTCCACGCCATGGCGGCGCAGCACGTGCAGGTCGTACTTGCCGTGCTGGCCGAGCTTCTTCTTCGCCGCGTCCTCCAGCAGCGGGCGCAGCGCATCGAGCACCTGCGCCATCGGCAGCTGCGCCGGCGCGCCCGGATAGTCGTGGCCGACCGGGATGTAGGCGCCCTTGCCCGGCTCGACCGCGAGGCTCACGCCGACCAGCCGCGCGCGCATCGCATCCAGCGCGTCGGTCTCGGTGTCGAAGGCGAATTCGTCGGCGGCCCGCAGGCGTTCGACCCAGGCGTGCAGCTGTTCGCCGCTGAACACGGTCTCGTATTCGCCCTTGTCCGCCAGCGCCGGATCGGTGCCGGCCGCTGGTGCGGCGTCGCCGGACTTCGCGTAGCCGGCGGCGGTGCCGCGCAGGCTGACCCGGGTCTCGTCGATCGCGGCCGGAGCGGCGACGCCGCCGAGTTCGCGCAGCGCCTGGCTGAAGCCGTAGCGGCCGTACAGTTCGCGCAGGCTGTCCACGTGCTGCTCGCGCAGGCGCAGGTCGCGCGGGCCCTGTTCCAGTTCCACGTCGGTGCGGATGGTGACCAGCTCGCGGTTCAGCGGCAGCCGCGGCAGCGCGGCGCGCAGGTTCTCGCCGATCTTGCCCTTCATCGCCGGTGCGGCGGCCATCACGCCGTCCAGGTCGGCGTACTCGGCCAGCCACTTGGCGGCGGTCTTGGGACCGCATTTCTCCACGCCCGGCACGTTGTCCACGGCGTCGCCCATCAGCGCGAGGTAGTCGACGATCTGCGCGGCGCGCACGCCGAACTTGTCCATCACCGCCTCGTCCGAGTCGGTGCGGCTGCCGGTCATGGTGTTGACCAGGATCAGGCCGGGGCGCACCAGCTGGGCGAAATCCTTGTCGCCGGTGGATATCGTCACTTCCAGCCCGTCGGCGACGCCGGCCAGGGCCAGGGTGCCGATCACGTCGTCGGCTTCCACGCCGGGCACGCGCAGGATGTCGATGCCCAGCGCATGCACGATGTCGCACATCGGCTGCACCTGCGCGCGCAGTTCGTCGGGCATCGGCGGGCGGTTGGCCTTGTACTCGGCGTACAGGTCGTCGCGGAAGGTCCTGCCCGGCGCATCGACCACGAAGGCGACGTAGTCGGGCTTCTCCTTCAGCGTGGCGCGCAGCATGTTGACCACGCCGAACAGCGCGCCGGTGGGCTCGCCGGCGGCATTGGACAAGGGCGGGAGCGCATGGAAGGCGCGGTACAGGTAACTGGACCCGTCGATCAGGACTAATCTGCTCATGCGCCGATTCTACGCGCCGGGCCGTTGCACGACGCGCGCGCCCGGCGCAGGCATAATCCGATGCGATACCGCTGCGAGGAGCCGCCACGATGAAACACCTGCTGCTGATTCCCCTGCTCGCCCTGGCCGGCTGCGCCAGCATGGGCGGGAATGCCGATGCGCCACCGGTGGACGTGAGCGGGGCCGAAATCACCCGCCGCACCATGGACAACGGCGACACCATCGAGGAATACCGCGTCGGCGCGCAGCTGCGCATGGTCAAGGTCACCCCGGCGCGCGGCGCGCCGTTCTATCTCTACGACCGCAACGGCGATGGCCGCATGGACAACGACAAGGACGGCGTTTCGCCGGTCTACTGGAAGCTGTACAGCTGGTAAGCCGCGGCGGCGTCACGGCGCCGCCGTCATTTATGCTTGCCCGCCTGCCGGCGATGATGGAACACCTCTTGCTTGTGGGAATGCCTACCGTCACCCCATCCTCGATGAAGAAATCGGAACGTCGCACGTCCCAGACACCCGAGCGCCTGCGCGAAGGTCTTACCCCGCAACAGCAGCAGGCGGTGGAAACCCTGGAGTTCTTCGGCTGGCAGCTGAGGTTCGTCCGCCGCCCCCTGTTCCGCGACCCGATCCCGGTGCTGTTCGAGCGCGCCGGGTCGCGCTATGTCGTGGTGCAGGCCGACGGTACGCTGGACGAATCGCAGACGCTGAAGCTGCGCGATTGATTGAACGCAGGGCGCGTGAAGACACGGCGACGGCATGAGGCCGCGCCCCGGACGCGCGACCGGGTGCCCGCCGCGACGGCGGGCCGTCCAACCCGGAGCGCCCCTCTGGCCCGGGACAGGCGTAACGCCGCCCGTGGCCCGCATCACGGGCCGCAGGCCGCAGGGAACGCGCCGACGGGCCGTCCCGCCGGCGGCCGCGTCAGCGGATCACCAGCACCGGCACCGCGCTGCGCGCCAGCACCTCGGCGGTCTGGCTGCCGAGCAGGACGCGGGTGACGCCGCGGCGGCCATGCGAGGTCATCACCAGCAGGTCGCTGCCGCAGGCGGTGGCGGTCTCGATGATGCCGTCGGCGGCATAGCGGTCCAGCACGTGGTGGCCGATCACCTCGGCCACGCCGGCCGCGCGCGCGGCCTCCAGCGACGGCTGCAGGATCTTCTGCGCCGCCGCCTCGCGGTCCTGCTTGTACTCGGGGCTGGCCTCGTAGCCGGCGCTCCAGCCCATGGCGTCGTACATGCCCACGGCCCAAGGCTCGGACACGGTCACGATGTCGACCTGCGCGCCGAGCTGCGCGGCGAGCTCCAGGCCCTTCTGCAGCCCCTTTGCGGCCAGTTCGGAACCATCGGTGGCGATCAGGATGCGCTTGTACATGGCGGTTCTCCTTGGGAAGGGTGGGAGGAGACCATTGCACACCCGATGTTGCCGCCGTGCATTGAGCCGGATCAATCGGCCCGGCCATGCGGGGGGCGCCCGCGGCGCCCGGACGCGGCGTGGCGCGCCCTAGAGCACCGTCAGGTTGGCGTAGGCCATCACCAGCCACTTGCTGCCGGCCTCAGCGAACTCCACCTGCACGCGCGCATGCGCGCCGTTGCCCTCGTAGTCGGTCACCATGCCTTCGCCGAACTTGGGATGGGTGACCAGCGCGCCGAGCTTGATCGGTGGCGGTTCGATCGCGGCGTGGCCCATCACCCGGCTGGTGCCGAGCGAGGCCGGGCGCGAGACCTGCACCTTGGGCCGTACCTCGTGCAGCAGCTCGCGCGGGATCTCGCGCAGGAAGCGCGACGGCAGGCTGTAGTTGTCCTGCCCGTGGATGCGGCGCGACTCGGCATAGCCCAGCACCAGCTTCTGGCGGGCGCGGGTGATGCCGACGTAGGCCAGGCGGCGCTCCTCCTCCAGCCGTCCGCTTTCCTCCAGCGAACGGGCGCCGGGGAACAGCCCTTCCTCCAGCCCGGCCAGGAACACCAGCGGGAATTCCAGGCCCTTGGCCGAATGCAGGGTCATCAGCTGCACGCCGTCCTCGCCGGCCTGGGCCTGGCCTTCGCCGGCCTCCAGCGAGGCGTAGGACAGGAACGCGACCAGCTCGCTCATGTCGGCGGCGCCCTCCTCGTCCTCGTCGCGCTGGACGAAGCGCGAGGCCACCGACACCAGTTCGTCGAGGTTGTCGCTGCGCGACTCGGAATCGAGCGCGTTGCGGCTCTCCTTGCCCCAGTGCTCGCGCAGCGCCGAGCGCACCAGCACGTGGTCGATACGTTCGGCCAGGGTCATCTGCGCGGTTTCGCCGCCGATCTGCTGGACCAGGTTGAGGAAACCGGCCAGCGCGTTCCGGGCGCGCGAGGTGAGGTCGTTGCCCTGGGTGGCGAGCATCGACGCTTCCCACAGCGACAGCGACTGCGCGCGGGCGACGCGGCGCACCTCGTCCAGCGTGCGTTCGCCGATGCCGCGCGTCGGCGTGTTCACCGCGCGCTCGAACGCCGCATCGTCGTTGCGGTTGGTCAGCAGCCGCAGGTAGGCCAGCGCGTCCTTGATCTCGGCGCGCTCGAAGAAGCGCATGCCGCCGTACACGCGGTACGGCACCTGCTCGGACAGCAGCGCCTCTTCGAAGGCGCGCGACTGCGCGTTGCTGCGGTAGAGCACGGCGATGTCGCCGTAGCTGCCGCCGTCGCGCACCCATTGCCGCGCGCGCTCGACCAGGTAGCGCGCCTCGTCCATCTCGTTGTAGGCGGCGTACAGGTCGATCGGCTCGCCGTCGCCGCTGTCGGTCCACAGCTGCTTGCCGATGCGGTCCGGGTTGTGCGCGATGACCGCGTTGGCGGCGTTGAGGATGTTGGCGCTGGAACGGTAGTTCTGTTCCAGGCGGATGGTCCGCGCCCCCGGGAAGTCTTTCAGGAAGCGCTGCACGTTCTCGACCTTGGCGCCGCGCCAGCCATAGATGGCCTGGTCGTCGTCGCCGACCACGAACACGTTGCCCGAGTCGCCGGCCAGCACCCGCACGAAGGCGTACTGGATGGCGTTGGTGTCCTGGAACTCGTCGACCAGGATCTCGCGGAAACGCGCGCGATAGTGGGCGAGCAGTGCCGGGTTGTCGCGCAGCAGTTCATGCGCGCGCAGCAGCAGCTCGGCGAAATCCACCAGCCCGGCGCGGTCGCAGCGCGCCTGGTACTCGATGTAGGCCTGGCGCATGGTTTCCAGCCAGGCGTCGTGCGGCTCGGGTTGGATGTGCTGCGGGCGGCGGCCCTCGTCCTTCTGCGCATTGATCCACCACGCGACCTGCTTGGGCGGGAACTTGCCGTCGTCCAGCTCCAGCGCCTGCACCACGCGCTTGACCAGCCGCAGCTGGTCGTCCGAATCCATCACCTGGAACGCTTCGGGCAGCTTCGCGTCGCCCCAGTGCAGGCGCAGCAGGCGATGGGCAAGGCCGTGGAAGGTGCCGATCCACATGCCGCGGCCACCGTTGCGCAGCTGCAGGTCGATGCGGTGGCGCATCTCGCCGGCGGCCTTGTTGGTGAAGGTCACCGCGAAGATGCCGTGGGTCGGCACGCCATGCACTTCGTTGAGCCAGGCGATGCGGTGAGTCAGCACGCGGGTCTTGCCGGAGCCGGCGCCGGCGAGGATCAGGTAATGACCGGGAGGCGCGGAAACGGCCTCGCGCTGGGCCGGGTTCAGCCCGTCGAGCAGGTGGGAAACATCCATCGGGGCATTTTACGGGAAAGGTGCCGGCGGCACCGGGCCGTTCAGCCTTGCCGCTGCCGCAGGACGGCCGTCGCCGCCTGCGCGGCCTGCCCGCGCAGTTCCGGTATCGCCAGGCTTTCCCACAGGCGGCCGATGCGCAGGCTGCCGACGACCTGCACGCGCGGTTCGGCCGCGCCGTCGGCATCGAGCAGGCTGCCGTCCGCCGTGCTGTCGATGCCGATGCCGTGCGGGCCCGGGCGGGCGACGCCGCTGCCCAGCATCTGCTGCAGCAGCGGGTTGCGCATGGCCTGCGCGCGCATCTCCACGCCGGTGGCGTTGACCACGCAGTGCGCGTCCAGCTGGAACGGGCGCCGCCGCGGATCGAGCGCGCCCAGGTGCACGCAGGCGCCCTCGGCGATCGCGGTTTCCAGGCGGCCGCGATGCAGGTGCAGGCGGCCCTGGCGCTGCAGTTCCATCAGCTGCGCATGCACCGGCGCGGCGATGCGGTGCCGGTGCACGTCCCAGTAGCGCACCACGTGGCGCAGGAAACGGCGCTGGTCGTCGAAGGACAGCGATTGCCACAGCGCCTGGCCCATCGGCCGGATGCGCTCCATCACGCTCTGCCACGGGATGCCGCGCAGCGCTGCCTCGGCGGCATGGCGGCGCAGCGCGCGCACGCGCTGGCGCAGGCTCATCGCCAGCAGCGGCTCGGGATCGTAGTCGGCGGCCGGCCCCTTGGCGTGCGGCAGCGGCAGCAGCGCGTGGCGCGAAAGTACGTGCACCTGCCCGCGATGCCCGGCGGCGGCGAGCGACACCACGCCGTCGGCCATGCTCAGCCCGGACCCGACGATGGCCACGTCCGCGGTCGTGGCGATGTCCCGCACCGCATCGAAATCCCAGGCCTCGATGCGCTTGCCCGGCGGCACCGCGCCGGCGCCGCGCGCGGGCAGGGGCCGCAGCGCGTTGCCGGTGCACAGCGCCACGGATGCGGCCAGCAGCGGCTGGCCCTGGTCCAGATGCAGCACGATGCCGTCGGCCTGCCTGTCCAGGGACTCGACCCGGGCGGCGCGGACGTCCAGCTGCGCCGGGCTCGCCTCCACCGCCTCCTGCAGGCGCTGCCGCAGGTAGCCGGCGTAATGGCGGCGCGGGACGAAGGCCTGCGCCAGCGTGTCGCGCCCGACGCTGGGAAAGGCGTCCCGCCCGACCAGGTAGTCGAGGAAATCGTCGGGGCGGTCGGGGAAGCCGCTCATCTTGCCGGCGGGCACGTTGAGCAGGTGCTCGGGATGGCGCGTGGCGTAGGCCACGCCGCGGCCGAGCGGCAGCTGCGGCTCGATGATCGCCACGCGCAGCGCGCCGGTGGCGCCGCGCAGCACGCCGATCGCGGTGAGCACGCCGGCGGCACCGCCGCCGATGATCGCGATGTCGCAGGCCTGCGGCTGGTCGAAGACTGTCATGCGCCGATTGTAGGCGATGCCGCCGCCGAAGCCTGATGCCGCCACCGCATGTGCTGATGGAACACGCTGATGGCGCGCTTCACGCCCCTGAAACACGGAACCCGCCTTGCGGCGGGTCCGGTGTGGAACGGCGGAAGAAGCAATCCGTGCGGATTACTTGATCTTGCCTTCCTTGTACAGAACGTGCTTGCGGACCACCGGGTCGTACTTCAGGAATTCCATCTTCCCGGGGGTGTTCTTCTTGTTCTTGTCCGTGGTGTAGAAGTGGCCGGTACCGGCCGAGGAAATCATACGGACCTTATCGCGCTTGCCTGCCATGATGTTTTACTCCTCAGACCTTTTCGCCGCGGGCACGCAGCTCAGCCAGAACGGAATCGATGCCGTTCTTGTCGATGGTGCGCAGTGCATGCGCGGAAACACGAAGCTTGACCCAGCGGTTTTCGCTGGCGACCCAGAAACGGCGCTCATGCAGGTTCGGCTGGAAGCGACGACGGGTCTTGTTGTTGGCGTGCGAGACGTTGTTACCCGTCTGCACCTTCTTGCCGGAGACTTGGCAAACTCGGGACATTGCGCACCTCGGTAATGTCGGTTTTATCTTCCTTGGCCAGGAAGATGGCGGCCCCGGCGGTTGTCCGCCACACGTCACGGGAGTCAGGGGTACGCTGCGGGGCGGCCGGAACGACGTGCTGCCGGCCGCCGGCCCGGGATTACGGGCACAGCGAGCCGCGCATTATGCGCGAGAACCGCGGCGATGGCAAGTTGCCCACAGCCCGGCCGCAGGCGGCCCGCGGCTGGACGGGCGATCCGCCTCCTGGCTGCCCGCCAGGGGCGGCGCCGGGGCAGCTCATTCAGGTGCGAACGACAGCGCGCGCCGCCAGCGCAACGGCGTGGCCGCCCGCGCCGGGTCCGGCGGGAACAGGGTCATGTAGCCGGCGGCGATGGCACGGTCGCGGATGCGTTCGCCCACGCCCTCGGCGACCTCGACCTCCACATGGGTCACGCGGCCCTGCGGATCGACGTCCATCGCCCAGACCAGCCGCCCGCTCCATTCCGCCGCCGGGATGGAGGCGTCGTAATTGGGGCGGCCGGCCACGTAGGGAACGCCACGCTCGAGGTAATACGGCGACGTCTCGATGCGCGGATCGACGCGGATCGTGGCCTGCGTTGCCGCGACACCGTTTCGCCGCGCGCATCGGCGAGTTCGATCCACAGGCCGCCGACGTCGGTCTCTGTCGCGTTGGCGGCCACGCAGACCTGGTGGTCGTGCCCGCCTTCGGTGACGAACTGGCGCGTCTGCTGGCGGGCGATGGCGTCCGGCGCCGGCCTGGACCACAGGAACTCGATGTAGATGCCCTCGTCGGCCTTGGCGCTGCCGGCCAGGGCCGCCGACAGCAGGACGATGATCCAGTGCGGTTTCATGGGTTCCTTTCCCTATACCGATGTCTTCAGGAAGCCGGCCCGGCGCAGCCTTCGGCCTGCCCGCGCAGCTCCCGCCAGGCCGCGCGCGCCACCGTCCAGGCCGAGCGCAGGAACAGCCACAGCAGCGCCACCGCGATCAGCAGGTCCGGCCAGCCGGCGCCGAAGACCCACACCGCCAGCGCGGCCAGGATCACCGCGCCGCCCTCGTACGCGTCGTTGAGCGAGCAGGCCCACGCCGAGGCGAGGTTGATGTCGCCCTGGCGATACGGCCACAGCAGGCGCAGGCACAGCAGGTTGGCCGCCAGGTTCAGCAGCGCGGCGATGCCCATGCTCTCGAACAGCGGCAGGTGCGGATGCGCCAGCTTCCAGCTGATGCCCGCCGCCACCGCCAGCGCGGCGCAGAGGATGAACAGCGCCTTGAGCATCGCCACCCGCGCCTTGGCGGCGACGCCGGCGCCGACCACCGCCAGGCTCAGCGCGTAGGTCAGCGCATCGCCCAGGTTGTCGAGGCTGCCGGACAGCAGCGAGGCCGAGCCGCTGTGCCAGGCGGCGGCCATCATCATCGCGAAGGTGAGCAGGTTGATCGCCAGCACCTGGCACAGCACGCGCCGCTGCCGCGCCTGCATCGCCGCGACGTCCAGCGTCCTGCCACAACCACAGCACTCGCTCATGTCACCTCCGGCCGGTCATGTCGCTGCATTGTCGCGCCGATGCAGCCAGCGATACAGCACCGGCAGCACCAGCAGGGTGAGCAGCGTGGAGGACACGATGCCGCCGATCACCACGGTGGCCAGCGGGCGCTGCACCTCCGCGCCGGCGCCGACGTTGAAGGCCATCGGCACGAAGCCCAGCGAGGCCACCAGCGCGGTCACCAGCACCGGCCGCAGGCGGCCGAGCGCGCCTTCGCGCACCGCCTCCAGCAGCGGACGCCCCTGCCCGCGCAGGCCGCGCACGAAGCTGATCATCACCAGGCCGTTGAGCACCGCCACGCCGGACAGCGCGATGAAGCCGACGCCCGCCGAGATCGACAGCGGGATGCCGCGCAGCGCCAAGGCCAGCACGCCGCCGGTCAGCGCCAGCGGCACGCCGCTGAACACGATGGCCGCATCCCTGCCCGAGCCGAACGCCCAGAACAGCATCGCGAAGATCAGCGCCAGCGTCGCCGGCACCACCACCGCCAGGCGCCGGCTGGCCGAGATCAGCTGCTCGAAGCTGCCGCCGTAGTCGATCCAGTATCCGGCCGGCAGCGGCACGCGGGCGTCGGTCGCCCGCCGCAGTTCGCCGACGAAGCTGCCCAGGTCGCGGTCGCGCACGTTGGCGGTGACCACGATGCGGCGCTTGCCGTTGTGGCGGTTGATCTGGCTGGGGCCTTCGCTGGTGTCGATGCGCGCCAGTTCGCGCAGCGGCACCGTGCGCGGGTTGCCGGTGAGCGTGCCGGCGGTGCCGGCGCGGCTCAGTTCGTCGGCGTTGCCGCTGGCCAGCGCGGTTTCCAGCGACACCGGCAGGTCCGCCAACGCCGCCGGATCCTGCCGCAGCTCCTCGGGCAGGCGCACCACGATGTCGAAGCGGCGGTCGCCCTCGAACAGCTGCCCCGCCACCTGCCCGCCCACCGCGCTGGCCACGGTGGACTGCACCTGGCCCGGGTTGAGGCCGTAGCCGGCGAGCTTCTGCCGGTCCGGGGTGATGGTGAGCAGCGGCAGGCCGCTGGTCTGCTCCAGGCGCACGTCGGCAGCGCCGGGCACGTCCGCGGCCACCTTCTCGATGCGCCGGCCGACCTCCATCAGCGCGTCCAGGTCGTCGCCGTACAGCATCACCGCCACGTCGGCGCGCACACCGGAGATCAACTCGTTCATGCGCATCTGGATGGGCTGGGTGAACTCGTAGTTGTTGCCCGGCAGTTCCTCCACCGCTGCCTCCAGCTCGGCCAGCAGGCCGGCGCGCGGCTTGCGCGGGTCGGGCCACTGCCTGCGCGGCTTCATCATGATGAAGGTGTCGGCCACCGACGGCGGCATCGGGTCCGAGGCCACTTCCGGCGTGCCGATCTTGGAGAACACCTTGGCCACCTCCGGGAACTCCAGCAGGCGCCGCTCGATCTGCTGCTGCATCCGCACCGACTGGGTCAGGCTGGTGCCCGGAATGCGCATGGCGTGCATCGCCACGTCGCCTTCGTCGAGGTTGGGCACGAACTCGCTGCCCAGCCTTGTCGCCAGAAGGCCGCAGCCGATCACCAGCGCCAGCGCGCCGGCCACCACCCAGCGCCCGCGGTGCAGGGCCAGATCGAGCAGCGGCTGGTAGCATCCGCGCAGCCAGGCCATCAGCCGGTTTTCCTTCTCCTGCACGCGGCCGCCGAGGAACAGTGCGATCGCCGCCGGCACGAAGGTCAGGCACAGCAGCATCGCACCACTCAGCGCCAGCACCACGGTGATCGCCATCGGGTGGAACATTTTCCCTTCCACGCCGGTGAGCGCGAAGATCGGCAAGTACACGGCGCTGATGATGCCCAGGCCGAACAGGCTCGGTCGGATCACCTCGGCGGTGGCGGCGGCGGTCTCGGCGAAGCGTTCCTGCCGCGTCATCGTGCGGCCCAGCGCATGCGTGCGCTGCCCGAAGCGGCGCAGGCAGTTCTCGATGATGATCACCGCGCCGTCCACGATCAGGCCGAAGTCCAGCGCGCCCAGGCTCATCAGGTTGGCCGACACGCCACCGCGCGCCATGCCGGCGAGGGTGAACAGCATTGCCAGCGGGATCACCGCGGCGGTGATCAGCGCCGCGCGGAAGTTGCCCAGCAGCAGGAACAGCACCACGATCACCAGCAGCGCGCCTTCCAGCAGGTTCCTGGCCACGGTCCGGATGGTGCGGTCCACCAGCGCGGTGCGGTCGTAGCTGGCAGTGACGGTCACGCCTTCGGGCAGGCTGCGCTGCGCCTGTTCGAGCCTTGCCGCCGCGGCCTGCGCCACTTCGCGGCTGTTGGCACCGATCAGCATCACCACCGTGCCCATCACCACTTCGTGTCCGTCCTGGGTGGCGGCGCCGCTGCGCAGTTCCAGACCATCGGCCACCGCTGCGACATCATGCACATGGATCGGCACGCCCTCGCGGCGGTCGAGCACGATGTCGCCGATCTGCTCCAGGTTGGCGACCTGGCCGGGCACGCGCACCAGGAACTGCTGGCCGTTGCGCTCGATGTAGCCGGCACCGACGTTCTGGTTGCTGGCCTCGACAGCGGCGGCGACGTCCTCCAGTGTGAAGCCCAGCGCGCGCAACCGCACCGGGTCCGGCGTGATGTGCACCTGGCGCTGGAAACCGCCGATGGTGTCGACCTCGGTGACGCCGGGCACGGTGCGCAGCTGCGGGCGGATCACCCAGTCCTGCAGGGTGCGCAGGTCGGTGGCGGTGTAGGCGCTGCCATCGGCCTTGCGGGCGGCCGGATCGGCGTCGATGGTGTACATGAAGATCTCACCCAGGCCGGTGGCGATCGGCCCGAGCTGCGGGTCGAGGCCCTCCGGGAGCTGCGTGCGCGCCTGCTGCAGGCGTTCGGCTACCTGCTGGCGGGCGAAGTAGAGATCGGTGCCGTCGGCGAACACCACCGTCACCTGCGACAACCCGTAGCGCGACAGCGAGCGCACGCTCTCCATCTTCGGCAGCCCGGCCAGCACCGTTTCCACCGGGAAGGTGATGCGCTGTTCGGTTTCCAGCGGCGAGTAGCCCGGCGCGGAGGTGTTGATCTGCACCTGCACGTTGGTGATGTCGGGCGTGGCGTCGACCGGCAATCGGGTGAAGCTCCACGCGCCGAGCAACACCAGCGCGCCGGTGAGCAGCAGCATCAGCCAGCGATGCACGATGGCCGCGCCGACGATGCGTTCGAGCATGCCGGCGCGCGGCGTGAGGTCAGTGCGCATGGCCTGCCCCCGCCTTGCCGATGTCGGCCTTCACCGTGTAGCTCTGTTCGACGACCACCTCCTCGCCGGCCTGCAGGCCGACGCCGACCGCCACCTGCCGCGCATCGCGCGCGCCGAGCGTGACCGGCCGCGCCCGGTAGGTCTCGCCCTCGCGCACGAACACCACGTCGCGGCCGTCCATGCTCTGCAGCGCGGTCAGCGGCACCACGACGCCCGCCGGCGTGCTGGCCACGACGATGCGCGCGCGCACCGCCGCGCCCGGCCGCCACAGGCCGTCGGCGTTGTCCACGGTGGCGCGCGCCACCGTGCTCTGGCTGGCGGTGGCGGTGCCCGGCAGCACGCGTTCGAGCGTGGTGGCCTGGCTGACGCCGTCGGTCATGCGGGTGACGGCGACCGGCACGCCAGCGGTGATGTGCTGGGTATCGGTACCGAAGATGTGCAGGTCCACCCACAGCTGCGAGAGGTCCCCGATCTCGAACAGCAGCTGGCCTTCGCCGGCGACGCCGCCCACCTGCGCCTGCCGCGACAGCACCACGCCGGAGATCGGCGCGGCGACGGTATAAGTGGTCAGGCTCAGGTTGCTGTCGATGCTGGCCAGCGGCTGGCCGGCGCGCACGCGGTCGCCGACGTTCGCCCGCAGCGCGCGGATCGGGCCGGGGAAGCGCGCGGTGACCTGCGCCATGCGTCCGTCGATCGGTGCCAGCAGGCCCTGCACGTCGTGCTCGTCGGCGATGGTGCCTGGGCCGACGGCGGCGCTGACGATGCCGGCGGCCTGCGCGCGCGCGGCGGGGATGGTGGTCTGTCCGGGCGCGTTGTCCTCACCGGCGTGGTCGTCGCCGTCGGCATGTCCGTGGCTGGCCTGTGCGGCATCCTTGCCGGTGGCGACTGGATCGCCACCGCAGGCTGTGAGAGCAGCCAGCAATGCGGCCAGCGCGGCCAGGCGGAACATCGGGGCGGCAGGCAGGGAAGCCTTCATGGCGTGTTTCCTTCGGAGGCGGTGGCGACCAGGGGCTGCCCGGTCAGGCGCTGGATTTCGATCAGGGCGGTCTGCGCGGCGAGCGCGGCATCGAGCTGGCGCTGCCGCGCTTCGATGCGCATGGCCTGCAGCTGCGCCCATTCCAGGTAGCTGATGGCGCCGGCACGCCAGGCGGTTTCGGCGGCCGTCTCGGCGCGTTGCAGCTGCGGCAGCACGTCGCGGCCCATGCGCGCCACTTCCAGCCGCGCGATGCGGTAACGGCCATGGGCCCCGGCCAGCGTCGCGTACAGCTGCAACGCACGCGATTCGCGCTCCACCGCGCTCATCGCCAGTTCGGCCTGGGCAACGCGGATTTCCGGCCCGGCGCGGCGGACGCTTCCCAGCGGCAGGCTGAAGCCACCGACCAGCGAGGTATCACCGCTGGCACGGTCGTTGCGTACGCCCAGCTGCCAGGACAGGTCGCTGCGCGACTGGCTGCGCGCCAGTTGCAGCTGCGCTTCGCGCACGCGCGCCTGCCCGACGATCGCCGCCAGTTCCGGCGTGTCGGACAGCAGCGTCGCCAGCTGCTGGAAATCCTGCAGCGCCGGCAGTTGCAGCGGGTCGCCGCTGACCGCATCGAAATCCGCCTCGCGCGCATTCCACAACGCCGCCAGCGACAGCCGCGCGGCGCGCTCGGCCTCGTCGGCACGGTCGCGGTCCAGTTCGGCCTGGGCCAGTGCCGCCTGCGCGGTCATCAGCGTGGAGGCGGGCGAAGCGCCGGCCTGCAGGCGCAGACGCGCGGCGGCGACCGCCCGGCGGCGCTGATCGATGTCGTCCAGCGCGATCCGGCGCTGATCGCGCGCGATAGTGATGGCCAGGTAGCGGCGCGCCACTTCGGCCAGCAGGTCCAGCCGGGCGATCTCGCGCAGCGGCGCCAGCGCGTCGATGTTGGCCTGCGCCACCGCGCGACGGGCATCGAGCTTGCCACCGCGTTCGAGCACGCCGGCCAGCGAGACGGTGACCTCGCTGCCATCGAAGCCGCGGCTGGCGCCGCTGCCCAGCGCATTCTCGATATCCACACCGAGCGCCAGGGGCGGCCTGAACCCGGCGCCGTCATGGCGGGCCTGGGCGGCGGCGCGCTGCAGTTCTGGCAGGCGCAGGTCGGGATGGGTGCGGGCGACGCGGCCGACCGCCGCGTCCAGGGTCAAGGGTGCAATCGACGACGGCACCTGCGCGGCGGCGCACGGTGCGATCGCCAGGGCCGCGAGCGCGGCCAGGCGTTTCCACATGGGGAATCTCCGGTTTTCGGGAAGGGATCAGGACGTCCGCGTGGCGGACGCTGGATCAGACCGAAATCGGAGGACGCAACAGGCTTTCCAGTGGCGCCGGATGCCAACGGGTGTCGTGCGGGGTCGTGCCGGTGGCGGCCGGCGGCATCGCCACGTCCCAGGCCGGCGCGGCGAACGGCAGCACGCCGCCGTGACCATGGCAGTGACCGCAATGCACCAGCGCGTGCAGCAGGCGCGCACTGGCGTCGGATTCGTCGTGGCCGGTGTCGGCTTCCAGCACCGCATCGTGCGCGGCGACCGGATGGTCGGCGTGGGCCATCGCGTGCAGTTCGCCCAATGCCGAAGCCAGCGCGCCGCCGCCGCTGCCGAGCGCGACCACCGCCAGCACCAGCAGGCGGAGCAGCAGCGACGGCGGGCGGCGGCGCAGGAACGCGATCATGCGCGGCAGGGTAGCGGCGGCATGTCGCGTTACACAATCGCAAGGGTCGCGGGAGTGCGCGGATCCGCTGCGCTCGCCGCATTCGAATCGCAGGAGCGGCCTCAGCCGCGACGCGCTTCGCCGGGAAAGCGCCGGTCGCGACTGAAGTCGCTCCTACGGGATTACGGCGTGCTGACGCTCGCGAGGGCCGCCACGCACGACCGCATCAGGCCTTCTTGCGCTCTTCGATGTAGGCCTTGATCTGCCGTTCCAGCACCGGCAGCGGCACCGAGCCCTGCCTGAGCACGGCATCGTGGAAGGACTTGACGTCGAACCTGTCGCCCAGTTCCTTCTCGGCCTGCGCGCGCAGCTTGACGATGGTGATCTCGCCCAGCTTGTAGCTCAGCGCCTGCGCCGGCCAGGAGATGTAGCGGTCGACCTCGGTGGTCACCTCGTGCTCGCTCAGCGCGGTGTGGTCGCGCAGGTAGGCCAGCGCCTGCTCGCGGCTCCAGCCGTAGTGGTGCACGCCGGTGTCGATGACCAGGCGGCAGGCGCGCCACATCTCGTAGGTCAGGCGCCCGAAGTCCTCGTACGGGGTTTCGTAGATGCCCATCTCGACGCCGAGCTTCTCGCTGTACAGGCCCCAGCCCTCGCCATAGGCGGAGATGTAGGCGCCGCGGCGGAAATCCGGCTGCTCGCCCTGCTCGGCGGCGAGCGCGCCCTGCAGCGCGTGGCCCGGGTCGGATTCGTGCAGGGTCAGCGCCGGCAGGTTGTACAGCGGGCGCGCCGGCAGGTTGTAGGTGTTGACCCAGTAGGTGCCCATGCCGCCGCGGCCGGCGGTCCAGAACGGGGCGATGTCCGGCGGCACCGGCACGATGGTGAAGCGCGCGCGCGGCAGGGTCATGAACTTGCCGATCACGCCGTCCACGCGCTTGGAGATCCACGCCGCGCGCCACAGCAGCTCTTCCGGCGTTTTGGCGTAGAACTGCGGATCGGTGCGCAGGAATTCGAGGAAATCGGCGAAACGGGTCTGCTCGCTTTTGCCCTTGAAGCCCACCTTGTCGATGATCGCGTCCATCTCCTGCTGGATGCGCTTGACCTCGCTCAGGCCCAGCGCGTGGATCTGCTGCGGGCTCATGTCCAGCGTGGTGTATTCGCGGATCTGCTGGCGGTAGAAGGCCTTGCCGCCGGGCATCTTCTCCGCGGCCAGGGTGGTGCGCGCCTGCGGCACGTATTCCTCGCGGAAGAACGCCAGCAGCTTGCCGAAGGCCGGGATCACGCTGCCGCCGATCGCCTGCCTGGCTTCCTCGCGCAGCTTCTGCTGCTCCTCGGCGGGGATGCTCGCCGGCAGCTTCTTGAATGGCGCGTACAGCGGCGACTCGGCCGGGTCCTTGAGCTCGGCCACGGTCGAGATCGACACGTCGCGCCCTTCGAGCACCGCGCGCGGCACGCTGAAGCCGCGTTCCAGGCCGGCGCGCATGTTGGCGGTCTGCTGCTCGAAATAGCGCGGCACGTCGTTCAGGCGCGCGATGTAGTTGCGGTAGTCCTGCGCGGTCTTCATCTCGCGCCGGGCCATGAAGCCCAGGTTCGACCAGAACGAGGAATCCGAGTTGAACGGCATCTCGTAGGCGCGCAGGCGCACCTCGTCGGCCAGGTTCTCCACCTGGTATTCGTAGATGGCGTAGTTGACCTGGTTCTCGGCCGAGAGCGTGGCCGGGTCGATGGCCTTGAGCTGCTCCAGCACGTCGTCCCACACCTTCAGCCGCGCCTGCTGCGCCTCGGGACCGACGTCCGGCAGGCGGGTGGCGTTGGCCGGGCCGTCCCCGTCCTCGCTGGCCTCGCCGCCACCGGCCTGGCGCCAGGCCCATTCCTTCTCGTAGATCGCCTTGAACTGCGCATCGGCGTTCTGCGCGGCCAGCGTGGCCGGGGCCGCGGGCTTGGCGGCATGGGCGGGGACGGCGCTCAGGCCCAGCACGATCAGGAGGGCGGCGGTCAGCGGTGATTTCACGGCGGAGGCTCTGCGGGCTGCTTGGGGAAACGGGATGTTCGCATCCGCCGGCGCGACCGGTATCGGCCAGAAGTCCCATCCGGCGGACGCTGGCCCGCCTTGAATAAAATGTTATAACATCACTTTATTATCCATTCACCTGACTTGCCGCGCCCATGACCGTCGCCGTTTCCGCCTCTCTCCTTCCCCGCCTTCGCCCGCGCCGCCTGCCCTTCGCGGTGCTGGCGGCGCTGGCCGCGCCTATGGCCTGGGCCGACGAACCGGTCGCGCTCGACCCGGTGGTGGTGACCGCCACCGCCACCAGCCGCCACGCCAGCGACGCGCCGGCCTCGATCTCGGTGATAGACCGCGAGCAGCTGCAGCTGCGCCCGGTACTGGACCTTTCCGACGCGCTGCGCGGCCAGCCCGGCATCACCGTCAGCGGCATCAGCCTGAGCCGGCGCGGCATCCGCATCCGCGGCATGGACGCCGAATACACCCTGGTGCTGCTCGACGGCCGCCGGGTCAACGCCGCCAGCGACGCCATCGCCCATGCCGACTTCGACCTGGGCTGGCTGCCGGCCAGCGCGATCGAGCGCATCGAGGTGGTGCGCGGGCCGATGTCCTCGCTGTACGGCTCCGAGGCGCTGGGCGGCGTGGTCAACGTCATCAGCCGCGCCGCCACCGACGACTGGCGCGGCGAGCTGAGCTACAACGGCGGCATGGTCGAGGGCGGCCGCGGCGGCGGCACCACCCAGGCCGGCCTCTATGCCGGTGGCGCGCTGCTGCCGGGCACGCTGGGGCTGAGCTTCTTCGGCGAGCACCGGCGCAAGGAGGCCACGCAGGACCCGGTCGATCCGCGCCTGTCCGAGCAGGAAGGCCGCGATGCCGACACTGGCAACCTCACCCTGAGCTGGACCCCGGACGAGGCGCAGCGCATCGACCTGGGCCATCTGCAGGGCCGCGAGAAGCGCTGGCGCAACGCGCTGCAGAGCGGCACGCCCAGCTACGTCTACGAGAACGTGGACGAGATCGAGCGCGCGCAGACCACGCTGTCGCACCGTGGCCAGTGGGCATGGGGCCAGACCCGGATCAACGCGTACCGCTCCACCCTCGACCGCGACAACCGCCGCTCGCGGGGCGAGGCCACCCGGCCGCAGCGGCTGAGCGACGACATCGTCGACGGCCAGGCCACCGTCGAACGGGGCCGGAACCGGGTCAGCGTCGGCGGCGAATGGCGCAAGGAGCAGCTGGCCGACAGCGCCGCCGCGCGCAGCGGCCACGTGCAGGCGATCCAGACCGCGGTGTTCGTGCAGGACGAGATCCAGCTGGGCGACAAGGCCTCGCTGGTGCTGGGCGACCGCGGCGACCACCACCCCGAGTTCGGCTGGCACCACAGTCCGCGCGCCTATGCGGTCTGGCACCTGACGGACGCGTTCACGCTCAAGGGCGGCGCCGGCAGCGGCTTCAAGGCGCCGAGCCTGAAGCAGCTGTCGCCGGAATACTCGGCGGTCGGCGGCGGCGGCCGCTTCACCATCTACGGCAACCCCGCACTGAAGCCGGAAACCAACACCAGCTACGAGCTGGGCGCGGCCTGGGCCGGCAACGATGGCGCGTCGCTGCAGGCCACCGCGTTCCAGAACGAACTGGATGACCTGATCCAGACCATCTGCATCTCGGCCTGCGGCGTGCGCGGGCGCGAGGTGCGCAACTACACCAACGTCGCCAAGGCGCGCATCCGCGGCCTGGAACTGTCCGCCACGCTGCCGCTGCCGGCCGGCTTCACCTTCGACGCCAACCACAGCTGGCTGCGCGCGCGCGACCTGGAAACCGGGCTGGCGTTGAACGAGCGCCCACGCCACAGCGGCGCGGCCAACCTGCGCTGGGACGGCGAGCGCCTGACCGGCGCGCTGCGCGGCGAATACGTCGGCAGCCAGTTCCAGCTCTCCGGCAGCAACCAGGTGGAACTGCCCGGCTATTGGCGCTGGTCGCTGGATGCGCGCTACCGCGTCACCCCGAAGGTGGCGCTGGTCGCCGGCGTCGACAACCTGGCCGACAAGCGCCTGGACGAAACCTCGGCGCTGTATCCCTACGCCGAGACCGGCCGCTACTGGCACGCCGGCATCACCCTGGCGTTCTGAGCATGGCGCGTTGGCGATGGACCTGGCTGCCGCTGCTGCTGGCAGCCGGACCGGCGATGGCGCAGACGCAGGCGATGACGGTGGACGTGGTCGCCAACGACTTCGTGCTGCCGTCCAAGACCGCGCGGCTGGACGCGATCGGCCGCGACGAGGGCGTGCGTTTCCGCCACGTGGCGATCACCGGCGACACCGCGCCCGACGGTTGGCCCGGCGATGCCGACCTGGTGATCCTCGACACGCCGCGCCCGGCCGACAACGACGCGGTCACGCGCGCGGTCGGCGCGCGGCTGGACGCGGCCGGCGTGCCCTGGCTGCGTGTCGGCGGCGGCGCGCCGGCCTCGGGCAACCTGCCGCCGGAGCATGCGCGGCGCCTGGCCGGCTACTACGCCGGCGGTGGCGAGGCCAACTTCCGCCATCTCGCCCGCTACCTGGCACGCTTGCATGGGCAAGGCGATCCGGCCGCGGTGCCGCCGCCACGGCCGCTGCCCGCCACCGGCTACTACGATCCGCAGGCGCCGCAGTGGTTCGCCGACGCCGCGGCGCTGCGGCAATGGTGGCAACGACAGGGCGCGGACGATTGGCCGAAGGCCGCGGTGATCGTCGCCGGCAACAGCGTCGGCTCGCTGCAGACCGAAGTGCTGGATGCGGTGATCGCCGCCGCGCGTCGCCACCACGTGGCCGCCTTCGGCGTCTGGTTCGACACCAATGCCAAGGACGGTTTGCAGCAGGCGCTGGCCGGGCTGGACGTGGACGCGGTGGTCAACCTGACCCACCTACAGAACGGCAACGCGCGCGCCGCCGAATTCCTGAAGCTCGACGTGCCGGTACTGCAGGCGCTGAATCATCGCCTGGGCGACGCCGATGCCTGGCGTGCCGCCGGCAGCGGCGTGCCGGCCGCGCTGCTGGCCACCTTCGTCACCGTGCCCGAGGGCTGGGGCGCCAGCGACCCGCTGGTGCTGTCGGCGACCACGCGCGGCGAGCAGCAGCCCATTGCCGAGCAGGTCGAGGCGCTGGCCGCCAAGCTCGCGCGGCTCGGCGCGCTGCGCCGCACCCCGGCCGAGGCGAAGCGGGTGGCGCTGATGTTCTGGAACGCACCCGACGGCGAGCACAACCTGTCGGCCTCGCACCTCAACGTGCCGCGCAGCCTGGCTCTGCTGAGCCGGCGCCTGGCCGAGGCCGGCTACGCGGTGACACCGGCCGACGAGCCGCGCCTGATCGCCGATGCCCAGGCCATGCTCGGCGGCTACTACCGCCCCGATTCGCTGGATGCGCTGCTGCAACGCGACCTCGCCGCCACCTTCCCGGTGGCGCGCTACCGGCAGTGGCTGGACACGCTGCCGCCGGCGCAGAAGCAGGCGCTGCTCGAACGCTGGGGCGATCCCGCCCGCCACCCGGCGGTACGCATCCGCGACGGCGAGGCCGTCTTCGTGTTCCCGCGCCTGCAACTGGGCAGGCTGCTGCTGATGCCGCAGCCGCCGCGCGCGGACAGGCTCGGCCAGTCCACCCACGACACCGCCGCGCTGCCCGGCCACTACTACCTGGCCGCCTACCAGTTCGTGCGCGAGGGCTTCGTTGCCGATGCGCTGGCCCACTTCGGCACCCATGGCACCCAGGAATGGACGCCCGGCAAGGACCGCGGGCTGTGGGTCAACGACTACCCGTTCCTCGCGGTCGGCGACCTGCCGGTGTTCTACCCCTACATCCAGGACAACATCGGCGAGGCGGTGCAGGCCAAGCGCCGCGGCCGCGCGGTAATCGTCAGCCACCAGACGCCCGCCTTCGCCCCGGCCGGGCTGTACGACGAACTGCGCGACCTGCACGCCGCGATCCACGAATACCTGCAGCTGGACGAAGGCCAGGTGCGCGAGACCGCCGCCGCGCGCATCCGGCAGATGGCGCTGGAGGCCGGCATCGCCGCCGACATGGGCTGGGACGTGGCGCGCATGCAGGCCGATTTCCCTGCCTTCTTCGCCGCGCTGCACGACCACCTGCACGAACTGGCACGCACCACGATGCCACTGGGCCTGCACACCTTCGGCCAGCCGGCCGCGCCCGAGCACCAGCTGTCCACGGTGATGCAGCAGCTGGGCGGGCCCTACTACCGCGCACTCGGGCTGGACCCGCAGGAGGTCTTCGCCGGGGACTGGACGCAGCTGCAGCAGAGCGAACCCTACCGCGTGCTGGCCCACCACCTGCGCGACGGCGAGCCGCTGGACGCGGTTGCCGACCCCGCCCTGCGCGCGCAGCTGGAACGCGCGCGGCAGCTGGATGCGGCCCTGGGCGACACGCAGGAAATCGAGTCGCTGCTGCACGGCCTGGCCGGTGGTTTCGTCGCGCCCGGCGCCGGCGGCGACCCGGTGCGCAACCCGGACGTGCGCAGCGGCCGCAACCTGTTCCCGTTCGAGCCGGACAAGCTGCCCACCCGCGCCGCGTTCGACAGCGGCCGCGTGGCGCTGGACCAGCTGCTGGACGCCTACCGCGCCGAGCACGGCGGCCAGCTGCCGGACAAGCTCGCCTTCAGCCTGTGGTCGAGCGATGCCATCCGCCATCTCGGCGTGCTGGAGAGCGAGGTGCTGCACGCGCTCGGCCTGCGCCCGGTGTGGGATGCCGGCGGCAAGGTCGCCGCGCTGGAAGTCGTGCCCGACGCCGAGCTGCCGCATCCGCGCATCGACGCGGTGGTGCAGGTCACCAGCGTCTACCGCGACCAGTTCGAAGGCTTCATGCGCCTGCTGGCCGACGCCATCGAACGGCTGGCGGCGATGGAGCCCTCGCCGCGCAACCCGATCGCCCGCCATGCGCGCGATCTGGAAAAGACCCTGGTCGAACGCGGGCAGCCGACGCAGCGCGCGCGCGAACTGGCGGCGCTGCGCATTTTCAGCAACGCCCCGGGCGAATACGGCAGCGGCCTCAACCATGCCGTGCTGGCCGGGCGCCACGCCGGCAAGGACGAGGCGACGCTGGCCGCCGGCTTCCTCGCGCGCATGCAGTACGGCTACGGTGCGCGCGAAGGCGGCGTGCGCCTGGAAGGCGGCAACCTGCTGGCCGAACAACTGCACGGCGTGCAGGCCGCAGTGCTGGCGCGTTCGTCCAACCTGCACGGCCTGCTGTCCACCGACCACCCGTTCGAATATCTCGGCGGCCTGTCGCTGGCGGTGCGCCAGCTCGACGGCGCCAGCCCCGCGCTGTACGTGGCCGACCTACGCCAGGCCACGCCGCGCACCACCGGCGCGGCGCGGTTCATCGCCAACGAACTGCGCAGCAATGCGCTCAACCCGCAATGGATCGGCGCGATGCAGCAGGAAGGCTATGCCGGCACGCTGGAAGTGCTGAAGAACGTGGACAACCTGTTCGGCTGGCAGGTCACCGACCCGTCCAGCGTGCGCGGCGACCAGTGGCAGGCGCTGCACGACACCTACGTGCGCGACGTGCGCGGGCTGGGCGTCAACGCCTGGTTCGAGCGCGGCAACCCGGCGGCGCAGGCGCAGCTGATCGAGCGCATGCTCGAAGCAGTGGAACGCGGCTACTGGCAGGCCGACGCGCGCACCCGGGCCGAACTGCGGCAGCGCCTGCAACAGCTGCGGTCCGGCGCCGCGGCCAATGACGCCCGCCTTGCGCCCGCGCCACCTGTCGCCGGCTTCGGCACCACGGCCACCGCGCCTGCCATGCCGGCATCCGCACCCGCGCCGGCCACGACCTCCGAGCCGGCGAACCCATCCCCGTCCGCCCCGGCGCCGCCGACGGTGCGCGGGCAACTGATGCAGCGGGTCGAGCCGCCACCGGCCACCCTCTCCTGGCCGGCGTGGCTCGGCCCGCTGTTGCTGCTGCTGTGCCTGGCGGCCGGCGCCTGGCGGCAACGGCGCGCCAACGCGCGCCACCCCGCTCTCCCCTGACGATCCACGAAACGGAAACCCCGATGAAAAGCCTCGAAGCCGCCCTCTACGGCCTCTCGCACCTGTTCCTGGCACCGGTGCTGGTGCTGATCCTGCTGGCGCTGATCTACGCCTTCCTCGTCCTTGGCGGCTTCCTGCTGGAAGCCTGGCAGCGTCGCCGCGGCCGCCATCGCTCGGCGCTGGCCGGCTGGCATGCGCGCCACGGCGGCGGCAGCGACGACCTGGAGCTGTGGATCATGCGGCGGCTGGAATGGCTGCGCATCGTCGCCCGTACCGCGCCCATGCTCGGGCTGGTGGCGACCATGATCCCGATGGGCCCGGCGCTGCTGGCGCTGACCCGCGGCGACGCGCAGGGCGTGGGCGAGAACATGGTGGTGGCGTTCTCGTCGGTGATCCTGGCGCTGGTGTCGGCCAGCATCGCCTTCCTGGTGCTGACCGTGCGCCGGCGCTGGCTGCTGGACGAACTGCGCGCGATCGAGCGCGCGCGGGAGGCCGGCTGATGCGCTTCCTCGACCATGACGAGGCCGACGACCCGATCCTGTCGGTGGTCAACCTGATCGACCTGTTCCTGGTGGTGATCGGCGTGCTGATGATCGTGATCGTGCGCAACCCGCTCAATCCGTTCGCCAGCGACAGCGTGGTGGTGGTGGAGAACCCCGGCAAGGCCGACATGCGCATCACCGTCAAGGACGGCGAGGAACTGACCCGCTACGAATCCAGCGGCCGGATCGGCGAGGGCCAGGGCGTCAAGGCCGGCATCACCTACCGCCTGCCGGACGGGCGGATGGTGTACGTGCCGGAGTAGCGGCGCCCCACCGCCTTTCGCAGGAGCGACTGTAGGAGCGACGTCAGTCGCGACCGGAGACTTCCCGGCAAAGCCCCATCGCGACTGGCGTCGCTCCTACAGGTTTGGGTTGCCTTGCACGTCCGGCGGCCTCCGCGCGGAGCACACCCACACGCATCTACGGCTCGCGTCCCCGTGTAGGAGCGACGCCAGTCGCGACAGGGCCGTACCGATCAAGCCCAAACTGCGAAGCTCGTCCCGGAGGCAATCCAGGCAAAGCCCCCTCGCGACTGGCGTCGCTCCTGCACGGGGCGCGGGCGCGTCAGCCGGCGCGTCAGTGCGTGCCCTTGTCGCGCTTCCAGCCGCGGTGGCGGATGTCCAGGTACAGGCTGTACAGCGCGGTGAAGGTCGGGAACAGGTTGCCGAGGATGCCCACCGCGTCGTTCTTGCCGAAGATGAAGTAGCTCAGCGTCATCAGGCTGCCGAAAATGCTCATGTACCAGAACAGGCGCGGGATCACCGGCTTGCCCTGGCGCTTGCTGGCGACGAACTGCACCAGCCAGCGGCCGCCGAACATCAGCGTGCCGGCCAGGCCGATCAGCTTCCACGGCGACATGTGCACGCCGGTCCATTCCAGCCACGGCAGCGGCTGGTTCATGAAGTCCATGCTCAGACCTCCTCCACCGCCGTGCGCCTGCTGCGCACGATCAGCCAGGCCACGCCACGCAGGTCGCGGATGCCGACCAGGGCGCGGCCGAGGTTGGTGTACTTGGACACGCCGGCGGTGCGGTGGCGGTGGTTGACCGGCACGCTGGTGGTCTTCCAGCCGGCGCGCTGCATCAGCGCCGGCAGGTAGCGGTGCATGTGGTCGAAGTACGGCAGGTCGAGAAAGGCGGCGCGCTCGAACAGCTTGATGCCGCAGCCGGTGTCGGGAGTGTCGTCGCGCAGCATCCGCGCGCGGATGCGGTTGGCCCAGCGGCTGGCCCAGCGCTTGGAACCGGAGTCCTGGCGGTTGACGCGCCAGCCGGCGAACAGCTTGACCTGCGCCTCGGCGGCGTCGCGCGCGGCCAGCAGCCTGGGGATGTCGGCCGGGTCGTTCTGGCCGTCGCCATCGAGGGTGGCGATCCACGGCGCGCGCGCCGCCTTGACCCCGGTGCGCACGGCCGTGCTCTGCCCGCTCTGGCTGACGTGGTGCAGCACGCGCAGCTCGGGGTTGGCGGCCTTGAGCGACTGCAGCACCTGCAGGGTGTCGTCCTTCGAGTCGTCGTCGACGTAGACGATCTCGAAATCCACCCGCCCGCGCAGCGCGGCGGCGATCTCGCCGACCAGGGGCGCGACGTTGTCGCGTTCGTTGAAGACGGGGACGACCACCGAAAGTGCGGGTTGGTTCATCGCGGGGATCCGTTCGTGCGGTAGGGAAAAGACCGCGCATTTTCCAGCGCGCGGCTTGATGGAAGATGAGTCAGGCGGCGTCGCCGAAGTAGTCGCGGCACCAGGCCACCACCGGCGGCAGCCCGGCCTCGATCGGCGTGGCCGGGTCGAAACCGAAGGCCAGCCGCGCCCGCGTGGTGTCGGCCATGGTCTCCACCATGTCGCCCGGCTGCATCGGCTTGTAGACCTTCTGCGCGGGACGGCCGGCGGCCGCGGCGATCACCTCGATGAAGCGCTCCAGCTCCACCGGCGTGTGGTTGCCGAGGTTGAATACCCGGTGCGGCACGGCGTCCTCCGAAGGATGGTCCAGGGCACCGAGGATACCGGCGACGATGTCGGAAACATGCGTGAAGTCGCGGCGCATGCGGCCTTCGTTGAACACCTCGATCGGCCGCCCGGCCAGCACCGCGCGCGAGAACAGCAGCGGCGCCATGTCCGGCCGACCCCATGAGCCGTACACGGTGAAGAAGCGCAGGCCGGTGGCGCACAGGCCGTACAGCTGCGCGTAGGTGTGGGCCATCAGCTCGTTGGCGGCCTTGGTCGCCGCGTACAGCGAGCGCGGCTGGTCCACGCGCTGGTCCTCGGAGAACGGCGGCGTGGCCGAATCGCCGTAGACCGAGCTGCTCGATGCATAGACCAGGTGCCGCACGCCGCGGTGGCGGCACAGCTCCAGCATGTTGACGAAGCCGACCAGGTTGCTGTCGACGTAGGCATGCGGGTTCTGCAGCGAGTAGCGCACGCCGGCCTGCGCGGCCAGGTGGATCACCCGCGTCGGCCGGACCTCGTCGAACAGCGCGGCCAGGCCGTCGCGGTCGGTCAGGTCCAGCGCGCGGACATCGGCCTGTGGGCACAGCGCGGCGACGCGGTCGCGCTTGATCTGCGGGTCGTAGTAGTCGTTGTAGTTGTCCAGCCCGACCATGCGCTCGCCGCGCGCGGCCAGGGCCTGGCAGGTGTAGGCGCCGATGAAGCCGGCGGCGCCGGTGACGAGAATTGTCATCTGCTTGTTCCGGGAGTTTGCGGGATTCAAGCCCCTCCCCCTTCGGGGTGAGAGGAGCAGTTTGCGAACCAACGGTTTGCTGCTACTCGAACGCCCTTGCGCTGGCGCAAGGGCCGGGGCGCGGAGCGGGGGTTGGGGAGAGGGCCGGGGCGAAGCCTCGCAACATCCGGTTGCAAGTGGCGTCGCCCTTACCTCATCCGGCGCTTCGCGCCACCTGCATTCGGCACATCCCTGTGCCTCATCCTCCGGAAGGCTTCGCCGTGCAAAACGGCATTCCTGCCGTTTTGTCTCCCGAGGGAGAAGGAAAACAGCTCACAGCGTCAGCGGGTCCCTGGCCAGGGCTTCCTTGCGCTCGGCGCTGAACGCCCACCAAGGCTGCGGATCGCCACCCTCCATGAAGCGGGTGACCGACAGGAACACGTCGATCACGCAGGGATCGTGCACCACGCCGGTCTTCAGGCACAGCTGCGCGTACATGTCGTAGGGATCGCGCCCGCGCAGGTGCGCGGGAACCCGGATCCCGATCAGACGGAGATCCTTTTCACAGGCCGGCCCGACATTCGGCAGGTCGGTCAGACGCAACAGGTGATTGCGGTCGACCTTGGTGGGGTTCATTGCCTTGCATGCACCTCGGAGGTGGATGGAACGTCAGCCGTGCTGACGGGTGCGCAGCCGTTCCAGCACGCCGTCGAGCGTGTCCAGGTCGGTGTAATGGATGACCAGCCTGCCCTTGCCGCCACGGCCGTGGTTGATCGCGACCTTGGTGCCCAGCGATTCGGACAGCTCGGTCTCCAGCGAGGCGATGTCGGCCTGCGGCGCCGTCGGCGCCGGCTTGGCCTTGCGCGCGCCCGGCACCTTGCCGGCGGCGAACTGCTGGGCGCGATGCTCGACCTCGCGCACCGACCAGCCTTCGTCGGCGGCATCCTGCGCCAGCTTGGTCGCCAGTTCCGGCGCCAGCGTCAGCAGCGCACGGGCGTGGCCCATTTCCAGGCGACGGCTTTCCAGCAGCACGCGCACGCCGATGGGCAGGTCGATCAGGCGCAGCAGGTTGGACACCGAGGCACGCGAGCGGCCCACCGCCTGCGCGGCCTCGGCATGGGTCAGCGAGAACTCGGAGATCAGCCGTTGCAGCGCTTCGGCTTCCTCCAGCGGGTTGAGGTCCTCGCGCTGGATGTTCTCGATCAGCGCCATCGCGATGACGGTGCGGTCTTCCAGCTCGCGCACCACCACCGGCACTTCGTCCAGCCCGGCCAGGCGCGAGGCGCGCCAGC
>JAEWOJ010000094.1 GCA_023399815.1 Pseudomonadota bacterium | reverse complement strand
ACAAGGACAAGGCGCAGAAGCTGGCCGAGAAGGTCGCCAAGGGCAAGAAGTTCGACCTCAACGACATGCGCGACCAGCTCGAGCAGATGCAGAACATGGGCGGCATCGGCGGCCTGATGGACAAGCTGCCGGGCCTGGGCCAGATCCCGGAGAACCTCAAGGCGCAGGTCGCCGGCAGCAAGGAAGTGCCGCGCATGATCGCCATCATCAACTCGATGACCAAGAAGGAGCGCCGCAATCCGGGCCTCCTCAACGGTTCGCGCCGCGCCCGCATTGCCCGCGGCTCCGGCACCCAGCCGTCCGACGTCAACAAGCTGATGAAGCAGTACCAGCAGATGGAAAAGATGATGGGCAAGCTGGCCGGCGGCGGCATGAAGGGCATGATGCGCAACATGAAGGGCATGCTCGGCGCGATGGGCGGCAAGGGCGGCCTGCCGTTCCGCTGAGGCGACGCCCACCGCCACAAGGCCGGACGAAGCGGAAGCTGTGAGCCCCTCTCCCCGCGGGAGAGGGGTTGGGGTGAGGGCAGGGCGAAGCCCGACGATGTCCGGGCACACAAGAAGCTTTGCCTTTCCCGCGTTCCTGCATGATGCCCCCGCGTCGCACGCTTTCAGCAGCATCCCCGCTGCCCACCACCAGTCCGCGCAGCAGCACATCCCCCGGGCTTCATCGCCCCGACCGGCACACGGCAGGGCACCCGCCGATCATCGTTGGCACACTGCGTACCCGGTTTCCCGTCAGGAGGCAGCCCCGCATGAATCCCTCGATCCAGCAGCGCGTGGACCGCTTCCGCCAGCGCTTCGGCATCGACCTGCCCCTCCTGCTGGCGCCGATGGCCGGCGCCTGCCCGGTGGCCCTGTCCGCCGCCGTCGCCACGGCCGGCGGCATGGGCGCGATGGGCGCGGTGCTGTCCACGCCCGAGCAGATCGGGCAGTGGATGGACGATTTCCGCCGGCAGTCGGCCGGGCCTGCGCAGGTCAATCTGTGGGTGCCGGACCCGGCGCCATCGCGCGACGCGGTGGCCGAGGCGGCGACCCGTGCGTTCATCGAGCGATGGGGACCGGCGGTGCCGGCCAGCGCCGGCGATGCCGCACCGGCCGATTTCGAGGCGCAGTTCGACGCCCTGGTCGCGGCGCGGCCGGCGGTGGCCTCGACCATCATGGGCGTGTTTTCCGCGGATCAGGCGCGTCGCCTGAAGGCTGCCGGCATCGTCTGGTTCGCCTGCGCCACCACGCTGGACGAAGCGCTGCGGGCGCAGGCGGCCGGCGCCGACGCGGTGGTCGCGCAGGGCATGGAGGCGGGCGGCCATCGCGGCGCGTTCGACGCCGCACGCGCCGAAGCGCAGATGAGCGGCTTGTTCGCCCTGCTGCCGCGTCTGGCCGATCGGCTGGACATCCCGGTGATCGCGGCCGGTGGCATCGCCGACGGTCGCGGTGTGGCGGCCGCCCTGGTGCTGGGCGCCAGCGCGGTGCAGGTGGGCACGGCCTTCCTCGCCGCCGAGGAATCCACGATTCCCGAAGCCTGGAAGCAGGCGCTGGCCGCGGCGGAGCCGGAACACAGCCGCGCCACCCGCGTCTTCAGCGGCCGGTTGGGGCGGGCGCTCGACACCGCCTACGTGCGGGCCGCCGAGGCTGCCGATGCGCCGCGCCCGCAGCCGTATCCGGTGCAGCGCGGGCTCACTGCCGGCATGCGCCGCCAGGCCCAGGCCGACGACCGCCTGGATGCGATGCAGGCCTGGGCCGGGCAATCGGCCTGGCTGGCGCGGCGCGGACCGGCCGCCGTCATCGCGCAGGCGATGTGGCAGCAGGCTCAGGCGCTGCTGTGAACCTGCTGTCCTGCAACGGCGAGCCGGTCGATGCGGCCTTGATCGGCGCGGCGCTGGTCAATTACGGGCATTTCACCTCGCTGCAGGTGCGCGGCGGCGCGGCCCAGGGCTGGGCCCTGCACATGCAGCGCCTGCAACAGGGCACGCGCGAACTGTTCGATGCGGAGCTGGACGAGGCGCAACTGCTGGACTGGCTGCGGCAGGCGCTGGCGCGCGGCGGTGCGCAGGACGCCTCGGTACGCATCACCGTGTTCTCGCGCGCCTTCGACTTCCGTCAGCCGCTGCGCGCGGTGCCGGTGGACGTGCTGGTCGGCATCGCCGCGCCCGCGACGGTGCCCACCATGGGCCGCGCCGTCCTGCCGGTGCGTTACCAGCGCGACATGCCGCAGCTCAAGCATGTCGGGACGTTCCCGCTGTTCCAGTACCGACGCCAGGCCATGCGGCAGGGGTTCGACGACGCCGTGTTCGTCGATGCGGCCGGGCGGGTCAGCGAAGGCAGCACCTGGAACCTCGCCTTCCTCGATGGCGACGCGGTGGCCTGGCCGCAGGCGCCGGCGTTGCGCGGCACCGCCGAACGGCTGCTCACCGAAGGGCTGGAACGGCTGGGGCAGGCGCAGTCGTGGCGGGAAATCCCGCTGGAAGCCCTGCCCGGTTTTTCCGGGGCGGTGGCCTGCAACGCCACCGGGCTGTGGCCGCTGGTGCGGATCGGCGACTGCCGTTTCGCGGACTCGGAGGCATTGCTGTCCCGGTTGCGGCAGGCGCTGGCGCAGGAACCCTGGCGGCCGCTCTGAACCTGCCTGTTCAGGCAGGCCGGGGGGCGGGCTTGGAATGGGGCAGGGGCGCCGCTATAATCGCCGGCTTACCGCGCCATCCTGGCGACTGGGCTACAAAGGAAAAACCACCATGGTCAAGATCCGACTGACCCGCGGCGGCGCCAAGAAGCGTCCGTTCTACCACATCATCGTCACCGACGTGCGCAGCGCCCGCGACGGCCGCAACATCGAGCGCGTCGGCTACTACAACCCGGTCGCCCAGGGCGCCGAACAGCGCGTGGTGCTGGACATCGCCGCCGTCGACAAGTGGGTCGCCAACGGCGCCCAGCTGACCGACAAGGTTCGCAACCTGTACAAGGAAGCGACCAAGGCCCAGGCCGCTGCGGCCTGATCCTGGCGGGCCGCGTGCAAGCGCGGCCCGACTGCTTTATGAAGAAAGATTCCGAGCGCCGGATCCTGCTGGGCAGGGTGACCGGCGCTTTTGGTGTGCGCGGCGAACTCAAGCTCGAGTCCTGGACCGAGCCGCGGTTGGCCATTTTCAACTACCAGCCGTGGACCCTGCGCAGCCCGTCGGGGCAGGAGTCGGAGATCGCCGGCGTGCGCGGCCGCGAGGCCGCCAAGACATTGGTGGCGACCTTCCCCGGCGTGGACGACCGCAACGTGGTCGAGTCCATGCGCGGCACCGAGATCTACATCGCGCGCAGCGCGCTGCCGCCGCCGAAGCCGGACGAGTACTACTGGGTCGATCTGGAAGGCCTGGACGTGCAGACCGTGGATGGCGTGAAGCTGGGCCGCGCCTCGCACCTGTTCAACACCGGCGCCAACGACGTGCTGGTGGTGCGCGGCGACCGCGAGCGCATGGTGCCTTTCGTGATGGGCGACTTCGTCAAGTCGGTGGATTTCGACGCCAACCTGATCGTGGTCGACTGGGATCCGGAGTTCTGATCCCGGTGCGCATCGACGTCATCACCCTGTTCCCCGAGTTCATCGCGCAGTCCGCCGCGCTGGGCGTGGTCGGCCGTGCGCAGGAGCGCGGCCTGCTCGACCTGCACGGCTGGAACCCGCGCGACTACGCCGAGGGCAACTACCGCCGCGTGGACGACCGCCCGTTCGGCGGCGGCCCGGGCATGGTGATGCTGATCGAGCCGCTGCGCGCCGCGCTGGCCGCCGCGCGCGCCGCCGACCCGACCCCGGCGCCGCTGATCTACCTCAGCCCGCAGGGCCGGCCGCTGACCCAGGCCAGGGTGCGCGAACTGGCGGCGCTGCCGCGGATGCTGCTGCTGTGCGGCCGCTACGAGGGCGTGGACGAGCGCTTCCTCGCCGCCGAGGTGGACGAGGAGATCTCCCTCGGCGACTACGTGCTGTCCGGCGGCGAACTGGGCGCGGCGGTGATCATCGATGCCGTCACCCGCCTGCAGGAGGGCGCGCTGAACGACGCCGAATCGGCGGTGCAGGACAGCTTCGAGGGCGATGGCCTGCTCGACTGCCCGCACTACAGCCAGCCGGCCAGCCATGCACTGGGCGAGGTGCCGGAGGTGCTGCGTTCGGGCAACCACGCCGCGATCGCGCGCTGGCGCCGGCAGCAGTCGCTGCTGCGCACCGCGCTGCGGCGCCCGGACCTGCTCGACGAGGCCGCCTTGAGCAAGGCCGACCGCAAACTGCTGGCCGAGGCCCGCGCCGCGCTGGAAGGCCCGGAAGCGTAGGTGTCTTTGCTCTTCTCCCTCCGGGAGACACCGGGCAGGATTGCCGGGCTGCACGGCGAAGCCGCCCGCAGGGTGAGGCACAGGGATGTACCGGATGCAGGTGCCCCGAAGGAGCGGATGAGGGGCGAACGGAGTCGATGATGCTCAGGCCATCATGACTTCGTTACTTCCTCCAACTTCCGCGCCTGGGCCCACGCCGGCGGGGGCTTCATGGCAAAAGCGCCCCCAGCACTGGCAACGGGCCGGAAAGTTCGGCTAGAATATGCGGCTTGCTGCTACCCGCCCGGGAAGCAGCGGCTCCCACTACAACAAACGTGCAGCGCAATCCGGCGACTGCATGAGTCCACGTTGTCGAAACGACACGCCCACCCCGAATACATCGGTGCAATCATGAGCAAGCTGAACAAATCCATCGTCGCGGAATTCGAATCCGCCCAGATCACCCGCGAACTGCCGAAGTTCAGCCAGGGCGACACCGTCGTGGTCAACGTCAAGGTCAAGGAAGGCAACCGCGAGCGCGTGCAGGCCTACGAAGGCGTCGTGATCGGCACCAAGAACGCCGGCCTGAACTCCTCGTTCACCGTGCGCAAGATCTCGCACGGCTACGGCGTCGAGCGTGTGTTCCAGACCCACAGCGCGCTGATCGACTCGGTCGAAGTCAAGCGCCGCGGCAAGGTCCGCGCCGGCAAGCTGTACTACCTGCGTGGCCTGGAAGGCAAGGCTGCCCGCATCAAGGAAGACCTGGCCGCCGCCGCGCAGGCCAAGGCCGCCCGCCAGGCCGCCAAGGCCGCCGAGTAATACCCGCCACGGGCTTCGCGCCTGTCGCAGCAACGGCCGCCTTCGGGCGGCCGTTTGCGTTTCTCCCCTCTCATCTCTCCGTGGGGAGACAGCTTGGCGGGATTGCCAGGCTGCACGGTGAAGCCGCCTGAAGGCTGAGTCGCATTGAATCCATCCCTTCTCCCAGTGGGAGAAGATGCCCCGAAGGGGCGGATGAGGGTACGGGCGAAGCCTCTTGCACCCAGGCATCGAGAGGGCTTCGCCTCGGCCCTCACCCCAGCCCCTCTCCCGGAGGGAGAGGGGCTTTGAAAGCCAGGGCTTATTGCGCGGCCGCTCTTCCCTTCTCCCTGCGGGAGAAGGTGCCCCGCAGGGGCGGATGAGGGTAGGGCGAAGCTGCTTGATGGTAGGTGCGGGAGGGCTTCGCCCCCGGCCCTCATCCCCAACCCCCTCTTCGCGCCCCGGCCCACGCCAGCGGCGTGGGCGCTCCACCGCACGCGCGTCAGTGGCGCACAAGCCGTGCGGTCTCGCCCCGGAGGGAGAGGGGCTTTGTTCTCAGCCTACGGCGCCGGCTCGGCGACGAGCACTTCGATGCCGCGGCGCTGCAGTCCTTCGCGGGTCGCTTCGTCGATGCCGGCATCGGTGATCACGGCGTGGATCTGGTCCAGGTGGGCGATGCGGTGCAGGCTGACCCGGCCGAACTTGGAGGCGTCGGTCAGCACCACGATGCGCCGCGCGCGTTCGACCATGCGGTGGTTGAGCCGCGCCTCGGCTTCGTCGTGGGTGGTCAGGCCGAACTGCAGGTCCAGCCCGTCCACGCCCAGGAACAGGGTGTCGAAGCTGTAGGAGGTGAGGCTGGCCTCGGCCTGGCTGCCCTGCAGCGACAGCGACTGCTTGCGCAGCTGGCCGCCGGTGAGCAGCACGTTCACGCCCGGTGCGTTGGCCAGTTCCCAGGCGATGTTCAGGCCGTTGGTCATCACCGTCACGTCGCGGTGCCCGCGCAGGTGGCGGGCCAGCGTCATCGTGGTCGAGCCGGAATCGATGATGACGTTGTCGCCCGGCTGCACCAGCTGCGCGGCGCGGGCGCCGATGGATTCCTTCAGCGGCAGGTTCAGCGCGTCCTTTTCGTGGATGTCCTGCTCCTGCGGCGGCGTGCGCACCAGGGTGGCGCCGCCGTGGGTGCGCGTGGCCAGGCCCTGTTCCTCGAAATGGCCCAGGTCGGTGCGGATGGTCACCGCCGACACGCCGTAGCGCCCGACCAGCTCGGCGACCTGCACCGAGCCCTGCTCGATCAGCTGCTGCAGGATCTGTTGCCGGCGGGAACGGGTGTTGCGCATGGCCATCGCGTGCTGTCTCCGGGAAAGATCGAGCTTAGCCGTTCGCAAGGTCCGGGTGGGCGGAACTTTCGTTCCGCCCGCGCGGGCCGGCGTCGTTGGCCGAGCAGGCGCGCGCGTATTCGTCCAGGCACAGGCCGATGCGGTGCCGCACCAGCGCGCCCGGCGTGTTCGCCAGCGTGCCTGCGCGCACCGCGCGGAACTGCTCGGGCAGGTACTGGCTGAGCAGCACCAGCGGCGGCGCGTGCCGTTCCAGGTTGGCGAACAGCGTGTCCACCGCCGCCAGCAGCGCCGGCTCGCCCCAGTAGTAGCGGCAACGGTCGCTGAAGGCGAAGGCGCGCAGCAGGCGCAGCGTCGCTTCGTCGCCGTGGTAGTGCGCCTGCCAGTATTTCGGCTGGGCGAGCATCACGTCCTCCAGCACCTGCGGCAGGCGCGAGCGCTGTTCCGGCGGCAGCAGCTCGGCCTCGATCGCCGCCAGCGCGAACAGTGCCTCGCGGTAGGCGAAGGTCGCGGCGGGGCCGACCTTGAGGATGGCGAAGTGGTCGCGTACCAGCGCGTGCAGGCCGCTCTCGCGCTGGTAGTCGGTGGAGTGCGCCTCGAACACGATGCGCGGCTGCCGTTCGAGGAAATCGGCCAGTTCGCTCGCGGCGGCGGGATCGTAGTCGTGCACGCTGCTGTGGTCGAAATCGACGCCTGGCTGCACCACCATCGCGATCACCCGCTGCCACGCCTCGCGCAGCGGAGGCGTGTCGAACGCCTGGCGGTGGATCTCCAGCGTCTGCGCGGCCGCGGCCGGCGTGGTGACGGCCAGGCCACCCGCCAGCGAGGCTTCGCCGCCGGGAATCGGCACCTCGGTGCCGATCACGTAGACCGGTGGCGGCAGGCCGCGCTCGGCGGCGGTGCGCTCGGCGATGACGGCAAGTTCGGCCGAGCGGGCGGCGACGACGGCGTCGGGCAGTGGCACCGGGTCGTCGGCGCAGGACATGCTGCAGTCCAGGTGGATCTTGTGGAAACCGGCGGCGACGTAGGCGGCGATCAGCACGCGCGCGTGCGCCATCGCCTCGGCCGCCGGCTGCTTCTGCCAGGCGTTGGGGCCGAGGTGGTCGCCGCCGAGCACCAGCCGCTCGTGCGGGAAACCCTCCTCGTCGGCGAGCGCGCGCACGTAGTCGCGGTACTGCGGCGGGGTCATGCCGGTGTAGCCGCCGAACTGGTCGACCTGGTTGGAGGTGGCTTCGACCAGCAGCACGGTGCCGTGGCGCAGGGCCACGTGCATCGCCGCGCGCAGCACCTGTTCGTTGCTGCAGCAGACGCTGTAGAGGCCGACGTTGTGGCCGGCGCGGTGCGCGGCGAGCAGGGACTGCAACGGGGACATGGACGAACTCCCGGGATCAGGAAAAGGCGGGTTGGCAGGCGAGCAGAGCGGCGCCGCGCGCGCCGCCGGCATCGCCGAAGCGGGGCGGCACGATCGGCGGCACCTGCACGCCGCCGAACAGATGGGTGGCGATGGCCGCCGGCAGCCGTTCGTAGAGTGGCGCGTATTGCGACAGGCCGCCGCCGAGCACGATGACGTGCGGGTCCAGCGCGAGGATCAGCGCGGCGAAGCTGTGGGCGAGCAGGTCGCGGTGGATGTCCAGCGCCTGCCGCGCGCGCGCGTCGCCGGCCTCGGCCAGGGCGATGACGTCGCTGGCGTTGGCGGCGCTGCCGCCGAGATGGCGGTCGATCATCGCCACGCCGCTGCCGGAGACGTAGCGCTCCACGCAGCCGCGCAGGCCGCAGCCGCAGTCGAGCAGCGGCAGGCCGTGGCGCTGCAGCAGGTTGGCCGGCACGCTCCAGTGGCCCCATTCGCCGGCCAGGCCGTTGAAACCGCCGATCAGCCGGCCCTGCACGCAGTAGCCGCCGCCGGCGCCGGTGCCGAGGATCGCGCCGAACATGCTGGGATAGCCCGCGGCCGCGCCGCCATGCGCTTCGGACAGCGCGAAGCATTGCAGGTCGTTGCCGAACCGCAGCGTGCGTTGCAGCCGCGCCTGCAGGTCCTGCGCCACGCACTGGCCGGTGAGCGCCGGCACGTTGGCGCTGAGCTGGCGGCCGCTGCGGCGGTCGCGCACGCCGGGCAGGGCGATGCCGACGGCATGCGCGGGCTGGCCCAGCGCCGCATCGGCGTCGGCGACCAGGCTTTCCACGGCCTGCAGGAAGCCGGCGTAGTCGCCCTGCGGAGTGGCGATGCGCTTGCGCCAAGCTACCTGCAGGGCCGCATCGCAGGCCACCAGCTCGATCTTGGTGCCGCCGATGTCGATGCCGTAGCAGGCATTGGCAGAGGTGTCAGCCATGGTGGATGGTGACGCCCTTGACCACACGGTTGACGGTGCCGTCGGGGAACGGGTTGTCCGGCGTCAGCCCCAGCGCGGCCGAGCGGCGCAGCGCGTAGAGCTGCGCGAACGGCAGCCAGGCCGGCGCCAGCCAGGCATCGTCCAGCGCCGGCACCGGCAGGGTGAAGTCGTCGCCGGGGCCGATGTCCGAATGCGGGCCGAGCGCCAGCACCCTGCCGGCCACGCCGTCGCCGCGCAGTTCTTCCAGCAGGTCCTGCTCGTAGCGGCGCGCCAGCGGCTGCGCGCTGCGCAGCACCACCACCAGCGTGCGCGGATCGAGCGTGGACTTCGGCCCATGGCGGAAGCCCAGCGGCGTGTTGGCCATCGCCAGCACGCGGCCGGCGGTGAGTTCCAGCACCTTCAGCGCGGCCTCGCGCGCCAGCGCTTCCAGCGGGCCGCTGGCCAGGTAGATCACGCGGTCGAACGGCTGCGCGGCGAGCGCGGCCACTGGCGCGTCCCACCGCTCCAGGCCCTGTCGCGCCAGCGCGGCGACCTGGCGGATGCGCTCGCTGCGCACGTCCCAGGGCGCGCGGTCGAACACCGCCAGCGCGGCCAGCAGCATGCAGCTCAGGCTGCTGGTCATGGCGAAGGCACGGTCGCAGCTGGCCGGTGGCATCAGCAGGGTGCAGGTGTCGGCGCGGCCGGCGCCGCGGCGCGCGAGCTCGCCGTCGGCGTTGCAGGTGATGTCGAGGAAGCGGGCGTCGTCCACGTCGGCGCGCACGCGCTCGACCGCGGCCACGCTCTCCGGGCTGGAGCCGCTGCGGCCGAAGGACACCAGCAGGGTCGGGCGGTCGCGCTGCAGGTACAGCGCCGGATGGGTCAGCAGGCTGGTGGTGTGCACTGCGCGCACTTCCGCCGGCCACTGCGCGTTGATGTGGTCGGCGACCATCTCGGCGATGAAGCCGGAGCTGCCGGCGCCGGTGAACAGCACGCGTTGCGCCGGGTCGGACAGGCGCTGGCCGAGGAAGGCCAGCAGGCGCTCTCGGCCGCGCTCCAGGTCGGCGGCCAGGGTGTCCCACAGCGCGGGCTGCTGGGCGATTTCGGCGGCGGTATCGGCTCCGCCCAGGCGCTGCCAGGCGGACAGATCGGTAAGCGGGGTGGCGTCCATTCGTGGTTCCTGTTGGGCCAGCGCACGATCTGCTTTTTCTTTCGTAATGTCAAACATCGAAAGAAAAAAGAAAGAATTGTTCCGCGAGAGTGAGTCATCCGCGGCGCCGGTCCGAATCGAAAGATTTTCCAATTAATGCTTTCGCAGTGGGGATTTCACGCTGCTTCGGCCGACAAGGAAAGTGGTGCTTTGCACAAACTTTCGATTTGCTGGGAAATTCTTGTCTTTTGCTTTCATTTTATTGACATCTTTCGAATTGCTGCCCTAGAGTCGACGCAACCGCCATCGAATGCCCGCTGCAAGGGCCTGGGGAGCAAGGTGCACAACCGCCTACGTCGTCTGCCACTGCCGGTGGCGCTGTTTTCCGCCCTGGTGCTGCCTGCGCTGCCGCTGCATGCGGAGCCGGTGGGCAACCTGCGCTCGGTCAGCGCCGGCGACGGCCGCGATGGCGTGCGCGGCTGGGACCTGCTGACCGACAACGGCGCGCGCATCCGCATCGAACTGCCGGCCAGCGACATCGTCCGCGTGCAGGCCGGCCGCAAGGGCAAGCTGACCGGCGCCGGCGACAAGGCCGCGCCCATCGTGCTGCCGCAGCCCAGGGCCGACGTGCAGGCGCAGCTGGAAGAAGACGCGCAGGAAATCCGCGTGCGCACCGACGCGCTGATGCTGCACGTGCAGCGGCAACCGTTGCGGCTGCGCCTGGAGCGGCTGGACGGCGGCCGTGCCACCGCGCTGTGGCAGGAGCTGCAACCGCTGGACCTGGATGCCGCGCAGAGCGTGCAGGTGCTGTCCTCGCAGGCCGACGAAGCCTTCTACGGCGGCGGCCAGCAGAACGGCCGCTACCAGTTCAAGGGCCGCGAACTGGAGATTTCCTATTCCGGCGGCTGGGAGGAGGGCGACCGCCCGAGCCCGGCGCCGATGCTGTTGAGCAGCCGCGGCTGGGGCATGCTGCGCAATACGTGGAGCGACGGCAGCTACGACCTGCGCCAGCCCGACCAGGCCACGCTGCTGCATCGCGAGGACCGCTTCGATGCCTACTACTTCGTCGGCGCCGACCTGCCGCGCCTGCTCGAGCGCTACACGCAGCTGACCGGCCGCCCGAACATGGTGGCGCGCTGGGCGCTGTCCTACGGCGATGCCGATTGCTACAACGACGGCGACAACGCCAGGAAGCCCGGCAGCGTTCCGGAAGGCTGGAGCGACGGCCCCACCGGTACCACGCCCGACGTGATCGACAGCGTCGCCCGGCAGTACCGCGAGCACGACATGCCCGGCGGCTGGATCCTGCCCAACGACGGCTACGGCTGCGGTTACAGACAACTGCCGGAAACCGTGCAGGGGCTGGCGAAGTACGGCTTCAGGACCGGCCTGTGGACCGAGAACGGCGTCGACAAGATCGCCTGGGAAGTCGGCAAGGCCGGCACCCGCGTGCAGAAGCTCGACGTCGCCTGGACCGGCAAGGGTTACCAGTTCGCGATGGATGCCAATCGCCAGGCGTTCGACGGCATCCTCGACAATTCCGATTCGCGCCCGTTCCTGTGGACGGTGATGGGCTGGGCCGGCATCCAGCGCTATGCGGTGGCGTGGACCGGCGACCAGAGCAGCAGCTGGGACTACATCCGCTGGCACGTGCCGACGATGGTCGGGTCCGGCCTGTCCGGCATGGCCTATGCCGCCGGCGACGTCGACGCGATCTTCGGCGGCAGCGCCGAGACCTTCACCCGCGACCTGCAATGGAAGGCGTTCACGCCGGTGCTGATGGGCATGTCCGGCTGGTCGTCGAGCGCGCGCAAGCACCCGTGGTGGTACGACGAGCCCTACCGCGGCATCAACCGCGACTACCTCAAGCTGAAGATGCGCCTGACCCCGTACATGTACGGGCTGGTGCACGAGGCCGCGCAGACCGGCGCGCCGCCGCTGCGTGGCCTGATGTGGGACAACCCGCGCGACCCGCACGCGCAGGACGAGGCCTATAGGTACCAGTTCCTGCTCGGCCGCGACCTGCTCGTCGCGCCGGTGTACCGCAGCCAGGCCGCCAGCCGCGGCTGGCGCCGCGACATCCACCTGCCGCAGGGCGGCTGGTTCGACTACTGGGACGGCCGCCGCGTGCAGGCCGGCGCCGAAGGCCTGCAGCTGGACCGCCAGGTGGACCTCGCCACGCTGCCGGTGTTCGTGCGCGCCGGCGCGATCCTGCCGATGTACCCGGCCATGCTGTTCGACGGCGAGAAGCCGCTGGATGAAGTGACCTTCGACCTGTACCCGCAGGGCGACTCGCAGTACGCGCTGTATGAGGACGACGGCAGCACCCGCCGCTACCAGCAGGGCGAATCGAGCACGCAGCTGGTCCGCATGCAGGCGCCAGCGCAGGGCAGCGGCCCGGTGCAGGTGCGCATCGACGCGGTGCAGGGCCAGTACCGCGGCCAGCTGGCGCAGCGCCGCTACGGCCTGCGCGTGCTCAACCGGCAGGCGCCGGCGGCGGTGCGGCTGGATGGCCGCGCGCTGCCCGCGCTTGCCGATGCGGCCGCTTTCGACGCCGCCGCCGAGGGCTGGTACTTCGATGCCGGCGAACGCCGCGGCACCCTGCACGTGCGCACCGCGCCGGTGGACATCCGCCAGCCGCTGCAGCTGCAGCTGGAGTTCCCGGTCGCCGCCGCCGCGGCCGACGACGCGTTCCCGGCCGCGCCGGAACAGGGCCGTGCGTTGCCGCCGGACAGCCTGCTGGTGGTCAACCGCCCGGCCGAGGAAAAGGGCTACCCGCTGGAAAACGCCTTCGACGACGATCCGGCCACCTGGTTCCGCAGCGTGCGCAACCAGGCCATCCGCACCGGCGCCCACGAATGGGTGATCGGCTTCGGCGAGCGCCGGATGATCGACGGCATCGAGCTGGCGCCGCGCAACGACCAGCACTGGAAGCACGGCCAGGTGCGCGACTACGAAATCTACCTGGGCGACAGCAACGGCGAGTGGGGCGAGCCCGTCGCGCGCGGACGTCTGCCGTTGAAGGAAGGCCTGCAGCGCATCGACTTCCCGGCCCATGCCGGCCGCCTGCTGCGCTTCCGCGTGCTCGGCGTGCAGAACCCGGACGGAGACGGCGCCCCGGGCAACGACCCGATGGTCACTGCCGCGCAGGGCAATGCCGCGCGCGCCGTCGATGCGCTGCAGCCGCGCGACGTCGGCCCGATCGCGCTGTCCACCTTCCATATCCTCGAGCAGCAGCAACCGGAGCGGCCGGCACGGCAGCAATACCTCTCCCAGCTGCCGCTGCCGGCCGCGCTGGCCGGGCAGGTGCAGGCCGACCGCGCCTTCCGCGGCGACGCCGCCATGCGCATGAACGGCCTGCAGTTCCGCCGCGGCCTGGGCGTGGGCGCACACAGCCGCATCGATCTCGCCCTGAAGGGACGCTGGCACCTGCTGCGCGCCGACCTCGGCATCGACGATGCCTGCCGCGCCGCCGGCGGCATGCAGTTCCAGGTGTGGGGCGACGATCGCCTGCTCTACGACAGCGGCCTGGTGAAGGCGCCCGGCGTGGTCAAGCCGGAGCTGGACGTCCGTGGCCTGTCCATCCTGAGCCTGCGCACGCTGGGCGCGCAGGGCAGCCAGCCCACCCAGGTGTGTGGCAACTGGGCCAATGCCGTGCTGATCGGCGAGGAGGGCGATTCCGCCGAACTCATCGCCCCATGACCCTCGCGTAACACCGCTGCTCCCCCCAAACACACCGACCACGGCCGTCCGGCCGTGGAACGGGATCGCCTTGCCCGCCATCCGCTGTTCCGTGCGTCACCGCCAGGAGAGAACCCCGATGTTGCCAGCCCGCCGCAATCCCAACCGTTGCCTGTCCACCCCGCTGTCGCTGGCGGTGGCCAGCGCCCTGATCGCCATCGCCGCGCCCGCCCTCGCGCAGGATGCCGGCAAGGACAAAGACGAGGACAAGACCACCGAACTGGCCCGCATCGAGGTCACCGGCTCCAACATCCGCCGCACCGACGTCGAGACCGCCTCGCCGGTGCAGGTCATCAGCAGGCAGGACATCCAGAACATGGGCGCCCGCACCCTGCTGCAGGTGCTCGACAACCTGCCGGCCGCACGCCCGGCGCAGGTCGATTCCAAGTCGCTGTTCACCGGCTCGGACGGCGCCTCGCAGGCCAACCTGCGCGGCCTCGGCGCGCAGGGCACGCTGGTGCTGCTCAACGGCCGCCGGCTGTCGTACTACGGCGCGCCGGCCGGCTTCCAAACCCAGTTCGTCAACATCGACGCCATTCCCGCCGCCGTCATCGAGCGCCTGGAAGTGCTGACCGACGGTGCCTCGGCGGTGTACGGCACCGACGCGGTGGCCGGCGTCATCAACGTCATCACCAAGAGCAGCTACCAGGGGCTGGAAGTCAGCGGCACCTGGGACACCGCGCCGCGCTTCGACTCCTATGGCGAGAAACAGGCCAGCATCACCGGCGGCTTCGGCGACCTGTCGCGGGACCGCTACAACGTCTACGCCAGCGTCAACCTGTACGAGCGCGACGGCATCCCGGACAGCGAGTGGTACGACAAGAACCCGGCGCAGTTCTACGTCAACAACCCGGACTACATCAAGAACCTGCGCCTGGACACCGGCAGCGCGCCGGGCGTGTTCAATCCCGGCTACTACTTCGCCTTAGATCCGGTGACCAATGCGCGCATGGACGAGGCCGCGCCGGGCTGCAACAACGTGCTGCAGGTGGCCAGCGGCACGCGCTGCATCTGGCAGACGTGGATGAACAGCCAGATCAACGGCGGCGCCGATTCCAGGCGCGTGACCGCCTACGTCAACGGGCATTTCCAGGTGAACGACGCCACCGAGGCCTTCGCCGAAGTCACCTATACCGACATCGACCTGCGTGCCAACGGCGGCACGCCGCGTGCCTACGGCACCACCACCGGCAACCCGCAGAGCTGGTTCTCGCGCAACACTGGCAACACGGTCAACCAGTTCCTGACCCCGTGGCTCGGCCCGAACAACGAGTACAACCACGCCAGCCCCGAGATGAAGGCGCTGATGGGCGGCGTGGTCGGCCTGAGCTACCTGCTGCAGGACGTGGGCGGCAACCACTTCGGCCAGCGCAACACCGACCAGAGCTACCGCGCGGTGGCCGGCCTGCGCGGCAGCCTCGGCGACAGCGACTGGAACTGGGAAACCGCCTTCGCCACCGCCGGCTCGCATTCGGTCACCTACCAGACCACCAACGTCAACCTGAAGGGCTTCGAGAAGGCCTTCGGCCCGTACACCATCGATCCCGGCACCGGCCGCGTCATCATCTCCGACCACCCGGCATACAAGTTCGGCGAGATCAGCGAGGCCAACGCGGCGCTGATCCGCGAGGCGTTCCCGACCTTCGACATCCAGTCCTGGACCCGCCTGCACACCCTGGACGGCAAGATCGAGGGTCCGCTGTTCGAGCTGCCGGCCGGGCAGGTGCGCGCGGCGTTCGGCTTCAACGCCACCCGCGAGACCTTCTACACCCCGGGCAACCAGGACGCCGCCGACGGCCTGATCACCCAGCAGGGCGGCTCCTGGTTCGACGGCAAGCGCAACACCTACGCGCTGTTCTCCGAAGCCGTGGCCCCGCTCACCGACAAGCTGGAACTGGACGCCGCGCTGCGCCTGGACAAATACCCGGACTTCAGCGCCAACCTCGCGCCGAAGGTCGGCCTGAAGTACCAGGCGCTGCCGCAGCTGCTGCTGCGCGGCACCTATTCGGAAGGCTTCCGTGCGCCGAGCCTGGCCGAGTCGGGCACCGGCGGCGTGTACGCGCAGATCGGCGGCTACCGCGACGAGACCCGCTGCGCCGAGACCAACGCGATTGCCGGCCTGCTGCGGCAGTCCAGCCGCGCCGTCGACAAGGACCTGGGCAACAGCCTGTGGAACAGCGACTGCAGCCGCAACGTGGCGCGCATGACCCAGCCGAACCCGGACCTGAAGCCGGAGAAGGCCAAGATCGCCACGCTGGGTTTCGTGCTCGAGCCGGCCGACTGGCTGTCGGTGTCGGCCGACTACTGGTTCGTGTACCGCCGCAACGAGATCGTCGCGCCCGACTACAGCAGGCCCGAGGAGATCAGCGCGCTGACGCGCTTCCCGATCACCGAGTCCGACCTCGCCAACCTGGCCGCGCTGGCCAGCATGTGCAGCGACCCGGCCAGCGGCGTGACCTGTCCGTCCACCCTGCCGGGCTACAGCACCGGCAACGTGGCCAGCGTCATCGGCCAGTACAAGAACCGCGGCCGCACCCTGATCGACGGCCTGGACGTGGATGCGCGCGGCCGCTTCGACCTGGGCGAGTGGGGACGCCTGAACATCGGCGTGGCCGCGACCATCGCCCACCGCAACATGTACAACTCCGACGATGCCGACGGCTGGTACTACGGCAATTTCGTCGGCTACTACGACAACCCGCGCCTGCGCGCCACGTTCAACACCAACTGGACCTACGGCAACTGGGACACCGGCTTCTACATCAACTACGTCGGCGGGACCAAGTGGGCGTGGGACCGCATCGACGCGGAGGACAACAACGCCGGGACCTGCACCGGCAGCTACGTCGACGTGTCGCCCAGCCAGTGCGAGGGCGCGCCGTCGTGGTGGACGGCCAACCTCAGCGTGAACTGGCGGCCGGTCGAGCAGCTGAGCGTGGGCGTGACCGTGAAGAACCTGTTCAACCGCCTGCCGTTCTTCGATCCGAACGACTGGATGAACTTCCCCGGCTACACCAACAACTTCGGCCGGATCTACAGCGTGACGGCGACCTACCGGTTCTGAGGACGCCGGGCCGTTGCAGCCCTGCCTTCATGCGTGGCATGAAGGGCAGGGCGATGGCCCCGCCCGCGGCGCGTCACCGGCGCGATTCCATGAAAGAGGACATGCAATGAAACGTAGGGAATTCATCCTGGCCAGCGCGGCCCTGGCCGCCACCAGCCTGTTGCCGGAAACGCCGGCCTGGGCGCGCGCCCGCACGCTGCGGCTGGGCATGATCGGTATCGGCATGCGCGGCCAGGTCCTGCTCAAGGAACTGCTGCGCCGCGACGACGTGGAGGTGGTGGCGCTGTGCGACATCGAGCCGATCATGCTCGGCCGCGCCACCGGGATGGTGGCCAAGGCCGGCAAGCCGGCGCCGAAGACCTATGGCGCCGACGGCGATGCGAACGCCTGGAAGCGCCTGCTCGAACAACGCGGCCTCGACGGCGTGATCGTCGCCACGCCGTGGGAATGGCATGCGCCGATGGCGATCGCCGCGATGCAGGCCAAGGTCGCGGTCGGTTGCGAAGTGGTGGCCGGCATCACCCTGCAGGACCACTGGGACGTGCTCAACGCGCAGCTGCGGAGCGGCACGCCCTACATGCTGCTGGAGAACGTGTGCTACCGCCGCGACGTGATGGCGGCATTGCAGATGGTGCGCGAAGGCCTGTTCGGCGAGCTGGTGCACCTGCAGGGCGGCTACCAGCACGACCTGCGCGGGGTGAAGTTCAACGACGGCGATCCCGACCATCCCTACAACAGCGGCGTCGAGTTCGGACCCAAGGGCTGGTCCGAGGCGCGCTGGCGCACTGAACACTCGGTCGAGCGCAACGGCGAGCTGTATCCGAGCCACGGCATCGGCCCGTGCGCGATGTACGCCGGCATCAACCGCGGCAACCGCTTCACCCGCATCAACGCCTTCGCCAGCAAGGCGCGCGGCCTGCACGAGTACACCGTGGACAAGAGCGGCGGCACCACGCACCCGAGCACGCAGGTGCGGTTCAAGCTCGGCGACATCGTCACCACCACGCTGGCCTGCGAGAACGGCGAGACCATCCTGCTGCAGCACGACACCTCGCTGCCGCGCCCGTACTCGCTGGGCTTCCGCGTGCAGGGCACCCGGGGCCTGTGGATGGACCTCAACCACGGCATCCACATCGAAGGCCGCAGCCCGCCGCACGAATGGGAGGACTTCAAGGCCTACCAGGACCAGTACGAGCATCCGCTGTGGAAGCAGCACGCCGCCACCGCTGCCGGTGCCGGCCACGGCGGCATGGACTGGTTCGTGATCAATGCCTTCGTCGAGGCGCTGAAGGCCAATGCGCCGATGCCGATCGACTTCTACGACGCGGTGACCTGGAGCGCGATCACGCCGCTGTCCGAGCAGTCGATCGCCAACGGCTTCCAGACCCTGGACTTCCCGGACTTCACCGGCGGCGCCTGGCGGAACCGCAAGCCGATCTTCGCCTTCGACGGCAGCTACTGAGCACGAATCCATCCCCTGTAGGAGCGACGTCAGTCGCGACCGGGCTTTCCCGG
>JAEWOJ010000031.1 GCA_023399815.1 Pseudomonadota bacterium | reverse complement strand
CTTGGCCATGTCCTCGCAGTGGTCGCCCATGCTCTTGCCGGTGCGCGGCTCGGCCACGCCGGGGAACTCGGGCTTGAGCTCGGAGAACTTGAAGCCCGAGACCAGCGCGCGGATCTTGTCGCCGGTGGTCTTGGCGCGGTTGGCCGCCAGCAGGCGGCCGCGCAGCTGCTTGCCGTAGACGATCGGCACGTCGGAGGTGGTGTCCGAACCGCCGCCGATGCCCGAATCGATCTGCCCCAGCGCGATCTTGTTGGCGACGGTGATGATGCTGTCCAGCGAGGTGCCGCAGGCGCGCTGCAGGGTGATGCCCGGGGTCAGCGGCGACAGCCCGGAGGACAGCGCGGCCTCGCGGCCGAGGTTCCAGTCGCTGGGATGCTTGATCACCGCGCCCATCGCCACTTCGCCCAGCTGCTGGCCATGCAGGCCGAAGCGCTCGACCAGCGCGCCGAGCGTACGCACCGACATGCCGAGATTGCCCACGTCCGCATAAGCGGTGTTCTGGCGGCAGAACGGAATGCGGACACCACCGAGAATGGCGACGGGACGGGCGCTGGACATGCGGTTACCTGGACTGGAAGGGGGGAATGCGACGCGGACCTGCCTGCGGCAGCAGGCATAATGGACATTGAGTGTAGCTTCGAGCCTGTGACGGGCCAACCGCGAACCATGAGCAATTCCAACCCCGACATGAACGCACTGGGCGTGATGGCACTGGAACTGGCCGGCGGCCAGCAGCCGCTGCATGCGGCGCTGTCCTCCGGGCAGGCCGGCGAACTGGCCGCGCTGGTGGGCCGCGACCTGGCCGGGCTGGTGCCGCAGGCCAGCGGACTGGACCTGGTGCTGGCCGCGGCGCACTTCGATCCGGCCGAGGTGCTGCGCCCGGGCTGGCCGATCCACCGGCGCCTGGAAGAACTGCAGATGCGCGCGCCCGGCCGCAACCAGGGCCCGCGCCTGCTCGCCTTCGGCAGCGACGCCGAAGGCGCGGTGCCGCTGCCGCTGCAGGCCGATCCCGCGCTGGCCGGCGGCGGCCTGCGCGTGGTGCCGTTCGTGCTGACCGGCAACGACCCGGCGCTGCTGCGCGAGACCCGCGATGCGCTGGAGGAAGTGCTGCTGGCCAACGGCATGGCCCAGGCCGACACCGCGCTGCTGGCGCAGAACGCCTTCGGCGCGCGCATCGAGCACGCGCGCTATTTCACCGTCAACGACCTGGCCGCGATGATGGCCATGCAGTACGACAACCAGGGTCTGTCCGACCTGTGGCCACTGCTGGAAACAGCCATGTTCTCGCCGGACCGGGAACAGTGGCTGGACGCCGCCCCCGAACCGCTGCTGCGCTACACCGGCAACGAGGTGCGCATGGCCCTGTTCGACCCGGCCGGCTGGTGCGCGCACTACGCCCACGACAGGAACGACTGCGACCGCCTGCAGCGCGTCTACGAGCAGTACCTGATGCGCCAGCGGCAGATGGCCGCGGTGCTCGAGGCGCATGGCCTGGACGTGCTGTACGTGCATGTCGACGCCGGGCAGGACGCGCGCGTGGCGCTGGGACACTGATTCCTGCAGGGGTTCGTGCGGTGCCTGTCGGGCAGCTGCACGATGTGCGCAGGTGCCGGCCAGCGGCCGGCACTACCGGAGCTGGGATATTTGGGTGGGTGCCGGCCGTTGGCCGGCACTTTCGGCCGGCTTGCAGTGACCGTCCTGCGCTGCGCATCGCCCGACCAACGGTCGGGCGCTACCAGGTGGTGGGTTGGCTGGCGGTCGGCATGAGGCTCCGGCCTATGGGCTGGAACATCCCGGTGGGTGCCGGCCGTTGGCCGGCACTTTCGACCCGCTTGCAGTGACCGTTCCGCGCTGCGCGCCGCCCGACCAACGGTCGGGCGCTACCGGGTGGTGGGTTGGCTGGCGGTCGGCATGAGGCGTAAAAAACGCCGGCATTGCCGGCGTTTTTCATACATGCCGCAGCCGGTCACTCGGACTTGCTGATCACCGCGCAGGCCAGGCGCGCGCCGGCGTTGCCGGTCGGCTGGCTGTGGTAGTCGTCCGGGTCGGCGTGGACGATCAGGCCGCGGCCGATGATGTCGAAGTCGTCGCCCTTGCCGGCGTTGACGTTGCTCGACACCGGGCCGTCGACGTGGGCGTTGCCCTGCGCGTCGGCGACGACGTTGGGCATGTCGCCGCCGTGGTGCACGGCCGCCTCGACGCTGCCGTGCTCGGTGCTGGCCGGGTTGAAGTGGCCGCCGGCGCTGGTGCCGTCCGGCGCGCTGCAGTCGCCCCTCTCGTGGATGTGGAAGCCATGCTCGCTGCCCGGCTGCAGGCCGCTGATGTCGCCGCTGGCGTGCAGCCTGCCGTCCACGACGGTGAAGCGGATGCTGCCCTTGACCGTGCTGTCCTGGGTCGGCTGCAGTTCGGCGGTGGCCACCGCCGCGTCCATCGCCGGCGGGGCGGCGGGATCGGTCGCGGGGGTGGCGGCTGCGGTGTCGGTAGCCGGAGCGGCCTCGGGCGCGGGCGCCTGCTTGCAGGCAGCCAGCGCCAACGCGCTGGCGAGGAACAGGCTGGTGTGGATCAAACGCATCGTCGTACTCCCTTGTTGGGGCCGGATCGGCCGGACCGCCGCATTCAGCGGGTGACGCGGATCACGCCGCAGGCGACCCGGACGCCGGCGTTGCCCGCCGGCTGGCTGTGGTAGTCGTCGGCGTCGGCATGGACCACCACGGCGCGGCCGGCGATGTCGTTGGCCGCGCCGCCGCCAAGAGTAACCCCGCGCAGGTGTACGTCCACGTGCACGACGCCCTCGGCGTTGGCCTGCAGGTTGTCCATGTCGCCGGCATGGTGCGCGCCGCTGCCGGCGCGGCCATGCGGCTGCGTGGCCGGATTGAAGTGGCCGCCGGCGCTGCTGGCGTCCACCGCGCTGCAATCGCCCTTCTCGTGCACGTGGAACGCGGCCTGCCGGCCGCGCGGCAGGCCGCCGATCACGCCGGTGATGTGCACGCCACCGGCTTCCGGCACCAGGGCCACCCGGCCGCTGACCAGGCTGGCCGAGGCAGGCGCCAGGTTCGCCTCGGCCATCTGCGCGGTGCTGACCGCCGGCGGCGGCGGCGGCGGCTCCGGCTTGACCACGGGCTGGGTGCAGGCGGCCAGCGACAGGACGACCAGCGTGGTCAGGGACAGGCGGATTTGCATGGGGAATCCTCGGATGGTGCGGCAGGCATTGTGGCCCCTGATACCCGAAGCTGTGTAGGTAGATGGAGTGCAACGGCCTGCCTGTCATATGCATGCAGGTGTATGGGGGCGCGTATGGGGACGTATGCAGGAGCGACGCCAGTCGCGAGGGGGCCTGCATGCAGAAGCCTGCCCCTGTGCGGGGGCTTGAATGGGAAAGCCCTATCGCGACTGGCGTCGCTCCTACAGGACCCTGCCCGCACTTTCAGCGGCGGCGACCGGGGCCGAGCTTGCGGGTGACGGTGTTGCGGCCGAGACCGAGCCGCGCCGCGGCTTCGCCGCGATGGCCGTCGGTGGCGGCCAGCGCCGCGTCCAGCAGGATCGCGTCCAGGCGCTCGCGCGCTTCGGCGTGCAGGCCGGTCGCGCCCTCGGCCAAGCGATACCGGGCCCACTGCGCCAGGGCCTGGTCCC
>JAEWOJ010000213.1 GCA_023399815.1 Pseudomonadota bacterium | reverse complement strand
AAATCAAATTTACCCCCGCGGCTGCCGGCCTGGGGCCGGCACTACCCGGGGTCTTCCAGCCAGCGCCTGCCGTCGAAGCATTCCAGCGGCCGGTAGCGGCGCTTGTAGTCCATCTTGCGATGGCCTTCGATCCAGTAGCCCAGGTACAGGTGGGACAGGCGGGCGCGGCGTGCCCAGTCGATCTGCTGCAGGATCGCGTAGGTGCCCAGGCCGCGCGCGTGCGCGTCCGGATCGAAGAAGGTGTAGACCGCCGACAGCCCCAGTGCGGTGACGTCGGTGACCGCCACCGCCAGCAGCCGGCCGCGCCGGCCGTCGCCGCCCGGACCGCGGATTTCTAGGAAGCGCCCATGCGACCAGCCGCCGATCAGGAACTGGTCGAATTCGTGCGGGCCGTGGTCGTCCATGCCGCCCTTGGCATGGCGCGCGCCGAGGTAGCGCCGGTACAGCGTGAACTGCTCGTCGGTGCGCTCGGCCGGCAGCACCCGGCATTCCAGGTCGCTATTGCGCGCCAGGCAGCGGCGCTGGCTGCGATCGGGCGTGAAGCGCGCCACCGGCACGCGCACCGGCACGCAGGCGCGGCACTGCTGGCAGTGCGGCCGGTAGACCAGGTCGCCGGAGCGGCGGAAGCCCCAGCCCAGCGCCATCGGGTACAGCTCGCCGAGCCGGCTGTCCTGCGGGTCGAGCACGAGGTCGCGCGCGCGCCGGTCGGGGAAATAGCCGCAGGGGTGTTCGCCGGTCTGGAACAGGCGCAGTTCTTCGTTGGAGTCGCCGTGCAAAGCCATGCCGGCAAGCATAGCGGCAGGCGATCTCAAGGCCTGCGCCTGTCCGCCCGATGAATGCGTTCGGCGCGCCGTCAACGCCGCCGGTGGTGGCACGTTGATGTCAGCAAGGCGCAGCGATGCGGCCTTTCATCCACTACCGGAGCCAGACCCCATGACCCACCGCAAACCCCTGATCCTGCTGGCCGTGCTGATGGCCGCTTCCGTTGCCGGCGCCGCGCTGGCCGCCGCCCCCAAGCCGGAGCAGAAGCCGGCCCCGGTGCGCCTGGACGCCAACGGCGATGGCGCGATCGACCGCCAGGAAGCCGCCGCCCATCCGCGCCTGGCGCAGCGTTTCGACGAACTGGACAAGAACAAGGACGGCAAGCTGTCGCGCGACGAGATGCCGCGCTGGCACGCGCGGGGCGGCGACGGCCACCGCGGCATGGGCCGCCATCACCGTGGGCCCCGTGGCGACGGATTCCTGCGGATGATGGACGGCAATCACGATGGCCGCGTCAGCGCCGCCGAGTACCAGGCCTTCTTCGAGCGCATGGACGTGAACAAGGACGGCTTCATCGACCAGGCCGACCGCGAGGCGCGCGCCAAGCAGCGTCGCGAGGAGTGGTTCCGCACCGCCGATACCGACAAGGACGGCAAGCTGAGCCCGGCCGAACTGGAGGCCGCCCGCGCCAAGGCAGGCCCGCACGGTCCGCGTCCGCCGCAGGCGCCTGCGGCCAAGTAAGCGGCAGGCAACCGGAGAACGCCCCGCCTTTCGGCGGGGCGTTCCTGTTTTCGCCTGCCGGATTGTTCGATGGCCGGTTGTCGCCGGCGACCATCGCCAGTGGGTCTTCGTCAGCGCTTGAGCAGCACGAACAGCACGGCGGCCACCGTCAGCACGCTGGACGTCACCACCGCGCTGCGGCCGAACAGGCTGTTGTAGACGCGGCTGGGTCCGCTGCGGCCGTGGCGGGCGGCGTCGCGGGCGAGCATCGGGCCCATGAGCCGCGGCAGCGTGACCAGGTACTGGTAGTTGATCGCGCACATGCCCAGCGCCAGCGTCGCCAGGGTCGCGACCAATCCCACGCGCAGGACCACCGCCAGCAGCGTGCTGCCGCAGAACACGGCGGCGGTGGTGGTGTGCAGGCGCATGAAGCGCTGCACCTGGGTACGTTCGCTGGCCGATTCGGCGTAGCGCAGCAGGTACAGGCCACCCAGCCAGGCCGCGGCGGTGCCGCCGATCGTGGCGCCCAGCGTCAGTCCGAGGTGGAAGCCGTCGGCCATCAGCGTATTGACCAGCATGCCCAGCGAACCGCCGGCCGCGCCGCCGCCCACCGCGGTGGCGCCCATGCCGCTGGCGCCCAGCTTGCCCGCGCCGGCCAGGCCGGCGGTACTGCCGATCACCACGGCGCTGGCCGTGCCCGGCGCGGCCACCATCAGCAGCGAGCTGACCGCCGCCGCGAACGCCGTGCCGGGCGCGCTGCTGCGCGCGAACTCGCCGAAGCGGCGCAGCATCTCCCCGCGCACGGTGGCGCGGGCGCGCGACAGGCGCTTGCGCACCGCCGCGTCGCTCAGCCCCAGCAGTGCGGCGACCTGCTGCGAGCTCTGTCCCTCGCGGTAGAACAGCAGCAGTATCTCGCGGCTGTCCTCGGGCAGGGCGGAGATGATTTCCTCGGCGGCCAGTTCCTCTTCCACGCGCGCCATCGCCTCGACGGCGCCGGGTGCGGGATCGGCGGCCATGCCGATGGCGATCTCGGCGGCCTCGCCGCTGAGCGGGCGGTTGCGGTTGGCGCGCAGCCAGTCGCGGGCGAGGTTGCGGGTGATCTGCCGCAGCCACGGCAGGAAGCTGGAGGGGTTGTTGAGCTGGTTGAGCTGCTGCCAGGCCTTGATGAAGGCCTCCTGGGCGATGTCCTCGCTGGCCTGCACGTCGCGGGTGATCGCCAGCGCGATGGCGGTGACCGTGTTCTGGCAGGCCAGCACGATGCGCCCGTAGGAGCGCGTGCAGCCGCCGCGGGCGGCCGGCAGTTCGTGCTGCAGCATGGATTCGAGCGTCGTGGCGGTCATGGGCGGCTCCCGGTGGTCTGCGGAAGAGGACGGAGGCCGCCGGCCGATGTGACTGCTTCGCCGCGGATCAGGGCTTGGGCGCCGGTGCGGGCGCCGGCGCCGGATCGCTGGGCTGGATGCGCACGCGGAAACCGTCCCCGCCGTCCTGGTCCGGCGCCGGTTGTACCTGCGGTGCGGGGGCAGGCGGCGCCTGCGTGCCGCGATGGCGCAGCATGATCACCAGCGCCACGCCGGCGATCACCACCAGCAGCGCGATGCGGATGCGCCAGGCCCAGCCACGGCCGCCGGTCTGCGCCGGCGCGTCGCGGAAGGCGTAGTCGGCGACCGGATGGTCGCGGCGGGTGGTGTCGAGCAGGCGCGCGTCGCGCAGGATCTCTCGCGCGCGCGGCTGGTCGTCGGCGCGCACCACCCAGACCGTCGGCAGCTGCTCGTCGTTCTTCTTGTCCAGGTAACTGAACTGGCCGCGGCGCTTGCTGTGGTACGAACGGCCGTTGGTGAGGCGTACCTCGATGCCGGCCTCGCGCAGCATGTTGGCCACACCCTCGGCATTTTCCACGCGCTGGCTGGTGAATATCTTGCGCATGTTTATTCCCTGCCGCCTTCGCTGGCCGGCGGTGCGACGCGGATCAGCCCTTCCTGCGCGGTGCTGGCCACCAGCACGCCCGCGCGGGTGAAGAACTGGCCGCGCGCCAGGCCGCGTGAATCCTGCGCGCTGGGGCTGTCGAGCGAGTACAGCAGCCAGTCGTCCACGCGGAACGGGCGGTGGAACCAGAGGGCGTGGTCGAGCGAGGCCATCTGCACGTGCGGCTGGTAGTAGCTGATGCCGTGCGGGAAGGTGGCGGTGCCCAGCAGGTGGAAGTCCGAGGCGTAGGCCAGCAGCGCCTGGTGCAGCTCCGGCGCGTCGCCGACGCGTTCGTTCAGGCGCATCCACACCTGGTGGTAGGGCGGGCGCTTGGGCGGGTTGAGCTCGTCGCGCCAGCTTTCACCCGGTGCGGCCACGTGGCGGAACTCGAACGGGCCGCCGCGCGAGAGCCAGCGCTGCACCTTCACCGGCAGCCGTTCCAGCACCTCGGGCGGCAGCGGGCGGTTGGGCTCGATGTCCTCCGGCTGCGGCACCTCGGGCATCTTGTGCTGGTGCTCGGCGCCGTGCTCGGCCTGCTGGAACGAGGCCGCGCAGAAGAAGATCACCTTGCCGTGCTGGATCGCGGTGACCCGGCGCACCGAGAAGCTGCCGCCGTCGCGGGTGCGGTCCACGTCGTAGATGATCGGGTGGTCGATGTTGCCGGCGCGCAGGAAATAGGCGTGCAGCGAGTGCGCGTGGCGGCCGTTGTCGATGGTGGCCTGGGCGGCGGCCAGCGCCTGGCCCAGCACCTGCCCGCCGAACACGTACTTGGTGCCGATGTCGCGGCTCTGGCCCCGGAACAGGTTGTCCTCCAGCCGCTCCAGCGACAGCAGGTCGATCAGTTCGGGGACCACGGGTTCGGGATTG
>JAEWOJ010000166.1 GCA_023399815.1 Pseudomonadota bacterium | reverse complement strand
AGGCCCTGTCGCGACTGGCGTCGCTCCTACAGTTGCCCCTGCACGCCCCTGCACGCTCCAACGCCGCTCCTGCAGGTAAAATCCCGCACTTCTCCCTGCTGTTGGTACCGCCGTGAACCCGATGCGCATGCTGCTGTTGTCGTCCTGCCTGTTCGTCGGCGGCATCGCCAGCGCGGCCAACGACCTGCCCGGCGGCGGCATCGATCCCGACGCGCTGTCGCGGCACGTGCGCGTGCTGGCCTCGGACGAGTTCGAAGGCCGTGCGCCGGCTACCGACGGCGAGCAGCGCACCGTCGATTACCTGGTCGAGCAGTTCCGCAAGGCCGGCGTGCAACCCGGCGGCAGCGACGGCGGCTGGGTGCAGGAAGTGCCGCTGGTGCGCGCGCAGGTGGACGGTGGCGTCGACGCCAGCCTGCAGCTGGCCGGCAAGCGCCAGCCACTGGTCAACGGCGAGGACGTGACCCTGCAGAGCCTCAGCCCGCTCGGTGCGGTGGACCTGGAGGACGTGCCGCTGGTGTTCGTCGGCTACGGCATCGACGCGCCGGAGCGGCGCTGGGACGACTACAAGGGCGTGGACCTGCACGGCAAGATCGCGGTGGTGCTGATCAACGACGCCGATTTCGAGGCCGCCACGCCCGGCGCGTTCGACGGCAGGGCGGTGACCTACTACGGCCGCTGGACCTACAAGTTCGAGGAGGCCGCGCGGCGCGGCGCCGAGGGCGTGCTGATCGTGCACGAGACCGCGCCGGCCGCCTATCCGTGGGCGACGGTGAAGGCTTCCGGCACCTCGCCGCTGTTCGACATCCAGCGCAGCGACGCCGATGCGCGGGCGCTGCACACGCCGCTGCGCGGCTGGATGCAGCGCGGGCTGGCCGAGCGCATCTTCGCCGCGGCGGGGCTGGATTTCGAGGCGGAGAAGCGCAAGGCGATGCGCGCCGATTTCCGCCCGCTGGCGCTGGGCGACGCGCGCCTGTCGGCCCGCTTCAAGGTCAAGCGCGAGCCGGTGGTGACGCGCAACGTGGTGGCGAAGCTGGAAGGCGCCACGCATCCTGACGAGTCGGTGATCTTCTCCGCGCACTGGGATGCCTTCGGCATCGGCCAGCCCGACGCCAACGGCGACAGCGTGCGCCACGGCGCCATCGACAACGCCACCGGCGTGGCCTCGGTGCTGGAACTGGCGCGCGTGTTCGCCGCCGGCCCGCGCCCGCAGCGCACGCTGTACTTCCTGGCGCTGACCGCCGAGGAGAAGGGCCTGCTGGGCGCCAGCTACTATGCCGAGCACCCGCTGGCGCCGCTGGAGAAAACTGCCGCGGTGCTGAACATCGAGATGTTCAGCCCGGACGGCGAGACCGCCGACATCGCCACCTGGGGCAACGGCCGTGTCTCGCTGGAGGCGGACATCGACCGCGTCGCCAAGGCGCGCGACCGCCGCTGGTCGCCCGACCCGAACCTGGAAGCCGGCTTCTTCTACCGTGCCGACCACTTCGCCTTCGCCCGCAAGGGCGTGCCGGCGATCACCGTCGGCGCGGGCCTGGACAAGCTGGACGGCGGGGTCGCCGCCGGCCGCGCGCTGCGCGACGCCTACTTCGCCAGGTGCTACCACCAGGCCTGCGACGCGTGGTCGCCGCAGTGGGATGCGCGCGGCCTGGCCGCCGACACGCTGCTGGTCTACGACCTGGGCCTGGAACTGGCCAACGGCCGGCGCTGGCCGGCATGGGACAAGGGCGCGGAATTCGAGGCCGCGCGCGAGGCCAGCGACGCCGCGCGGCGCTGACCGCGGCTGTGCCGCGCCGGACTATCGGCGCGTGCCGTCCAGCCAGTTCGGTCCCTTGTTCTCCAGGAAGAACACGTAGACCACCAGCGACACCGCGATCACCGCGGTGACATAGGTGGCGAACGTGGCGACGTGGCCGGTCCGCAGCGCGCCCTGGTACAGCAGCGGCGCGGTGCCGCCGAACAGCGAGTTGGCCAGCGCGTAGCCGAAGCCCACGCCCAGGGCGCGCACGTGCGTGGGAAACAGTTCGGCCTTCACCACCGCGTTGATCGAGGTGTAGCCGGTGAGGATGACGAAGCCGAGCGCCAGCGTCGCGAAGGCCGCCAGCGCGTCGTGCTGCTGCGGCAGCCGGGTCACCATGTACCAGGTGTAGAGCACGCCGCCGACGCCGAAGAACACCAGCAGGGCCTTGCGGCCGACGAGGTCCGACAGCCAGCCGCCGAGCGGCTGCAGCGCCATCAGGAACGCCAGCACGCCCAGGTTGATCAGCGTCCCGACCATCGGGTCGTCGCCGGCGAAGGCGCTCTGGATCATCTTCGGGCCGTTCACCGAATAGGTGTAGAAGGCCACGGTGCCGCCGGCGGTGATCAGGAAGCACAGCAGCAGCGGCCGCCACTGGTGCGTGAGCAGTTCGCGCATCGAACCGGAGGCGCGGGCCTTGCCTTCGCGCGCGGCGGCGATGGAGGACGATTCCAGCGATTCGTCCATCGACCGGCGCAGCCAGAACACCACGATCGCGGCGACGCCGCCCAGGGCGAAGGCGATGCGCCAGCCCCATTCGGAGATCTGCGGCTTCTCCCAGAAGGCGAGCATGACCAGCAGGGTCAGTTGCGCCAGCACGTGGCCGCCGACCAGGGTGACGTAGTGGAACGAGGACAGGAAGCCGCGGCGGCCGGGCAGCGCCGCCTCGGACATGTAGGTGGCGCTGGTGCCGTACTCGCCGCCGGTGGCGAAGCCCTGCAGCAGGCGCGCGAGCAGCAGGATCACCGCCGCCCACAGGCCGATGGTGCCGGCCGTGGGCGTGATGGCGACCAGGAACGAACAGCCGGCCATCATCGATACCGACACGGTCAGCGCCAGGCGCCGCCCGTAGCGGTCGGCGAAGCGGCCGAAATACCACGCGCCGATCGGCCGCATCAGGAAGGTGGCGGCGAAGATCGCCCACACGTACAGCGTGGAGTTCCTGTCGGTGGCCGAGAAGAACCGCGATTCGAAATAGGTCGCGAACACGGAATAGACGTAGACGTCGTACCACTCGACCAAGTTGCCGGCCGAGCCCTTGAGGGTGTTGGCGACGGAGCGCCGCAGCGCGGTGCCGGATGTGGGCATGCCGGAAGAGGTCCTTGCGTGGAAGCCGGGGCGTTCGCGCCTGCCCTGGCATGGCCGGCGCGATGGTGCCGGCCGGCGCGGCCGGGCGGATACAGCATGCCGTTTTTCGGGCTGATCGTCGCGGCGCGGTGCCCTAGAATCCGCATTCCCCCGGATGGCGGTACCTGCCCCATGTCTTCGCCCCCCACCACGTCGGCCGCTCCCCGGAGCGGCCTCGTCGTACTGGCCCTGTTCCTCGTGTACGTGGTCTGGGGTTCGACCTATCTCGGCATCCGCCTGGCGCTGGAAGGCGGCATGCCGCCGTTGTCGGTGATCTCCGGCACCCGCTTCGTGATCGCCGGCGGCGTGCTCTACGCGCTGCTGCGCTGGCGCGGCGTGCCGGCGCCGACGCGCGCGCAATGGCCGACCCTGGCGGCGATGGGCTTCAGCCTGCTGTTCCTGGGCAACGGCATGGTGGTGATGGCCGAGCGCGAGGTGTCCTCCGGCCTGGCCGCGGTGGCGGTGGCCTCGGTGCCGCTGTGGATGGCGCTGTTCTCCGCGTTCCGTGGCGAGCGCGTGGCCGGCGGCGAATGGCTGGGCATCGCGGTCGGCTTCGCCGGCGTGCTGTGGCTCAACGCCGGCAGCAGCCTGACCGCGACGCCGGCAGGGCTGGTGTTCCTGCTGGTCGCGCCGCTGGGCTGGGCCGCCGGTTCGATCTGGTCGCGCGGCCGCGACCTGCCGTCGCCGTTCATGACCGCCGCCGGGCAGATGTTGTGCGGCGGCGCGGTCCTGGTCGTCGCCGGCCTGCTGCGCGGCGAGCGCATGGCCGCGGCGCCGACGCTGCAGGGCGTGCTGGCGGTGGGCTACCTGAGCGTGTTCGGCTCCATCGTCGCCTTTACCGCCTACGTGTGGCTGCTGCACAACGTGCGCCCGGTGCTGGCCAGCAGCTATGCCTACGTCAACCCGGTGATCGCGGTGGCGCTGGGCGCGTGGATCGCGCACGAGCGCTTCGGCGCCGCCGACATCGGCGCGATGGCAGTGATCCTGGCCGGCGTCGTGGTCATCACCCTGGCCCGGATGCGCCGCGCATGACGACGACCGCCAACGAACACCGCAACGGCCTGCTGGCGACCACGCTGGCCTTCGTCATCTGGGGCCTGTTTCCGCTTTACTGGCGGCTGCTGATCGAGGTGCCGTCGTTCCTGATCATCGCCCACCGCATCGTCTGGAGCGCGGTGCTGCTGGTCGGCGGCCTGGGCATCGTGCGCGGCTGGGGCTGGCTGCGCGAGGTGTGGGCCACGCCGCGGCGGTTCTGGCTGTTGGGCCTGGCGAGCCTGCTGATCGGCGCCAACTGGAGCCTGTATATCTGGGCGGTGAACGCCGGCCATGTGGTCGAGACCAGCCTGGGCTACTTCATCAATCCGCTGCTGAGCGTGGTGCTGGGCGTAGCGGTGCTGGGCGAGCGCCTGGGCCGGCTGCAATGGCTGGCGGTGGCGTTGGCCGCGCTGGGCGTGGCGTGGCTGACCTGGCAGAGCGGGCGCCCGCCGTGGATCGCCATCGGCCTGTCGATCACCTTCGGCCTGTACGGGCTGCTGCGCAAGCTGGTGGTGGTCGAGGCGGTGACCGGGCTCGGCGTGGAAAGCCTGTTCATGGTGGGGCCGGCGCTGGCCTACGCGCTGTGGGCCGAGAACGGCCACGGCGGCGGTTTCATTTCCGGCTGGGGCTGGGGCAACGACGTGCTGCTGGTGCTGGCCGGCGCGGTCAGCGCGGTGCCGCTGATCGCCTTCGCCTACGGCGTGCGCCGCATCCCGCTGTCGGTGGTCGGGCTGCTGCAGTACATCGGCCCGACGCTGCAGTTCCTGGCCGGCGTGCTGATCCTGCGCGAGCCGTTCGCGGCCTCGCAGCTGGTCGGCTTCGGCCTCATCTGGTCCGGGCTGGTGGTGTTCGCCATCGCCGGCGTGCGCGCGGCGACGAGGGCGCGCCGGCGATCGTGAGGCATGTGGTCGCAGGGGACGCCGTAGGAGCGACGTGAGTCGCGACGGGTTTTCCCGCTGAAGTCCTGTCGCGACTCACGTCGCTCCTACAGGGAAGCTCCGTCCAGTGGTGTCGTGGGCATCGGGCAATGCGTGCCGTCGTCGCCGACCTGCGCGAACCAGTCGTCGACCACGCCGGACAGGCGGTCCAGCCGCAGCGGCAGGGTCAGGTGGTCCTCGCCCTGCAGTTCCAGGTAACGCGCGCGCGGCGCGGCGGCGGCCAGGGCGCGGCCCTGCGCGACCGGGATGTGCGCATCGTCGCGGCCGTGCAGCAGCAGGACGCAGGCCGGCACCTGCGCCAGCGCCTGGCCCACGTCCACCCGGTCCAGGTCGAGGCCGAGCTTGCGGTCGGCGGCGGCGATGGCATCGTCCAGCCCGCTGCCGCCGTACTGCCAGCGCGCCAGCGGCAGCGCGAGGTAATCGCCCATGCGCTCGGGCGGGCGCGACAGCATGTGCGGCACCATCGCGCGGATCGCCTGGCCGGCGTTGTCGAAGGATTCCATCGCCACTACGCTGCGCAGCCGCGGGCCGAGGTCGCGCGCGGCGAAGATGGCGGTGGCCGCGCCGTAGGACACGCCGAGCAGGTGCACCGGCCCGTCGATCTCGCCCTCGGCGTCGAGCGCGTGCAGCGCCGCCGCCACGTCCTCGCCCTCGCGCGTGCCGTAGCCGGAGGGCGCCTGCCCGGAGCGGCCGTGGTTGCGCAGGTCCAGGGCGATGGTGCGGTAGCCGCTCTGCGCCAGCTCCAGCGCCCACGGCAGCAGCGAGCCGCCGTCCATCATCCAGCCGTGCAGCAGGATCACCGTGCCGCGCGGCGCGGCCGGAGTGGAACCTGTCGCCGGCGCGGTGGCCTCCATCGAGAACTCGGGGAAGCGCTCGCCCTTGCCGAGGTAGCGGTACTGCAGGCGATAGTCGCCCGGATCGAAGGCGACCCAGTGCAGCGCCACGCCGCCGCTGCCGGGCACCATGCCCTGGCGGTGCGGCAGGCGCGCGAGCAGGGCGTCGATACGCGCGGTCGGCACCATCGGCGAAGTGCCGCCGGGCGCGGCCAGCCGCGCGCCGAGCGACAGCGGCGGCATTGGCGAGGACAGGGCGAAGCCGGCCAGCATCACGCAGACGCCGGCCAGCGCCAGCGAACGGAGCATGGCGGGTTCCGGGAAGGGGAAAGGCGGGCACGGTAGCGGCCCGCCGCGGCGCCTGCTACCGCAACAACATGACAAATGGATGACCGTTGCCCGCCGTTTGGTTTCGGCGCAACGCCGCCGGATGCGGGCCGGCAGCAGGACGGGAACGATGCCGGGCGCGGATGGCGCCGCCCGGCATCGTCCACGCCCGCGTCCTCAGGTCTCGCGCAGCGCGGTGGTGATCGGCAGCCGCGCCGCCCGCAGCGCCGGGAACAAGCCGCCGACCAGACCAATCCCCAGCGCCCATTTCAGCCCGCTCCACAGCAGCTCCGGCGAGACGTGGAACTTGAACACCACCGCGCTGAAGTTGCTGCCGATGGTGGACACGCTGTAGCCGTTGAACACCAGCCACGCCACCGCGCAACCGAGCAGGCCGCCGACCAGCGCCAGCAGCATGGTCTCCAGCATCACCGCCATGACCACCGGCAGGCCGCGGAAGCCGATGGCGCGCATGGTCGCGATCTCGCGCGCGCGCGTCGCCACCGCCGCATACATGGTGTTGAGCGCGCCGAACACCGCGCCCACCGCCATGATCGCGCCAATCACCTTGCCGAGGATGCTGATCAGCGTGTTCAAGCCGCCGCCCTGCTTGCGGTAGTAGTCGCGCGTGGTCTCCACGTCCAGCTTCAGGCGCGGGTCCGCCGCCACCGCCGCCTTGAACCGCTCGAAGCCGGGCTTGCCCTCGGTGCGCACGCTGATCGACTGGTAGGCGCTGCGCTGGTAGGTGGTGGCCAGCGTCTGCACGTCGGTCCACAGCTCCGAATCGTGCGCGTCGCCGGAGGCGAACACGCCCACCACTGCCCAGGTCTGGTTGCCGAGGGTGAGGGTCTTGCCCACCTCCATGTCGCGGAACTGGCCCTGCGCGCCTTCGCCGACCACGATCTCGCGCAGGCCGGGCTTGAACTGCCGGCCCTTCACGATCTTCACCTTGTCGTGCACCGCCCAGGCCATGTCGCCGACGCCGCGGAACTGCGCGTTGACGTCGGTGCCATCGGACCTGGACACCAGGTTGACCACCTGCGACAGCTCCGCCGACAGCAGCGCGCGGCCCTGCGCGTCGTGCGCCACGCCCGGCAGCGTACCCAGCAGCGGCACCTGGTCGCGGGTGATGACCGAGTTGGTCTCGGCCTGCGAGCCGCCGCGCAGCACGATGGCGGTGGTGTCGTCGCCGGTGCTGTTGAGCGTGGCCTGGAAGCCTTCGCCCATCGCCAGCATCGCCACCAGCACGCCGACCACGCCGGCGATGCCGACCACGATCACCGACGAGGCGCCCCAGCGCTGCGGCAGGCTGGCGATGCCGATGCGGGTGGCGGCCAGCGCCAGCCGGCCGCTGCGGGTGAAGGCCAGCCACAGCGCGATGACGATGGCCACCGCCAGTACGCCGACCCACGGCAGGAAGACCCAGGCAACCAGGCCGATGGCGAGCAGGAGGATCACCAGCGCGTTCGAGAAAAATTTCTTCATGGTCCTCTCCTTAGCGTCCGGCCAGCGCGTCGACGATCTTCAGCCGCTTGGCGCGCAGCGCCGGCAGCACGCCCACGATCAGGCCGATCAGCACGATCAGGCCCAGGCCCATCAGCCAGGTCTGCAGCGGCACCTGCGGCGGCAGCATGCCCATGGTCTTGGGCGCCATCGCCGGCAGCGCCAGCGCCGCCAGGCCGAGGCCGAGCGCGCCGCCCAGGCCGACCAGCAGCACCGATTCGACCATCACCAGCATCAGCACCGTGCCGTCCTTGAAGCCCAGCGTCTTGAGCGTGGCCAGCTCGGGGATGCGCTCGCGCACCGCCTGCGCCATGGTGTTGCCGGTCAGCAGCAGCAGGGTGAAGAACACCGCGCCCATGATCGAGGTGACGATCATGCCGATGTCGGCGAACTGCTTGATGAAGGCCTGCTGGAACGCCGACTCGGTCTGGCTCTTGGTCTCGTGGTCGGAGTTGGCCGAGATCGCGTCGATGGCCTGGGCCACGCGCGAGGCGTGGTCGGCGTTGTCCAGCGTCACCGTGTACCAGCTCACCTGGTTCTTGATGTAGTCGTTGGATTCGTCGAAGTACTTCCAGTTCATCATCAGCTGGCGCTCGTCGTTGGCGGCGGTGGCGGTGTTCTTCGAGTGGAACACGCCGACCAGCTGCAACGGCCAGTCGTTGCTGCCGCCGCGCGGGAAGATCGTGGCCTGCAGCGGGATGGTGTCGCCGATCTTCCAGCCGAACTGCCTGGCCAGCGACGCGCCGACGATGGCGCCGGTGCGGGTGCTGTGGAAGGCGTCCACCTGGTC